>NZ_CP019640.1:0-10000 GCF_001999905.1 Planococcus lenghuensis
TTGGAACACTTGGATGAGCTGTGGTCAAGTGTCTTAGAACAAGTTGAAACGAAAATCTCTAAACCAAGCTTCGAGACCTGGCTGAAGTCGACTAAACTTCTGTCGTTCAAAGGCGAGACAGTTACTATTGCCGCGCCGAATTCATTTGCCAGGGATTGGCTTGATAACCATTACGTACCCCTGATCACCGGTATTTTAAACGATTTAACGAATAAAGAACTTCTCGTTAAGTTCATTGTGCCCAAAGATCAGGAAGTGGATGATTTTGAACTGCCTGCACCGCGTGTGCAGGCAGACGATCATGAACAGTCTGGAACGCTTCCCGGCATGCTTAATCCGCGTTACACATTCGATACATTCGTAATCGGATCCGGTAACCGGTTTGCGCATGCCGCTTCTCTCGCCGTCGCTGAAGCGCCGGCCAAAGCGTATAACCCGCTGTTCATTTATGGAGGAGTAGGACTTGGCAAGACACACCTAATGCACGCGATCGGTCATTACGTGATCGAACACAATCCGAAAGCGAAAGTCGTGTATCTTTCGTCGGAGAAATTCACAAATGAATTCATCAACTCTATCCGTGACAATAAAACGGGAGACTTCCGCAATAAATACCGGAATGTTGATGTACTGCTGATCGATGATATTCAATTTCTGGCCGGAAAAGAGCAGACACAAGAGGAATTTTTTCATACATTTAATGCACTTCATGAAGAAGCGAAACAAATCATCATTTCCAGTGACCGGCCGCCCAAAGAGATCCCGACGCTGGAAGACCGGCTGCGTTCCCGCTTTGAGTGGGGGCTTATAACAGATATTACCCCGCCGGATCTGGAGACCCGTATTGCGATTCTGCGCAAAAAAGCGAAGGCGGACGGACTGGACATTCCGAATGACGTCATGGTGTATATTGCAAATCAGATTGATTCCAATATTCGGGAGCTTGAAGGTGCGCTGATCCGTGTGGTCGCTTACTCATCGCTGACAAATCGGGATATGAGCGGAGAACTCGCTGCCGAAGCGCTGAAAGACATCATTCCGAATACCAAACCGAAGACGATTTCGATTCTTGATATTATGAACGCCGTCGGCCAGCATTTTCATGTGAAGCTGGAAGATTTTAAAACGAAGCGCCGTACGAAAGACATCGCTTTTCCCCGTCAGATCGCCATGTACTTATCACGGGAATTAACTGATTTTTCGCTTCCAAAAATCGGCGAAGAGTTCGGCGGACGGGATCACACAACCGTCATCCATGCACATGAGAAAATCTCTGTCATGCTTAAAGATAATAAGGTTCTCCAGCGTGATGTGAAGAAAATCAAAAGTTCGCTCGGGAAGTAACCGGAAATTGCCTGTGGATAACCTGCCGGGTTATCCCACTTTTTATACACAGTTTATCAACAGTCAGACTGACTGACAGCATTCACTTTGAAGCGGTTATCCACATATCCACAGCCCCTACTACTATTACTGTTTAAAAGATCTTTAAAATAATAATATATAAGCGAGGTATGAACTTATGAAATTCGAAATTAAACGCGACCGCCTGCTTGATGGTTTGAGCGACGTTATGAAAGCAGTCAGCTCTAAAACAGCTATTCCCATCTTGACAGGTGTAAAGATGGATGTGTCTGCTGAAGGCGTGAGTCTCACAGGAAGTGATTCTGACATCACAATTCAGACATTCATTCCTGCAGAAGAAGATGGCAAGCAGATCCTGCAGGTTTCAGAAGGAGGCAGCATTGTTCTTCAGGCACGTGTCTTTAGTGAAATCATCCGGAAACTGCCGACAAATGAAGTGGAAATTGAAATCAACGGCAATTTTCAGACGCACATCCGTTCCGGTAAATCCGAGTTTCACTTGATTGGATTGGATCCGCTGGATTATCCACATCTGCCGGATGTGCAGGAGGATGAGTTATTCACAATTCCTGCTGATCTCCTGAAAACGATTATCCGGGAAACCGTCTTCGCAGTTTCAAGCTCAGAAACACGGCCAGTACTTACTGGTGTTCATTGGGCAGTAAAAGACGGAGAACTCGTTTGTGTAGCAACTGACAGCCACCGACTTGCCCGGCGCAAGACAAAGCTGGAATCGGTTCAGGACGAGGAGCATAATGCAGTCGTCCCTGGCAGAAGCCTGAATGAATTAAACAAAATTCTCGATGACTCAGCAGATCCGGTAGAAGTTGTCATGACCAGCCAGCAAGTGCTGTTCCGGTCCAAAAATATTCTGTTTTTCTCTCGTCTCCTGGAAGGAAATTACCCGGACACATCCCGTCTGATTCCGTCTGAATATAAAACGCAAGTAACAGTGAACGGCCGTGCATTGCTGCAGGCGATTGATCGGGCTTCACTTCTGGCGCGTGAGGAACGCAATAACGTGGTTCGCTTTTCAGCGAATGGCAGCGATGAGGTGGAAGTGTCTTCAAATTCACCGGAAGTCGGTAAAGTTGAGGAACAGCTGCTGGCGGAAGCGATTGAAGGAGAGGAACTGAAAATTTCCTTCAGCGCCAAATTTATGATGGATGCACTGAAAGCGATCGATGGGCAAGACGTGGTTATCCAATTTACCGGCGCTATGCGTCCGTTTATCCTGCGTTCGGCGCTGGATGATTCAATTCTCCAGCTTATTTTGCCTGTACGCACCTACTGAGCATTTCAGCAATATTCACAGGCAAAACCAGCGCAATGGGTCCGGATAAAAATCTAAGTATTTCCCTTTCATACGAACGTTCGTTCTGTTATAATGAATAAAGAACAAAGAAAGATCCATGCTATCAGCTGACCGGCATTTTACCTCCTCTTTTTTCTAAGGAAAAATGCTGCAGAGAAAATATCGGAAACCGTCCAGGTGCTTTAGAATTCCGCTGTGATAGCCAGAGGAGTGTCAATGGTAACAGGATAGCCTGCACGGGCTATCCTTTTTTACTTATGGCAAGCCATACGTTAAAATAAAACTATACAAACAGCAGAAGGACTGAGGCTATTTTGAAAGAGATCATGATCGAATCGGAATTTATAACGCTCGGCCAATTTTTAAAAATGACCGATGCGATTCAATCGGGCGGAATGGCAAAGTGGTTTCTGAGCGAATATGCCGTTTTTGTGAACGGAGAGGCTGAAGACCGGCGGGGCAGAAAACTCCGGCCTGGAGACACGGTTAATGTACCGGGCACCGGACGATTCCGTATTTCCGCTGCTGAAGGTACAAAACCTCATGCGGATTGACCGGCTGCAGCTTGAGAATTTCCGCAATTATGAAGGGCTGGATCTGCCGTTCGCACCGGAAATCAATGTATTCATCGGTGAAAATGCACAAGGCAAAACTAATATCATGGAGGCACTCTACGTGCTTTCTATGGCAAAATCCCACCGCACTTCAAACGATCGTGAATTGATACGCTGGGATGCGGAATATGGTAAAATAAAAGGTGACGTGCACCGCAGACACGGGAATCTTCCGCTTGAAATCACGCTGTCGAAAAAAGGGAAAAAGGCCCGGGTTAACCACTTGGAACAGAACCGCCTCAGCAATTACATCGGCCAGCTTAATGTGGTCATGTTTGCACCCGAGGATCTGCACCTCGTAAAGGGAAGCCCGCAAGTCAGACGCCGGTTCATCGATATGGAGATTGGTCAAATCTCACCGGTTTATCTGCATAACCTGCTGACATATCAGCGCCTTTTAAAACAGCGGAATCACATATTGAAACAAAATTACGGAAAAAGCAGAGTGGATGATGTGATGTTCGATGTATACAACAGCCAATTCATCGAAGCAGCAGTGCAGATCATCCGAAAGCGGTTCGAGTTTATGGCACTTTTGCAGAAATGGGCCGAACCGATTCATCGCGGCATTTCCCGGGGGCTTGAGGAACTTCAGATCCGCTACTTGCCGGTAAGCGGACTGGATCCGGAATGGGCACCTGGTGAAATGGCGTCTTTTTTGGAACAGAAACTGAGCGGGCTTCAGAAACGGGAGCTCGAACGAGGGGTGACGTTAGCCGGCCCTCACCGCGATGAACTGCAATTCTTAGTAAACGGCTATGATGTACAGACTTATGGTTCTCAAGGACAGCAGCGGACAACCGCTCTGTCTCTGAAACTTGCAGAAATTGAACTCATCAAACAGGAAGTCGGCGAAGCGCCGGTACTTCTGCTGGATGACGTGCTGTCGGAATTGGATGATTACCGGCAGACACATTTGCTTAATACGATCCAAGGCACTGTCCAGACGTTCGTTACTACAACCAGTGTGGAAGGCATTCAGCATGAGACCATCCGGCAAGCCAAGCTTTTTGAGGTTTCTAAAGGAACAGTAAAGGAGTGAAACGGTTGTACGTTCAGCTTGATCGAAATCGTTTCATCCGGATAAAATCAGTGATTGCCATACTGCCGAATGATAGCGGCCATGAGATGGGTCGTTCACGCGTTATAACAGAGCAGGCAGTCTATACTTCGCCTTACCGGGCGCAGTCACTGATAAAAAAAGCAGAGCAAGGCAGATTATAGCTGCCGGGAAGAGCAGGTGAACCAAATGGCAATGGAAGAAAGTGCATTGCAGCAAACGTATGATGCTAATCAGATCCAAGTGCTGGAGGGACTCGAAGCAGTCCGGAAACGGCCTGGTATGTATATCGGTTCGACAAGTTCGAGAGGCCTCCATCATTTAGTATGGGAAATTGTGGATAACAGTATCGACGAAGCACTCGCCGGTTATTGCGATGAGATTAAAATCACGATTGAAAAAGATAATTGGATCCGTGTGGAAGATAATGGACGCGGTATTCCTGTCAGCATGCACGAAAAGATGGGCCGGCCGGCTGTAGAAGTCATCATGACCGTACTGCACGCAGGCGGAAAATTCGGCGGTGGCGGTTATAAAGTATCCGGCGGTCTCCATGGTGTAGGTGCTTCGGTCGTTAACGCACTTTCCGAAACTACGGAAGTGGTTGTCAGCCGAGACGGCAAAAAGCACCGCATCATATTCAGACGCGGTGCTGTGATAGAAGAATTGAATGTAATCGGCGAGACAGAAGCAAGCGGAACGACTGTCCGGTTCAAAGCCGATCCAGAAATATTCACAGAGACTACCGTATATGAATATGACATTTTGGCAAATCGCCTTCGTGAGCTGGCGTATCTGAACCGGGGACTTCAAATCGTCATTGCGGACGAACGGGAAGGCGAAGAAAAAGAAAATGCGTATCATTACGAAGGCGGCATCAGTTCATATGTCGAGCACCTCAACCGTTCTAAAGATCCGCTCCATGAAGAACCGATTTTCGTGGAAGGTGAAAAAGAGGGTGTATCTGTTGAAGTGGCTATGCAGTACAACGGCGGCTACGCTTCAACAATTTATTCATTTGCCAATAACATCAACACCTATGAAGGCGGAACGCATGAATCCGGCTTCAAGACAGCTTTGACCCGGGTTATTAATGATTATGCCCGTAAAAACAGCATGTTAAAGGATGCGGAACCAAACCTGACAGGTGAGGATGTGCGCGAAGGACTGACTGCAGTCATTTCGGTTAAACATCCAGATCCGCAATTTGAAGGACAGACAAAAACGAAACTCGGCAACTCGGAAGTCAGCCAAATTGTCAATCACCTCTTTTCAGATGGTCTTGAGCGCTTCCTGCTTGAGAATCCATCTTCTGCACGAAAAGTCATTGAGAAAGGGCTAATGGCTTCCCGTGCCCGTCTTGCTGCGAAAAAAGCACGCGAATTTACACGGCGAAAGTCAGCGCTCGAAATATCAAGCCTTCCGGGTAAACTCGCTGATTGTTCATCGCGCGATCCGGAAATCTCTGAAATCTATATTGTAGAAGGTGATTCCGCAGGCGGTTCAGCTAAAGCAGGACGTGATCGTCACTTCCAGGCGATTCTGCCGCTGCGCGGAAAAATCATCAATGTGGAAAAAGCCCGTCTTGATAAAATATTGTCAAATGCGGAAATTCGTGCAATCATCACAGCGCTTGGAACTGGCATCGGTGATGAATTCGCACTTGAAAAAGCACGCTATCATAAAGTCGTCATCATGACAGATGCAGATGTGGATGGTGCGCACATCCGTACCTTGCTCCTTACATTCCTGTTCCGCTACATGCGGCCGCTGATTGAAGCCGGGTATGTTTATATCGCACAGCCGCCACTCTATCAGATTAAACAGGGCAAGCATATTGATTACGTCTATACAGATCAGCAACTGCAGGATGCACTGGCCCAGCTGCCTGCAACACCGAAGCCAAATATCCAGCGCTACAAGGGCCTAGGTGAAATGAATGCTACTCAGCTGTGGGATACGACGATGGATCCGGAGTACCGGACACTTCTCCAGGTCGCACTGGAAGATGCCATGCTGGCAGATGAAACATTCCAGATGCTGATGGGCGATGAAGTGGAGCCGCGCCGGAACTTTATTGAATCAAACGCAAGTTACGTGAAAAACCTTGATATTTAATTGATGAAAGCAAAAGGGGGATGCCAGTATGGCCGATTTGCCACGCCGCGGCGTTAAAGAAATAAATCTCAGCACGGAGATGCGGACATCCTTTTTGGATTATGCGATGAGCGTCATCGTCTCACGTGCTCTTCCCGATGTCCGGGATGGCCTGAAACCTGTTCATCGCCGCATTCTGTATGCGATGCAGGACATGGGTAACACTGCGGATAAGTCATATAAAAAATCTGCCCGTATTGTCGGAGATGTAATCGGGAAATACCATCCGCACGGCGATACCGCTGTCTATGACACAATGGTCCGCATGGCGCAGGACTTCAGCTACCGGTATATGCTTGTTGATGGTCACGGCAACTTCGGTTCAGTCGATGGCGATGCAGCAGCTGCCATGCGTTATACGGAATCCCGGATGTCTAAAATTGCAATGGAATTACTGCGTGATATTAATAAAGACACGATTAATTATAAGGATAATTACGATGGCCAGGAAAAAGAGCCAGTTGTCCTGCCAAGCCGATTCCCGAACCTGCTCGTAAATGGCACGTCAGGAATCGCGGTCGGTATGGCGACAAATATTCCGCCACATCACTTGGGAGAAACGATCGATGCTGTACTTGCGTTGGCTGAGAATCCGGCGATCACGACTGAAGAGCTGATGGACAGTATTCCAGGTCCTGATTTTCCGACAGGTGGTATAATTCTCGGACGGAGCGGTATCCGCCGGGCGTACGAAACCGGTAAGGGTGCTGTGCTAATCCGGGCCAAAGTTGAAATTGAAACACGGGCAAACGGCAAAGAAACGATTCTGGTTCATGAACTGCCGTATCAAGTTAACAAAGCAAGATTGATTGAAAAAATAGCGGAACTTGTACGCGATAAAAAAATAGACGGCATCACAGACCTCCGGGATGAATCTGACCGAAACGGAATGCGCGTTGTAATGGAGATCCGGCGGGATGCCAGTGCAGGTGTAATTCTGAACAATTTATATAAGCAGACAGCATTGCAGACGAGCTTCGGCATTAATATGCTCGCGCTTGTGGATGGCCAGCCAAAAGTATTGAGCCTGAAAGAAGCATTGCACCATTACTTGGAGCATCAGAAAGTAGTTATTCGCCGCCGTACACAGTATGAGTTGAAAAAAGCGGAAGATCGGGCCCACATTCTGGAAGGTCTCCGCATTGCGCTTGATCACATTGATGCAATCATTGCACTGATCCGCGCTTCCCAAACAACAGAAGAAGCACGAAATGGTTTAATGGAGCAGTTCTCGTTAAGTGAACGTCAGTCCCAGGCGATTCTAGATATGCGTCTTCAGCGGCTGACTGGGCTGGAGCGCGATAAAATCGAAGAAGAGTATCAGGAACTCGTGAAATTGATTGAAGAGCTTCGTGCGATTCTCGCTGATGAACAACGGATTATTCAGATTATCCGCGAGGAGTTGACAGAAATCCGGGACCGGTTCAGCGACAAACGTCGTACGGAAATTACAACCGGCGGCGCAGAAGTGATTGAAGACGAGGATCTCATTCCAGTGGAAGCCTCAATCGTTACGCTGACTCATAATGGTTATATCAAACGTCTGCCGGCTAACACATATCGCAGTCAGGGAAGAGGCGGCCGTGGTATGCAAGGTATGGGAACGAATGATGATGACTTCGTCGAACATCTGCTTTATACCTCGACGCACGATACTATCCTATTCTTTACAAGTAAAGGAAAAGTCTTCCGTAAAAGAGGATTTGAAATTCCTGAATTCGGAAGAACAGCAAAAGGGCTGCCACTTGTGAACGTCGTGGAGATCGATAAAGACGAAAAAGTGACGACAATGATTCGTGTAAGTGAATTCACTGATGATGCTTATTTAGTATTCACAACGAAAAATGGAACAGCGAAACGTGTGACACTTTCCCAATTTGCGAATATCCGGACGAACGGCTTGATTGCTATTTTACTGCGCGAAGATGATGAATTGATTTCTGCCAAGCTAACAGACGGCGAAAAAGAAATTGTTATCGGAACTCGGAGCGGACAATTAATCCGCTTTCCGGAAACGGAACTTCGAAGCATGGGCCGGACAGCCGGCGGTGTTCGCGGTATCCGGCTGCGTGATGGTGACTGGGTGGTCGGCATGGAAGTGCTGGAATCGAATGATTTCATCCTAGTCGTAACTGAGAAAGGATACGGTAAGCTGACAAATGAATCAGAATACCGGATTCAGTCAAGGGGCGGCTACGGTATTAAGACCGCTCAGATCACAGACAGAAATGGTCCGCTCGCTGCTGTACGTACCGTGGATGGATCCGAGGACATTATCATCATCACAGAACACGGAGTCGTCATCCGATTTGACGTCAATGATGTATCGATTAATGGCCGAAGTGCCCAAGGCGTGCGATTGATCCGTCTAGGCGAAGAAGAAACAGTGGCATCTGTAGCGAAAGTGCAGAAAGATATTGAGATTCCGGAAGAAGACAAGGAAAAGAAAATTGAACCGGGACCGAATGCAGATGATGACGTGCTGCTGACAGAAGAAGAATCAGAAGAAGATGCAAATGATAGTGAAACAATATAAGTGATGCTGCAGCCAATCTCTGTTACAAAGAGATTGGCTGCTTTTTTATTCTTAGAATAGATGCAAGCTTTGCGAGACTTCAAGTTGTCATTAAAGACAGAACTTAGAACTCCATTTCTTTCTGCTAAAACTCTCTTTGTTTTTTAGTAAGCCAGCGAATTACAAAATCCTATCCGTTCTGTTCCAATAAAGTATCAAAACAAATCAATATTGATATACCATTTAAACTGATTATATAACTGTCGGAAAATACTTTATGTCTTCACGACGGTTAAGGATATGAGAATTCTTTTTTGTTTAGACTATGTTAAATATTGCTGCTGATATTCCACAAAACAGCTCCTCTTTCTGATGAGCTTGCGCAGTAGCGCATCTTTTTGGGTCATGCAGCAGGCGTGACAGGAAGTCGCACTGCCAGCTGCCGTTGACTTGCACCAAACTAACTCGCATTTAAAAGCCTTGGTTGTTCGGCATTTCACTTTACTGCTGGAGCTTCCGCTTTTTGCTCCATACTTTTGCGATGAAAAAATCAACGTTGTTCTTTAACAGAGCCTTTGTTTACTTTTTTATTGGTTTGCGTCTGAAGAATATAAAAAGATGAAACAGCGTGTTGACATAGACATGTATACTTGTTATTATAGTTAAGTCGCTGAAACACATGGATTTATAAAATGAATTTTACGGTTGACGGCGAGTTAGAAAGATGTTATATTAGTAAAGTTGCTGCAAACAACAGCGGCCTGAACTGAACCTTGAAAACTGAACAGCAAAACGCTAAGAAACAAACACGATTCTTAAGTGAATCAAATAGCAGCGCGTCATGCGTCACCTCCGTGACCATGGCCGCTGCGCCAGCAAGAGTCAATCAAGACTCCATATCGGAGAGTTTGATCCTGGCTCAGGACGAACGCTGGCGGCGTGCCTAATACATGCAAGTCGAGCGGACGAATCGG
>NZ_CP019640.1:12500-150000 GCF_001999905.1 Planococcus lenghuensis
ATCGAACCTGGAGATAGCTGGTTCTCTCCGAAATAGCTTTAGGGCTAGCCTCAAGCGAAAGAGTCCTGGAGGTAGAGCACTGTTTGGATGAGGGGCCCATCCCGGGTTACCGAGTTCAGACAAACTCCGAATGCCAGTGACTTGTGCTTGGGAGTCAGACGGCGAGTGATAAGATCCGTCGTCAAGAGGGAAACAGCCCAGACCGCCAGCTAAGGTCCCCAAATATCCGTTAAGTGGAAAAGGATGTGGCGTTGCTTAGACAACCAGGATGTTGGCTTAGAAGCAGCCATCATTTAAAGAGTGCGTAATAGCTCACTGGTCGAGTGACACTGCGCCGAAAATGTACCGGGGCTAAACGGATTACCGAAGCTGCGGACTGTTCGTATGAACAGTGGTAGGAGAGCGTTCTAAGCCGCGTTGAAGCCGGACCGGAAGGACCGGTGGAGTGCTTAGAAGTGAGAATGCCGGTATGAGTAGCGAAAGAAGGGTGAGAATCCCTTCCACCGAATGCCTAAGGTTTCCTGAGGAAGGCTCGTCCGCTCAGGGTTAGTCGGGACCTAAGTCGAGGCCGAACGGCGTAGACGATGGACAACAGGTTGATATTCCTGTACCACCTCCCCGCCATTTGAGCAATGGGGGGACGCAGGAGGATAGGGTGAGCGTGCCGTTGGTTGCGCACGTCCAAGCAGTGAGGTGGGGAACGAGGCAAATCCCGTTCCCACAACCACCAGGCTGTGATGGCGAGGGGAAATATCCCCGGAGTCCCTGATTTCACACTGCCAAGAAAAGCCTCTAGCGAGGCGGGAGGTGCCCGTACCGCAAACCGACACAGGTAGGCGAGGAGAGAATCCTAAGGTGTGCGAGAGAACTCTCGTTAAGGAACTCGGCAAAATGACCCCGTAACTTCGGGAGAAGGGGTGCTCTTTTGGGTGAACAGCCCGAGAGAGCCGCAGTGAATAGGCCCAGGCGACTGTTTAGCAAAAACACAGGTCTCTGCAAAACCGTAAGGTGACGTATAGGGGCTGACGCCTGCCCGGTGCTGGAAGGTTAAGGGGAGCGCTTAGCGCAAGCGAAGGTGCGAACCGAAGCCCCAGTAAACGGCGGCCGTAACTATAACGGTCCTAAGGTAGCGAAATTCCTTGTCGGGTAAGTTCCGACCCGCACGAAAGGCGTAACGATCTGGGCACTGTCTCAACGAGAGACTCGGTGAAATTATAGTACCTGTGAAGATGCAGGTTACCCGCGACAGGACGGAAAGACCCCGTGGAGCTTTACTGCAGCCTGCTATTGAAGTTGGATACAGCCTGTACAGGATAGGTAGGAGCCGAAGAAGCGTGAGCGCCAGCTTACGCAGAGGCAATGGTGGGATACTACCCTGGCTGTATTGGACTTCTAACCCGCCGGCCTTATCGGCCGGGGAGACAGTGGCAGGCAGGCAGTTTGACTGGGGCGGTCGCCTCCTAAAGAGTAACGGAGGCGCCCAACGGTTCCCTCAGAATGGTTGGAAATCATTCGCAGAGTGCAAAGGCAGAAGGGAGCTTGACTGCGAGACAGACACGTCGAGCAGGGTCGAAAGACGGGCTTAGTGATCCGGTGGTTCCGCATGGAAGGGCCATCGCTCAACGGATAAAAGCTACCCCGGGGATAACAGGCTTATCTCCCCCAAGAGTTCACATCGACGGGGAGGTTTGGCACCTCGATGTCGGCTCATCGCATCCTGGGGCTGTAGTCGGTCCCAAGGGTTGGGCTGTTCGCCCATTAAAGCGGTACGCGAGCTGGGTTCAGAACGTCGTGAGACAGTTCGGTCCCTATCCGTCGCGGGCGCAGGAAATTTGAGAGGCGCTGTCCTTAGTACGAGAGGACCGGGATGGACACACCGCTGGTGTACCAGTTGTCTTGCCAAAGGCATCGCTGGGTAGCTATGTGTGGCCGGGATAAGTGCTGAAAGCATCTAAGCATGAAGCCCCCCTCAAGATGAGATTTCCCATTACGTTTACGTAAGTAAGATCCCTCAAAGACGATGAGGTGGATAGGTTCGGGGTGGACGCATGGCGACATGTGGAGCTGACGAATACTAATCGATCGAGGACTTAACCAAAGAAAAGCGCAGGTGGCCACGCAAGGCCCGACCGGCGTAGAGACGGCCCATGGCGGAAATCCTGATTTCCAGAATGGGACGGCTTACGACCCGAGGGCCTGGCCACCGAGCTAGACACCACAGCATTTCAATGTCGGTTATCCAGTTTTGAGTGAACAAGCACTCAACCAAATAAGTCCAGTGATGATGGCAGAGAGGCCACACCCGTTCCCATCCCGAACACGGCAGTTAAGCTCTCTTGCGCCGATGGTAGTTGGGGGCTTCCCCCTGTGAGAGTAGGACGTCGCTGGGCACCAGAAAAAACAGTCTTGAAAGCATTTGCTTTCAAGACTGTTTTTGTATTGACTTACATAATTTTAACGTGGTTTACACTAAGCTTCGCTAAGCCTCCCTTCTTGTGCTAATTTTTGTTTCCCTATACTCTTGAACTATAATGAGTTTACGAAGAAAGGGTGGATACAATGAACAATCTCTATAGTATTGAAGTAGAAAAACCGAATGGAGAAATGCAGTCGCTCAAGGAATTTGAAGGAAAACCGCTCATCATCGTAAATACAGCCAGCAAGTGCGGCTTCACACCACAGTTTGCGGAACTTCAGCAACTCTACGAAAATTATAACCAGCAAGGCTTAGAAGTGCTAGGTTTTCCAAGCGCTCAATTCAATAGTCAGGAATTTGATAATCAGGAAGAAACAATGACTTTTTGTCAGAAGAACTATGGGGTAACATTTCCGATGTTCGCTACAACAGAAGTTAAAGGTCCTTCAGCTAATCTTTTATTTAAATTCCTTACTTCTGAACAAAAAGGACTTCTGACCGGAACAATCAAATGGAATTTTACAAAATTCCTCGTTGACCGAGAAGGAAAGGTAGTGAAACGGTATGCTCCACAGACTTCTCCAGAAAAGATTGAAGAAGATCTGAAAAAGTTACTTTAAACGATAATTCGGAATTCTTTTACTTCTGGAACCTGTATTGACACTGCTGAAGGGCACTGATAACATTGCGATAATATTCAACAGGACCAGGAGGCGTGTCAAAAAATGTGGGAATCGAAATTCGCAAAAGAAGGACTAACGTTTGATGATGTATTGCTAGTACCTGCAAAATCTGAAGTGCTGCCAAAGGATGTAGATCTGTCAGTTGAGCTTACTCCTTCAATCAAATTAAATATTCCAATCATCAGTGCTGGCATGGACACTGTAACTGAAGCGAAAATGGCGATTTCTATGGCACGGCAGGGCGGTTTAGGAATCATCCACAAGAACATGAGCATTGAAGAGCAGGCTGAACAAGTAGATGCTGTCAAACGATCAGAGAACGGGGTTATTACTGATCCGTTCTTCCTTACTCCGGAACACCAAGTATTTGATGCGGAACATCTTATGGGTAAGTACCGAATCTCGGGTGTGCCGATTGTTAATAATGGGACCGAGCTTAAACTGGTGGGCATTATAACTAATCGTGATATGCGTTTCATTCAGGACTACTCCCAAAAGATCGATGAAGTTATGACGCGTGAAAATCTTATTACGGCGCCGGTCGGCACAACGCTTGATGGAGCTGAAAAGATCTTGCAGCAGCATAAGATTGAAAAGCTTCCAATTGTAGATGATACAGGTACATTAAAGGGACTTATTACCATTAAGGACATTGAAAAGGTGATGGAATTTCCGAACGCTGCAAAAGACCGACATGGGCGTCTCCTTGTAGGAGCTGCTGTAGGAGTTACCGGTGATACAATGAAACGAGTAGAAATGCTCGTAAAAGCCCAAGTGGATACTGTTGTTGTAGATACAGCACATGGGCATTCGAAAGGTGTTTTAGAAGTCGTGAAGGGCATTCGTGCTCATTATCCGGAACTCGTCATCATCGCTGGAAATGTAGCAACGGCAGAGGCAACCCGAGAATTGATCGAAGCGGGAGCAGATGTAGTAAAAGTGGGAATTGGCCCGGGTTCTATCTGTACGACTCGAGTAGTAGCAGGGGTCGGTGTTCCACAGATTACTGCTGTATACGATTGTGCAACAGAAGCACGAAAACATGGAAAAACAATTATTGCAGATGGTGGTATCAAGTTCTCCGGAGATATTGCTAAAGCATTAGCAGCTGGTGGCCATGCAGTGATGCTCGGCAGTCTGCTTGCAGGCACTTCGGAAAGTCCTGGTGAAACCGAAATCTTCCAAGGACGCCGATTTAAGGTTTATCGCGGAATGGGGTCGATTGGTGCTATGGAAAAAGGCTCGAAGGACCGGTATTTCCAAGAGGAAGCAAAGAAACTAGTGCCAGAAGGAATTGAAGGACGTCTCCCTTATAAAGGTCCATTGGCAGATTCAATTCACCAACTGGTTGGCGGAATTCGTTCAGGAATGGGTTATTGTGGTGCTGCTGATTTACAGGCATTACGGGAAGAGGCTCAGTTCATCCGTATGACAGGGGCAGGACTTCGGGAAAGTCATCCACACGATGTGCAAATAACGAAAGAATCACCGAACTACTCCATTTCCTAGGAAGCTAAATAACCCCCTTTCTGTTTACAAACAGAAAGGGGGTTATTTATCATTTGATACAGGACTATTAAATCTGTGCTAAAATAAATGGAATTAGATGGGGAGGTATGGCGGAACGTGAATAATAGGAACAGTAAATCGATGATTGCTGCACTAGTAGTGATCATGTTGTTGTCACTTGTCCCTCCAGGAACAGCTCGGGCAGAAGCACCTATTCTCTATGCCGATGCAGCGATTCTAGTCGATGCGGATACAGGCAGGATTTTATACGCTCATAATGCAGATGAATCGCTTGGTGTAGCGAGTATGACGAAGATGATGACTGAGTACCTATTACTGCAAGCAATTGCCGAAGGACGTGTAAGCTGGGATCAGGAGTATGAGGTGACGGATTTTGTTCACGCGTTGTCTATAGCCCCTGGATTAGCTAACGTGCCGTTACGGCGTGGAGAGACATATAGTGTAAAAGAGCTATACGAAGCGATGGCTATCTATTCTGCAAACGCAGCCACTGTAGGATTGACTGAGATACTGGCAGGTTCAGAAGGTGAGTTTGTTAAAATGATGAATGCAACAGCTGAGGAGCTTGGACTGGAAGGAACTGAATTCGTAAATTCCACAGGTCTCGGTAATTCAGACATGCTTGGTCACCCGCCAGCAGGGACAGACCCGGATGGTGAAAACGTGATGACCGCCCGTTCCGTTGCCAAGTTGTCAAAGCGTTTGCTGGAAGATTATCCTGAGGTATTAGAGACAGCAAGGCTTCCATATAAAACTTTCAGAAAAGGTACATCAGAAGAAATTCTTATGCGTAATTGGAATTTTATGTTGGAAGGCCTGACGTTAGAATACGAAGGAATGGACGGTTTAAAAACCGGAACTACGAATTTTGCCGGTTACTGTTTCACAGGGACAGCAAAGCGGGATGGCAGACGGCTTATCGCAGTAGTGATGAATACAACTAATGAATCAGGAGGCGGTTCGCATGTAACGCGTTTTCATGCAGCCCGCCAGCTATTGGATTATGGATTCGAAGAATTCTCAGTAGAAGAGATTGTTCCAGCGGGTTATCAGTTCCCTGCTCATGAAACTTTAATAGTTGAAAAAGGTAAACAGCAGCAAGTGGGAATTGCAGCAGCGGAACCGCTCCATCTCTTGATTGAAACGGCCGACAGAGCGCTTTATAGGCCAGAACTGATCCTGAAGAATTCCGTTGCAAAGAACGAAATGTTGGAAGCCCCTGTGAAAGAGGGCCAACAAATCGGGATTATAAAAGTAGAGCGAATAATGGGAACCGATTATGGTTTCTTGGATAGCCAATCAGCTGCCACTGGGGTAGTGACGACGGAAGCAGTAGAACGGGCAGGACGATTTGCGCTTGCGCTGGAATCTTCGATTGATTTTATGTCAGCTGCGAGGCTAAACGTGGCGGAATTCGTTCAAGAACTATTTTAAGACCAATCAAATTTAAGGAGACAGCACACGTTTCAGCAGTGTGCTGTCTTTTTTTTAATTGACCAGCTGGCCATTAATTTCTCGATCTGGCATACAATTTCCTCTTCTGCAAGACCGCCGAAACCAATCAGAATTTGCGGATTCCCAATCGGCTGACCAGCGACGCGGAAAGTTTCCAGCCCAGTTATATGAATCCCCTTACTGCGGGCCCGGCTCACTAACTCCTGTTCAGTAAATCCATTCTTTACTGTTAAGACAATATGCATGCCTGCCTGATCACCGGATACACTGACATAAGGCGAGAAGGCAGTTAAAGAGGCAGTCAGCAGTTCCCGCTTATGCCGGTAGATGGTTCGGATCCGATTTAAATGACGCTGAAAATGGCCTTTTTTCATAAACAGTGTGACAAGCTGCTGATCAGTTCTTGGCACTGTAGAGGAGTATAGCAGGAATGTCTCCCTGTACGCCTCCAGTAAAGGAAGCGGCAAGACCATATACGCAATCCGCAATGAAGGCATTAATGACTTGGAGAAGGTGCTTAGGTAGATAACCCGTCCATTCCTGTCCATGCTCTGAAGAGAAGGAACGGGCCGGCCGATGTAACGGAATTCACTGTCGTAATCATCTTCGATAATAAATCGATCCGGATGTCCGGCTGCCCATTTCAGCAGTTGAGTCCGTCTGGCTGCACTCATAACTGCTCCGGTCGGAAATTGATGGGAAGGGGTGACATAAGTAATATTCGCTGCTGATTCATGAAGTTTTTGAACAAGCAGGCCCTCGCCATCAACCGGAATCGGGACAGCGCTGCGATCGTAATGTGCAAATACGGTATGAGTCAACGGATAGCCGGGGTCTTCAAACGCAAAAATCGAAGAAGGAGCAAGCAGACGAATTAATAAAGGAAGCAGTTGTTCTGTCCCTGATCCGATAACAATTTGTTCAGGAGTACAATTAACCCCCCTGGACTGATACAGGTAAGCAGCGATTTCATTTCGGAATTCCCAGTCACCCTGGGGATGTCCGGACTCAAGCAGGCTGGTATTGCTGTCATCGAGCACTTCCCGCATCAGTTTCCGCCAAAGAGAAAATGGAAAAGAATTAGTGTCAACCTTACCAGGGCTGAAATCGGCTAACCGATCAGGCACTGCCGGCATGACAGGCACCTGATTCCGTTGGTATTCCACAGCAAGTTCTTCCACACTTTTCGCATAAAATCCCTGCCGCGGCAAAGCTTCAATATAGCCTTCTGCAAGGAGCTGATCATAAGCCTGTTCTACAGTGGTTCGGCTGATTGATAAGTAGTCAGCGAGCTTCCGCTTACTGGGCAGCTTATCGCCGACTGCTATTTTTCTTTGAAGAATGGCATTTCGAATTCCTGTATATAATTGCTCGTATAACGGTTCAGCAGCATTGCGATTTAGTTCTACCATCAGCATTTCCATTTCAATTCTCCAATCTGGCCTGCATAAGTTATGAGATATTAAGTTAATTGATATGTCCATTGCTAGTATAACGGAAAACGAAAAGAAAAGCAGAAGACTGAAAGAATAGAGCAGATTGGTTGGATAGGTCGATTATCGATCTGTCATCTATGCAAGACAAAAAAATTTATTGATTTACTAAAAAGATATTATTAGGTCTAACTTCTTTTGATATTTATGGTTCTTTTTTCCTTCTCATTGAAAATGACTACTGAGTTCACCTCCAAACAGCTCACAAACCAATAGTCAAAATAATAGTACTAGACTATGTTTTCTAACTACTAAAAGATATACACTTCGATTAAGCTGTTTTGATTCGGCTTATATTAGAATATAGGAGTGAAGCAAATGAAAAAGAAGACACTTGTTTTAAGTTTGGCGACAGCTGTCGCATTCTCCAATGTATTGATCCCTCCGGCTTTTGCAGAAAAGCCAGCCGCTGAAAAGGTAACATGGAATGCAGAAGCGAATGCACCTGTATTTGTCTCAGGAAAGCTTACTGAACCATCCAGTCAACCGGCGAAAGCTATTGTGTTCTCGTATTTAGCAGATAAGCAGGAATTGTTTAAGAGCGGTACTAATCCATCTGCAAAATTTAAAACAGTTGAAGAAACAATAGATGAACTGGGTTTTACACACGTGAAATTACAGCAAATACATAAAGGAGTACCGGTTTATGGAGCAATTCTGACAGCTCATGTAGACGCTCAAGGTGTGTTAACCGCAATATCAGGTGAACCAGTGCAGGAACTTGGAAGTGTCGGAGAGCTGAAAAGCGGAATGGCCATAAAGAAAAAGGATGCATCGGCAGCGGCACTGGCGGATGTGATAGCAAAAATCGGCGGGTCCCCAGAACTGGCACAGGATATTAAACCGGAATTGGTGATTTATGCAGAGAATGGCAGCGGTCGTTATGCTTATGCACTGGAAGTAGAGTTCTTGTATCCGGAGCCGGGGAACTATCAATACTTTATTGATGCACAAACAGGTGAAGTGATAGAGACATACAACCAGCTCCATGCAGCAAAACCGGGAAGCAACGAAGGACTGACAGGTACCAGCACTATCGGGACGGGACGCGGAGTACTTGGAGACACGAAAACGTTCAATACATTGACGAACAGCGATGGGTCTTACTTAGCAGACAGCAAACGGGGATCAGGGATTTTGACGTACGATGCACGAAACCGGACACGGGTTCCGGGGTATTTGTGGCTTGATGCAGATAATGTATTCAATGCATCCTATGATGCAGCAGCTGTTGATGCGCATGCATACGCTGCCCAGACGTATGACTACTACAAAAATGTATTTGCGCGCGATAGCTACGACGGTAATGGTGCGCAGCTTGTATCGACGGTCCATTACGGTCGAAGTTATAATAATGCGTTCTGGAGCGGCTCACAGATGGTATATGGCGATGGGGACGGGTATAACTTCGTACCGCTGTCCGGTGCGCTGGATGTCATCGCGCATGAGCTGACTCATGCTGTTACCGATACTTCAGCTGATCTCGTCTATCAAAATGAATCAGGAGCTATCAATGAATCGATGTCTGATATCTTCGGTACCTTGGTTGAGCATCATTTCAACAATGATCCGGACTGGCTCATCGGTGAGGATATTTACACGCCGACTATCAGTGGAGATGCGCTCAGAAGCATGGCGGATCCGACATTAAACGGGGATCCGGATCATTATTCAAACCGGTACATCGGCACCGAGGATAACGGCGGCGTACACTGGAACAGCGGCATCAGCAATAAAGCGGCTTACCTGCTGGCCAACGGAGGTACGCATTATAATGTGAACGTCAATGGCATTGGCAATCAGAAAGTGGGAGACATTTTCTATCGCACGCTCACTGTCTACTTGACACCGAACGCGACATTCAGCCAGTACCGGGCGGCAGCCGTTCAATCTGCCACTGATTTATACGGATCCGGCAGCACTGAAGTGGCAAGCGTAAAAGCAGCATTTTCTGCTGTAGGCGTGTATTAATCGGCGGACGGCTTGTCAAACGGAATTTCCTGTAGTAAAGTAGGGATAATTTCAAAGACGAAACGCTGATGGGAAGCAGTAAAATGTCCGTTTTTCTTAAGAGAGCCGGTGGGTGGTGCGAACCGGTGAAAAACGCGTTTGAATCCGTCCCTGAGTTGCATGGCTGAACTAGAGTAAGCCATCGCCGGTCCTGAGGCCGTTATGCAATGAAGAGGAATGGACACAGTCTGTTCAATCAGGGTGGCAACGCGGGTAGCTCTCGTCCCTAGCTTAGGGATGAGGGCTATTTTTGTTGCCTTTTTTCAGTCAGCGGAACGACAAAAGGAGGAAACCACATGTTGGACATCCGGTACGTACGGGAGAATTTTGAAGAAGTGAAACAGAAACTCGCAAAACGCGGGGAAGATTTGACGGACTTTGAAGGGTTCAAGGAACTGGACGAGAAACGCCGGGAACTGATCACGAAAACTGAGAAACTGAAAGCAGAACGCAATGAAGTCTCCCAGCAGATTGCAGTGATGAAGCGCAATAAGGAAAATGCCGATGAAGCGATCAAGAACATGCGCGAAGTGGGAGAAACAATCAAGGCAATTGACGTGGAGCTCAAAGAAACAGAGGACCGGCTGAATTATATCATGATGCGTGTGCCGAACATTCCACATGAAAGCGTACCGATTGGCGATTCGGAAGATGACAATGCAGAAATCCGCCAATGGGGAGAGCAGCCTGAATTTGGATTTGAAGCGAAACCGCATTGGGATATCGCAACTGGACTGGATATCATCGACTTTGAACGGGCAGGCAAAGTGACAGGAAGCCGTTTCGTATTTTACCGTGGCTTGGGTGCACGTCTTGAACGGGCATTGATCAATTTTATGATGGATCTACACAGCGATGAACACGGCTACGAAGAAATGTTGCCGCCGTATCTTGTAAACCGGGACAGCCTGACGGGAACCGGACAGCTGCCGAAGTTCGAGGAAGATGCGTTCCTGATTGAAAAGGAAGATTACTTCCTCATCCCGACATCAGAAGTGCCGGTGACGAACTTCTATCGGGACGAGATTTTGAATCCGGACTTGCTGCCGCAGGCGTTTGCTTCTTACAGCATGAATTTCCGCTCTGAAGCCGGTTCTGCGGGCCGGGATACACGCGGGCTGATCCGCCAGCACCAGTTCAATAAAGTCGAGCTTGTTCATTTTGTGAAACCGGAAGATTCATATGATACGCTGGAAACGCTGACCGGTCACGCAGAGAAAGTGCTGCAGCTTCTCGGTCTGCCATATCGTGTGCTGTTAATGTGCACAGCGGATCTCGGATTTACCGCAGCCAAGAAGTATGACATCGAAGTGTGGATTCCAAGTCAGGGTGTCTACCGGGAAATTTCTTCTTGCTCCAATTTTGAAGATTTCCAAGCACGCCGGGCAAATATCAAGTTCCGCCGGGAAGCGAACGGAAAGCCGGAATTCGTCCATACCTTGAACGGTTCAGGATTGGCTGTCGGCCGGACGGTTGCCGCCATTCTGGAAAATTATCAGCAGGAAGATGGAAGCGTCGTCGTGCCGGAAGTGCTGCGTCCGTATATGGGCGGAAAAGAAGTAATCAACTAACTGCCAACCGGAAACAGTTTCTGTTTCCGGTTTTTTATTTGCAGACAGAACGGGTATGGAGAAGAAAGTGAACGAAGGGAGGCGATTGTTTGTCCGCTGTTGAATTTCAGTACATTGAGACGAACGGGATTACACTGCATGCGGCTGTTGCAGGACCGGAAGAGGGGCCTCTCGCAATCCTGCTGCATGGCTTTCCGGAATTCTGGTATGCCTGGCACCATCAGCTTGCGCCGCTCGCAGAAGAAGGATACCGGGTTGTCGTGCCGGATCAGCGTGGCTATAATTTGAGTGATAAACCGGTTGATATTGAACAATACGTAATTGACGAACTTCGAGATGACATCATTGGACTGATCAGGCATTTCGGCAGACAAAAAGCTTTTATTATCGGTCACGATTGGGGTGGCGCCGTCGGCTGGCATTTAGCTGCAAGCCGGCCGGAACATGTGGAAAAATTGATCGTTACAAATATGCCGCATCCGCGCGCAATGCCGCAAGTGATGAAAAAGCATCCGACGCAGATTCTTCGCAGTTCCTATATCGCCTTTTTTCAGCTGTCTGGCATTCCTGAGAAATTATTTGAAACCGGAGACTTCAGCGGATTGAAGGAAGGACTGACCCGTACCAGTTTGCCGGATACATTCACGGATGCAGATCTCGAGAGATACAAGACGGCTTGGTCACGGCCTGGTTCGCTGTCCGGGATGCTTGCGTGGTACCGCGCTTTGCGTCATGGCAGTTTCAATCAAGTGCCAAAAACAGCAGTCACTGTGCCGGTCCGGCTGATTTGGGGTATGGGCGATCAATTTCTGTCTGATGCACTTGCTAAAGAGAGTTTAAAATTTTGCGAGGATGGCAAAGGGGTATTCATTGGAGAGGCAACACATTGGGTGAACCGGGAACAGCCGGAATTGGTAAATCAAATGATGCTGAGGTTTTTAAAAGAAGGGGAGCCGGAACCGTTATAGCCGGTTCCGGTTCTTTTTCTTCTGTTCCCGCAATGAGCGGAAAAAGCGGGAAAGCATGGCACCGCATTCCTCGGCCAGTACATTTTCTTTCACATCGCATTGGTGATTGAACCGTTCATCATTTAGAAGACGATACAGCGAATCCACGCTTCCGGCTTTCATATCCCGGGCTCCGTAGATGACGCGGGGAATTCGTGACTGCAGAATGGCACCCGCACACATCGGACAGGGCTCTAACGTTACGTAAAGGCTTGTATCTTCAAGCCGCCAGCTGCCGGTTGCGAGACATGCTTCCTGAATGGCGAGAAGTTCTGCATGGGTCACGGCGTTCTGAGTGGTTTCCCGGAGGTTATGAGCCCGTGCGATAATTTCGCCGTCATGGACAATGACTGCGCCGATTGGCACTTCGCCTTTTTCTGCTGCTTTTTCTGCTTCTTTGATTGCTTCTTTCATGAACAATTGGTCCTGCTCGATTCCATTCATTACATTATCGCTCCTTAAGCTGAATTGTAGCATCTATTGCAAGAGGGGGGACAGGTAAAAGAGAACTGCGGTATACTAAAGGAAATATGCAAAGAAGGAAGGGAATTATGAAGAAAGCCCACAAACGAGAATCCATATCGCACATGACGATTCGCTATATCCTTTTGTTGGCGGGAGCCTCAATGGCTGCCACTTCAATTGAATTATTCCTCATACCGAATTCCATCATTGATGGCGGAATCATCGGTGTAGCACTGATCTTGAACTATTTGCTCGATATCCCATTCAGTGTGCTCATCGTGATCATCAACCTGCCGTTCCTGTACTTCGGTTACAAACACATCGGTCGGAACTTCTTTATTTCTTCGATCTTTTCCATCATCGCACTTGCCTTTGTAGAGTCATGGCTTCATTCAGTAGCTGCATTCGTTACAGATCCGTTACTGGCGACGGTGTTCGGAGGACTGCTTCTTGGTGCAGGTGTCGGACTGGTCATCCGGAATGCAGGCGCCCTCGATGGCACTGAAATTCTTGGAATCCTGCTGACAAAAAAGATTCCTTTTTCCGTCGGTGAATTTGTCATGTTCTTCAACATTTTCATCTTCACGTGGGCCGGTTTCGTGCTCGGCTGGGAGGAGGCAATGTATTCCATCCTGACCTATTACATCGCTTCAAAAACGATCGATACAGTAATCCAAGGACTGGATGAAACGAAAGCTGTCATTATTATATCAGACGAGTATGAGGAAATGACTTCAGCGATTAATGACCGGCTTGGCCGGGGAGTGACCAAGCTGAAGGGGCAGGGCGGTTATACGGACGACCCAAAAGATGTTTTGTATGTTGTGGTCACGCGGCTTGAAATCTCAAAGCTCCGTCAGATTGTCGTCGATATTGACCGGACTGCATTTATGACAGTGATGGATGCGCAAGAGACGCATGGCGGCAATTTCAAGGCACCGATCCATTAAGCCCATTTGTTCTTTTCCATCTACATTTACATGTGCTTCTATGGTAAAATGAGGGGCACTGAAAATTGAGATACATAAGAAAAGAAGGGGGACTTTTTATGCCGGTACCATTCATTACGGTAGAAGGTCCGATCGGTGTTGGAAAGACATCATTATCCAAAGTGATTGCCGATCAGTATAAATTTCAGCTTTTAAAAGAAATTGTGGATGAAAATCCATTCTTGGATAAATTCTATGAGAACATTGAAGAATGGAGTTTCCAGACCGAGATGTTCTTTCTGTGCAATCGTTATAAGCAATTGTCGGATATACAGAAGGAATTCATCAATCGAAGTGAACCTGTTGTAGCCGATTATCATATCTTTAAAAACCTTATTTTTGCCAAACGCACACTGCCCATGATGGAGTATGCAAAATACAAAGCAATTTATAATATTCTGACGGCTGATATGCCAAAACCGAATATGGTCATTTATCTGCACGCAAGCCTCGATACATTGATGAAGCGCATTTCGCTGCGGGGGCGGGATTTTGAAAAAAATATTACCCGGGATTATATGGAGAAGCTGTCGGCAGACTATCATGATTTCATTGAGAACTTTGAACATGCCCACCCCGAAATTCCAGTCCTGCGCTTTAATGGAGATGAATTGGACTTCGTGCAAAATGAAGCGGATCTGGCTGTCATTATGGGACAAGTGGATCAGACGCTTCAGCAAAGGAGTTTACATGTATGAATATACGCGAAAAATATGGCATTCCCTCTAATGCCGTTATCACAGTGGCAGGTACCGTAGGTGTCGGGAAATCGACAATGACAACGAAGCTGGCTGAAGCTCTTCAGTTCCGGACATCTTTTGAAAAAGTAGATGCCAATCCTTATTTGGACCGTTTCTATGATGACTTCAAAAAATGGAGTTTCCATCTGCAGATTTACTTTCTGGCAGAGCGTTTCAAAGAACAGAAGCGCATGTTTGAATATGGTGGAGGATTCGTTCAGGACCGCTCGATTTATGAAGACACCGGCATTTTCGCCAAAATGCATTATGAAAAAGGTACGATGGATCCGATTGATTATGAGACATATACAAATTTGTTCGAGGCTATGGTGATGACACCTTATTTTCCACATCCGGATGTGCTTATTTATCTGGAAGGATCGATTGAAGATATTCTGGCGCGCATTCAAGAACGCGGACGGGCCATGGAACAGCAGACCCCGATTGATTATTGGTTAGAGATGCATGAAAGGTACGAGAAGTGGATCGATTCCTTCAATGCGTGTCCGGTCCTCCGGTTGAACATCAATGATTATGATTTACTGAACGATCCCAAGTGTACCGAACGGATCACAGAGCGCATCGGTCATTTCATGAAACAGACAGCTGTCTTGAGAAAGTAGTAAAAAAGAGATTCAGGCAACATAGCCTGGATCTCTTTTTATGTTGATGAAAAAAATCATTAACGCAGCTTGGGAACAGGGATTCACACAAAAAAGGCGACCTGGTGGCCGCCTGTATGTATAGTCTGTTTAAATTTTCCGACTTACGTTGTTTAAGAAAAATTCGTTACATAAAGTAACGAATCCAATCTCAAATTTACATGCGTGTGTGTGTAATTCAAAAATGGAGGAGGAAGAGGGATTCGAACCCCCGCGGGATTTGACTCCCCTGTCGGTTTTCAAGACCGATCCCTTCAGCCAGACTTGGGTATTCCTCCGTGTAAGACAAAGATTACTTTATCATGCGGCAAAAAACTTGTCAACGGTTTTTGCGTTTCTTTTCCTGTTTTTCTTGCTATTCTTATACAAACATAAGATTTGCATTTTTAGGCCGTACTTTGTATACTAGTAAATGCCGTGCTAGGTGGGAAGGTAGCGGTGTCCTGTAACCTGCAATCCGCTCTAGCAGGACTGAATTCCTTTCCGAGGCTGTCTGCATGTAAGGTCTGCCTCCTGCACGTAGTGTTGACGTCTGGGTCCCGCGCAATGGGTACCCATGAACCATGTCAGGTCCGGAAGGAAGCAGCATTAAGTGGATCAACTCATGTGCCGCGGGGTCGCCTAGACCGAGCTAACGACAGGAGTAACGCTTATGTGCAGCAGTCGAAGAAAGGTGCACGGCCTTAACTTAAAAATTAGCCTGTCCGCATATGTGGGCAGGCTTTTCTTATGTCAAAAAACGGATTGGCTATATACGCAGCATTAAAAAATAAAGGCATCACTGAATGAAGTCCATCCAGTGATGCCTTTACTTGTTATCATGCATGAATGCGCCGGGTTGTTTCAGGATTGAAAAAATGAGCCCGTTTTAGATCCAACATTAATGGCAACGTATGGCCTGCCTGGATTTCGGTGTGCGCTTCTACCCGTGCAATGAAGTTCTGCTCGCCTAAACGGGAATAGAGCATGGTCTCTGCACCCGTAAGTTCAGATACATCGATATAGGCTTCCACTACAGCACCTGGTGCATTGCGGATATCTTCTTCTTCCGCACTGATATGCTCCGGCCGGATACCGAGGATAATTTCTTTCCCTTCGTATCCTTCTGCCTTTAACAAGCTGAGATGATCAGCTGGTACATCGAGTGCAACGTTATTCGTGATGAATTTCCCGCCTTCAAGCACACCATCGAAAAAGTTCATAGCTGGTGAACCAATGAAACCGCCGACAAATAAATTTTCCGGATAGTCGTACACTTCTTTCGGTGTACCGACCTGCTGGATAAACCCATCTTTCATGACGACAATCCGGTTTGCCATCGTCATGGCCTCTGTCTGGTCGTGTGTTACATAGATGGTTGTCGTTTTCAGCCGCTGGTGAAGCTTTGTGATTTCCGCCCGCATCTGCACGCGCAATTTGGCGTCCAGGTTGGAGAGCGGTTCATCCATCAGGAAAACCTTCGCATCCCGAACAATTGCCCGACCGAGTGCCACCCGCTGCCGCTGCCCGCCTGACAGCGCTTTTGGTTTCCGCTTCAGGTAATCAGTCAGACCTAAAATCTGTGCAGCATCTTCCACCCGCTGTTTAATTTCTGCTTTTGGCAGTTTACGGAGCTTGAGGCCAAATGCCATATTGTCATATACAGTCATGTGCGGATAAAGTGCATAGTTCTGAAACACCATTGCGATGTCCCGGTCTTTTGGTGCTACATTATTCATCTTGCGATCATCAATATAGAAGTCGCCGTCCGTGATTTCTTCGAGCCCTGCAATCATGCGTAATGTCGTGGATTTACCGCAGCCGGAAGGACCGACGAACACAATAAACTCTTCGTCGTTAACATGGAGATTAAAATCCGAGACAGCGGTAACTTTGTTATCATAGCTTTTATGGATATGCTCAAGCTTAATTTCTGCCATTCCAGTTTCCCCTTTCGATTTCGCATAAAAATATACAGGTAACAACCTTACAGCAAGTATAACTTAAACAGCAAAAAAAGTCAGAAGAAGTGCCATGTGTGGTATAATAAAGGAATGAAATCAATTTTTTCAGAAGGAGAGAGGAACGTTGGCATACCAAGCTTTTTACCGGGCGTACCGGCCGCAGTCTTTTTCGGAGATGACGGGCCAGACGCATGTGAAACAGACACTGCAGAACGCTCTCCTTTACGGAAAAACAACGCATGCCTACCTATTTTCCGGCCCGCGGGGCACCGGGAAAACAAGCGCAGCTAAAATATTTACAAAGGCGTTGAATTGCGAACGGGCACCAGTCTCGGAACCCTGCAATGAATGCCCGTCCTGCATCAGCATTTCAGAAGGCTCCAATACCGATGTCATCGAGTTTGATGCAGCATCCAATTCCCGGGTGGAAGAGATGCGGGACATTATTGAACGGGTCCGGTTCTCCCCGGCAAATTCACGCTTTAAGGTATATATCATTGACGAAGTGCATATGCTGTCCAATAGTGCGTTCAATGCATTGCTGAAAACATTGGAAGAACCGCCGGAGCATGCGGTATTCATCCTGGCAACAACCGAGCCGCATAAGCTGCCGCTGACCATCATCTCACGCTGCCAGCGGTTTGATTTCAAGCGGCACGCTCCTGTCGATATTGTCAAACGAATGATTGAAGTGCTGGAAGACGCCGGGATTCCGTATAATGAACAAGCGCTGAAGATCATTGCACAGGCGGCTGCCGGCGGAATGCGGGATGCATTGAGCCTCCTGGATCAGGTAGTATCGTTCAGTGGAGATGAAATGCAGGAAGAGGACGCTTTGCTTGTTACCGGGTCGATCAGTCAGGACACGTTTTATCACATTGCAGGGGCGCTCGTGGATAAGGATATTGCACAGGCGCTGTCGCTGCTGGAAAAACTGGTACAGGACGGAAAAGATCCGGTCCGGCTGGTGGAGGACTTCGTTACATTCTTCAGGGACTTGTTGCTGATTAAAACAGCTCCAGGGCTGGAAGCCATGCTGGAACTGGCATCTGCTGAACCACATTTTGTGGAGCTGGCTGACCGGCTGGAAGCGTCGGCTCTTTATGATTGGATCAGCATTCTGACGAAAACACAGCAGGAGATGCGATTCTCAAATCACACGAAAATCTATATGGAAACCGCTCTTCTGCAAATGGTTCAGGCAGCGCCTGCTGTACATGCGGCAGCTCCCCAACCGGAGCTGGAAGCGAAAATCAGTGCGCTCGAAAGCATGGTGCATGAACTTCAGCAGCAGCTGAAAAATGGCGCTGCTGCTCAAGTGGCAGCGCCTGCTGCTGAACCGCAGAAACGGGCCCGTCCGAAATCGCAGAGCCGGTTCAGTGTGCCGGTCGGCCGGATTCAGGAAGTATTGAAGCATGCAACGAAAGACGATATTAATGCAGTCAAAACAAATTGGGCTTCTGTGTTGGGCAATCTGCAGCGGTCACATGCCGCATTGCTGAATGATGCAGAGCCCGTAGCGGCATCGGCGAACGCTTTTGTGTTAAAATTTAAATATGACATTCACTGTCAGATGGCCTCGGATAATCAGACGTTTGCAGCGGCTTTCAATCAGCTGCTTCAGCAGTATACAGGCAAGTCATATGATCCGGTTTTTGTGCCGGATGAGAATTGGCTGAAGATCCGGGAAGATTTCATCAAAACGAATGGCCTGAAACAGCAGACTGACGAATCGGAAGAGTCTGAATCAAATGATGATAATCCATTCGGAGCAGGAGCTGCCGCCGAAGAAGATCCATTCATTGCAGAAGCGGAGAGGCTGTTCGGTAAAGATTTTGTTGAAGTCCATGATGATTAAGACAGTTAAAGGAGGAGTTATAATGCGCGGCGGAGGAAACATGCAGGGCATGATGAAACAGATGCAGAAAATGCAGAAACAAATGGCGGAAGCACAAGAAGAACTCGGAACGAAGGAGTTTGAAGGAACTGCCGGAGGCGGCATGGTCAAAGTCACGGTATCCGGGCATAAACAAGTGCTGGATATTAAACTTGATCCGGAAGTTGTTGATCCGGATGATGTGGAAACACTGCAGGATGTACTGGTGGTAGCAGTGAATGATGCATTTAAAAAAGCTGATGACCATGTCAACGCTACAATGGGGCAGTTCACGAAAGGCCTTAATCTTCCGGGAATGTTCTAGGAGGAAAACGAATGCATTATCCAGAACCGATATCACGATTAATGGACAGTTTTATGAAACTGCCAGGCATCGGGCCTAAAACTGCTGCCCGGCTGGCGTTTTTTGTGCTAGGCATGAAAGAAGATACTGTACTCAATTTTGCAAAAGCGCTGGTTGATGCAAAACGGAACCTCGGCTTCTGTTCAATCTGTGGTCATATTACAGATACAGATCCATGCTATATCTGTCAGGATAAATCACGTGATGCTTCCACTGTGTGTGTCGTACAGGACCCAAAAGATGTAATCGCCATGGAAAAGATGCGGGATTACAGTGGCTTGTATCATGTATTGCATGGCTCGATTTCGCCGATGGATGGCATTGGGCCGGAAGACATTAATGTGCCATCACTTCTGACCCGTCTTCAGAACGAGGAGATCCAGGAATTAATTCTTGCGACGAATCCTACGATCGAAGGGGAAGCGACAGCGATGTATATTTCGCGTCTGGTCAAGCCTTCCGGTATCCGGACGACCCGGATTGCCCACGGTCTGCCGGTTGGCGGCGATTTGGAGTATGCAGATGAAGTGACGCTGTCAAAGGCATTGGAAGGACGCCGGGAACTGTAGTTGAATGAAAGCACGCAATCCGGAGGCATTATGCTTCCGGTTTTTTGTGTTCATAATAAATTAAATGATGTTTTCGGCTATCAGGACTGACGGGGCGCTTGCGCTTTTCTCGTGTCCAGACTTCAGCGCCCAGCCCCTCAAGGTCGTGTCTGGCTTACCCGCGATGGCAAAGAACGCCATCTTCGGTGAGCCCTCCATCGATTGTCGGGGGCCCGCAGGAAGCGGGTCAGGCAACCGTTGCGGCACGATGCCGCGTTTTAGGTTGCCTTCCTCTATTCGGGGCGCTTGCGCTTTTCTTCTTAGGATCGAAACAGTGACCATATTGCGGTATACTGAAAGGAATGAATGAAATGGTGAGGGTGCAGATATAATGCAAAGGGTGCAGCGGCGTCCGCTCGTGGATGCTCTTTTAAAATTTCAGCAGGGAAAGCCGGTGTCTTTCCATGTTCCCGGTCATAAAAATGGGTTGCTGTCAGCACTGCCGGAAGAAGTCCGGCAAGCAATGAAATATGACGTAACGGAACTTCCAGGATTGGACGATTTGCATTATCCGGAAGAAGCGATCAGAGAAGCACAAGAGTTACTGCAGGAGACATATGGTGCACAACACAGCTTTTTCCTGGTGAATGGGTCGACAGCCGGTAATCTGGCTATGGTACTTGCTGCGTGTGAAAAAGGAGATACGGTGCTGGTTCAGCGCAATTCGCATAAATCCATCTTTCACAGCATTGAGTTCGCCCAATTGCAGCCGGTTTACCTGACACCGGAGTGGGATGAACGGACCATGACGGCAACACATGTCTCACTTAAAACAGTTCAGCAGGCATTTGCCGAATATCCGAATGCCAAGGCTCTTATCCTGACATATCCCAATTATTATGGAATGACCGGCCCTGATTTGAAAAGTATTATCCTTCTTGCCCATGCGAGAGGAATACCGGTCCTGGTGGATGAAGCACATGGAGCCCATTTCACAGCGGGAGCTCCATTTCCAAAATCGGCGCTTGCACTTGGTGCAGATGCAGTTGTTCAGTCCGCGCATAAAACGTTGCCTGCAATGACGATGGGTTCATTTCTTCATATCCGATCGGAATTACTGGATACAGAGCGGGTAATGAAGTATCTCCGGATGATTCAGTCCAGTAGCCCTTCTTATTTGATCATGGCTTCATTGGATGATGCCCGGGCATTTATTCAAACTTACAGTCGGCTGGACAGCCGGTATTTACTTGAAAAACGTCAGCAATTCATTGATAGTCTGAAGACGATTGATGGACTGATTACCATTGAAACAGCAGATCCGCTGAAGCTGATTCTGCGTGCGGAAAGGGTCAGCGGTTATGACTTGAAGGAGGCGCTGGAGCAGGAAGGAATTTATCCCGAACTTGCCGATCCGAACCAAGTATTGTTTGTTCTTCCGCTTCTGAAAGTTCGGCATTCCTATCCTTTTGCAGGAGTGCGAAGCCGGATTAAAGAAGTCATGCAGGCACTTGAGAAGAAACGGTCCGACCAACCGATCCCAGTGCATGAACAGCCGTCTGTAACAACGCCGGAAGTTCTGCAGGCGGATATAAACAAAGCCAGCACAGAATGGATTCCGGTAGCCAGAGCGATCGGCCGAATCGCAGCAGGTGCTGTTATTCCATATCCGCCTGGGATTCCGCTGGTTGTGCCGGGAGAAAAATGGACAACAACGAAATTGGAAGAATTGATGGATTTCATGGCTGAAGGAGCGACTCTCCAAGGAGAACACAGGCTGGAGGACAAGCTGTTGTACGTATTACAGGAGGACCAGACATAATATGAGCAAATCAGGATTATTTATTACATTTGAGGGGCCGGAAGGTGCAGGGAAGACGACTGCGATTGAATGGGTACAGGAAGCGCTGAAACGTGAAGGAATGCCGGTCATTGTAACCCGGGAGCCGGGGGGGATCGCCATTGCTGAACGGATTCGGGAAGTAATCCTGGATCCTGTAAGTACCGAGATGGACGGTCGGACAGAAGCGTTATTGTACGCAGCTGCAAGGCGCCAGCATCTGATTGAGAAAGTGATGCCGGCACTGCAGGAAGGCCGTATTGTGCTGTGTGACCGGTTCATTGACAGCTCACTCGCTTATCAGGGACATGCCCGCGGCATCGGCATCCAGCAAATCCTGGCAATCAATGAATTCGCTATTGAAGGAATGATGCCGGACTTGACCCTGTTGTTTGACCTGCCGCCGGAAATTGGACTTGCCCGCATTGCTGAAAACAAAGAGCGGGAACAGAATCGCTTGGATAAGGAAAAACTGCCGTTTCATCAGCTCGTGCGCAATGGCTATCAGCAAGTGGCGGCCATGTATCCGGAGCGCATTAAAACAATCGATGCCTCGCAAACTGCCAGTAGTGTAGCAGAGACAGCTCTCCAACTGATCAAAAAGCAATTGGAAAGTGATAGGGAGTAAACCTTGTTCATGATACAATGAAAAAAAGCAGATGATAAAGGGGAGAATGGCGATGAAGCTTGTGGTAGCGGTTGTACAGGATCAGGATAGTAACCGGCTGTCCAATGCCCTTACAAAAAATAATTTCCGGGCTACGAAACTGGCGAGTACAGGCGGTTTTCTCCGTTCAGGTAATACGACATTCCTGATCGGGGTTGAAGATGATCTCGTACCGGAACTTCTGGATTTGATCAAAGACAATTGCCGGTCCCGCGAACAGATGGTGGCACCGGTATCCCCAATGGGCGGAAATGCGGATTCTTATATTCCGTACCCGGTGGAAGTCGAAGTCGGCGGTGCTACTATTTTTGTGCTGCCAATCGAACAGTTTTATCATTTCTGAAGTAATAGAGAATAACCGGTAGACGCCAAAACACATGATTCATTCCTTATTTGATGCCCGGAGTCCCCAGACTCCGGGATTTTTCAAAATTTTAACCGGCAGGAGGCAAAACGGTGCAGAAACCACTTGAAGACTATGAAAAAATGCAGCCTGTAGCGATGGAACGAATTCGCCGGGCCTTCCAAAAAGACCGGCTTGCCCATGCCTATCTGTTTGAAGGGGCAGCCGGGTCGGGGATTGAAGACATGACACGCTTTTTTGTGCAGCTCCTGCTGTGTCAAAATCCTTCAGATAGTGTGCCATGCGGGCACTGTCGGGATTGCCGGCTGTACCTTTCCGGTAATCACCCTAATGCTGCCAAGCTCGAACCTGACGGTCAGTATATCAAGATTGATCAGATCCGGGAACTGATTTACCGGATGAATAAAACCGGTTTCAGTGAAGGACGGAAAGTATATGTGATCCGCCAGGCAGATCGGATGAATGCTTCTTCCGCCAACGCATTGCTGAAGTTTCTGGAAGAACCGGAAGCGGATGTAACAGCTATTCTGCTCACTGACCGCCTTCATGCCATGATGGATACGATCCAGTCGCGCTGCCAGCTCATTACGTTCCGGCAGCTGCCCAGGGAGCAACTGATCCGAGAATTGGCCGGACAGGGAGTTACGGAATCTATGGCCGCTACGGTTTCCATGCTCACACAGAGCAAGGAAGAGGCAAAGGCTCTTGCAGAAGAAGAGCAGTTTGGACAGGCACGGAAGACAGTGGTAAAATTGGTGGAAGTCCTGAATGCAAATGTGCATGAAGCACTTTTGCTGCTGCAGACGGACTGGATTCCGCTGTTTAAAGAGAAAGAAGAAGCGGAACGCGGATTGGATATGCTTCTGTTCGCGTACCGGGATATCGCCTCAGTGAAAGCAGGTCTCGAAGAGATGCTTACGTACCCGGATATGAAAGAAACTTGGAAGCAGATTGCTCTTCAGCGCTCATTCGCTGTGCTGTCTGAACAGCTTCAGGCGATTTTGACAGCGAAACAGCAGCTCAGCCGGAATATGAACCGTACGCTGATGATGGAGCAGCTGGTGCTGAATCTGCAGGAGGGATAACAAGTTGTATAAAGTAATCGGTGTCCGTTTCAAGAAAGCGGGTAAGATATATTATTTTGATCCTGGCGAGTATACGGTCAAGGAAGAGGATTGCGTGATCGTGGAAACTGCCCGCGGGGTGGAGTACGGGAAAGTTGTCGTGCCGGTGAAAGAAGTGGGAGAAAACGATGTCGTGCTTCCGCTGAAGCAGGTCATCCGGATTGCCAGTGAAAAAGACCGGCAGCAAGTGGAAACGAACCGCCTTGAAGCAGCGCGTGCTTTTGAAGTAGGCCTTAAAAAGATCATTGAACATAAACTCGATATGAACTTGGTGGAAGTCGAATATACATTCGACCGAAATAAAGTGATCTTCTATTTCACAGCAGAAGGCCGTGTGGATTTCCGGAATCTTGTAAAAGACCTTGCTTCTGTCTTCCGCACACGGATTGAACTGCGGCAGATCGGTGTTCGGGATGAAGCGAAAATGCTTGGCGGAATCGGCCCATGCGGCCGGATGCTGTGCTGTTCGACATTTTTGGGGGATTTTGAACCGGTATCGATTAAGATGGCAAAAGATCAGAACCTGTCATTGAATCCGTCTAAGATTTCCGGACTCTGCGGCCGGCTGATGTGCTGTCTTAAGTACGAGAACGATGAGTACGAGGAAGCCAAAAAAGAAATGCCGGACGTTGGCACACGGATTGCAACGCCGGATGGAGATGGCCGGGTAGTCGGCATAAACCTGCTTGAACGGGTGCTGAAAGTCAAACTGACGGAGCAGGAACAAGTGCTGGATTACTCGCTGGAGGAAATCACAGGCCAAAGAACGAGAGCGTGAGGTGGACGTGGTGAAAGAAAAAAACTTTCTGGATACCATCATGGAGTTCGAGCAGCAGCTCGATTCCATGCAGCGGCAGTTCAGTGAATTGAAAGAGATTGTCGCGCAAACAATGGAAGAACGCCATGCACTGCAACTGGAGAACCATCATCTTCGCGCTCGCCTTGAAGAATTTGATGCGGAACAGATGGCGGCCGGCCGTAAAAAAGCCAAACAGGCTGCTGTTGATATTGGCGAAGGCTACGATAACCTGGCAAGGTTATACCATGAAGGCTTTCATGTATGCCATGTACATTTTGGGAGTTCCCGAAAAGGAAATGACTGCCTGTTTTGCCTGTCATTTCTGAACAAGCAAAACAATTAAATAGGAAATACAGACACAGAAGACGGCGATAGTCGTCTTTTGTTTTGTGAAAAGGAGAGTAGAACATGCTGAAACAGGATGAACGGCTGGATTATCTGCTGGCAGAAGAGTTGCGGATTATTCAAAGCCCTTCAGTTTTTTCATTTTCTCTGGATGCAGTGCTGCTTGCCCGTTTTGCATCTATTCCATTTAAGCGGGGTACAATTATTGATCTTTGCACTGGGAATGGCGCAATTCCGCTGTTTTTGAGCGCTCGGTCAGAATCGCGCATCATTGGCGTCGAACTGCAGGAACGGCTGGCGGATATGGCAACACGAAGTGTCACTTACAATCAGCTTGACCAGCAGATCGATATCATTCGCGGGGATGTAAAAGAAGCGCCATCGCTGCTTGGTTACGAGAAATTTGACACTGTCACGTGTAATCCCCCTTATTTTCCGGCTCATGAATTAAGTGACCGGAATATCAGTGAGTATCATGCTATCGCCCGCCATGAGCTGCATTTAACACTTGATGAAGCAGTCTGTGCAGCAAGCCAGCTCCTGAAACAGAGAGGGAAAGCAGCGTTTGTCCACCGGGCGGACCGGCTTATGGATATGCTGGAGGCAATGCGGCGGAACCGGCTAGAACCGAAACGGCTTCGGCTTGTCCATCCAAAGGCGGGTAAAGAAGCAAATACGTTATTGATCGAAGGTACAAAAGATGGGAAAGCGGCCTTGAAAATTCTGCCGCCGCTCATCGTGTATAATGCTGATAATGAATACACAGAAGAAGTGCGGGAATTGCTGTATGGCAAAAGCTGATCATTATTTTTATGTGCTGGAATGCAGTGACGGCACTTATTATGCCGGTTATACAAACAATCTGGAAAAACGGCTCAATGCCCATAACAGTGGTAAAGGAGCAAAGTATACGAGGGCGAAGCGGCCGGTTACATTGATTCATCGGGAGACTTATGAAACAAAGCCTGAAGCGATGCGGGCAGAGTATGCATTCAAGCAATTGACACGGCCGCAAAAAGACGGCTATATTATGCGAAAGAAGGAGGCGGAGCAGTGAAGTCACAAAAGAGTTTCAGTGCTGAGCAGGCAACGCTCCATCTGGTTGCAACCCCTATCGGAAATTTAGAAGATATCACATTCAGGGCAGTCCGGCTCCTGAAAGAGGCGGATGTAATCGCGGCGGAGGATACACGGAATACAAAAAAATTATGTAACCATTTTGCTATCCAGACACCGCTGATCAGTTATCATGAGCATAACCAGGAAGCCGGCGGCGAGAAAATCCTCGCCTATCTGAGAGAAGGAAAAACCGTTGCGCTTGTCAGTGATGCCGGGATGCCCTGCATTTCAGATCCGGGTACTGCTATTGCAGCGCAGGCAGCAGCAGCGGGATATCCAGTCGTGCCGGTACCCGGAGCCAATGCGGCACTCAGTGCACTCATTGCTTCCGGGCTTTCTTCAGACGCCTTTCTGTTTTACGGCTTTTTGCCGCGCCACAAGAAAGACCGGCGCCAAGCGCTTGAAAAATTAAGCCAGCGGGAAGAGACGGTGCTGTTTTATGAGGCACCTCATCGGCTGAAGGATACACTGCAAGCTTTGAAAGAATCGTGTGGCAGCGACCGGCGGATCGTATTGGCCCGCGAACTGACAAAGAAATTTGAGGAATTTTTGAGAGGAACAATCGGTGAAGCGGCAGCCTGGGCAGCAGAAAATGAAATCCGGGGAGAGTTCTGCATCGTTCTCGAAGGCGGTTCAGGAACGGAAGCAGCAGCTGATGAGTCGAATTGGTGGAAACTGCTGACAGTAGAAGAACACGTGGAGGAGATCATTCGGCAACGAGGTTTGCTGCCAAAAGATGCAGTCAAGGAAGCCGCGAAAGAGCGGGGGGTTCCTAAACGGGAAGTTTATCAGATTTATCATCAGCAATAAAAAAACAGACCCTGAAATAATTTTTCGGGTCTGTTTTCATATTACTTATTAAGATTTGTCTGAATCTCTCTTATAAGTTGCTCGGCGCCTTCCGGGCTCAGGATAAGCTTGCCGCCAACGAGACGGAAATTATTATCCGAAACTTCTCCGGTTACTGCGCATGTCATATTTGGCATGTACTTTTTGAGAATAATTTTATCGTCGTCCACATAAATTTCCAGCGCATCTTTTTCTGCGATGCCGAGTGTGCGGCGAAGTTCGATCGGGATGACTACGCGGCCCAATTCATCTACCTTACGGACAATTCCTGTCGATTTCATGTTCTTGTTCCCCTTTCGGATTTTGAGTCTTTCGTCAAAATTCGACAAAATCCTTTCTTGTCGCTTATCATACCAAGTAATGGGAATTTGGTCAATAAAAATTATGTAATTAATAATAAAATTTTGAAACTCGTTTTATTCGTTAGCAGAATAAAGCATTGGCTTGAAAGACACACAACAAGCGACAGAGCGAGAAATATTGTGCAAATAACATCCCTTCGCTACAATAAAACAGAGATTGAACAAACTGGAGGAATTGGTGTGAGTGAGCAACGCAAGACATTTTATATAACAACTCCGATTTACTATCCGAGCGGTAAATTCCATATCGGTACAGCTTATACAACAGTTGCTTCTGACGTAATTGCCCGTTATAAACGGTTGCGCGGATTCGATGTGCGTTTTCTGACCGGGATGGACGAGCACGGCCAGAAAATTGAGGAAAAAGCACAGGAAGCAGGAAAAGAACCGCAAGTATATGTGAATGAAATTGCGGAAGCCGCAAAGCAAGTATGGGCAACGATGGATATCACCTATGATGACTTTATCCAGACAACAGAAAAACGGCATACGGCTTCCGTCGAGAAGATTTTCCAGCGATTCTTAGATAATGGTGATATTTACAAAGGTGAATATGAGGGCTGGTACTGTACACCGTGTGAATCGTTTTTTACAGAAAGCCAGTTGGATGAGCACCAGCACTGCCCGGACTGCGGGCGCCCCGTCCATAAAGTCAAAGAGGAATCCTATTTCTTTAATATGAAGAAATATGCAGATCGCCTGCTGAAGTTCTATGAAGACAATCCGCATTTCATTGAGCCGGAATCCCGGAAAAATGAGATGGTCAATAATTTCATAAAGCCGGGCCTTGAGGATCTATCGGTCTCCCGCACATCGTTCGACTGGGGAATTCCGGTGCCGGGTGATCCAAAACACGTCATTTATGTCTGGGTGGATGCGCTGTCGAACTACATTACGGCGCTTGGATACGGCTCAGAAGATGAATCCCTGTTCCATAAGTATTGGCCGGCGGACGTACACGTTGTCGGGAAGGATATTGTGCGTTTCCATACGATTTATTGGCCGATCTTCCTGATGGCGCTTGATCTGCCGCTTCCAAAGAAAGTATTTGCCCATGGGTTCATCATGATGAAAGACGGTAAAATGTCCAAATCAAAGGGGAATGTCATTTATCCGGAAACTCTTGTGGAACGGTATGGATTGGACGCGACACGTTATTTCCTTCTGCGTGAACTTCCATTCGGTTCGGACGGTGTGTTTTCACCGGAAGCATTTGTTGAACGCACGAATTTCGACCTTGCAAACGATTTGGGTAACCTGCTGAACCGGACGATTTCCATGGTCAATAAGTATTTTGATGGAACGATTCCGCAAGTGGCAGGAACTGTAACTGCTTTTGACGAAAGCCTTCAAAAAATGGCGGCAGATACAATTGCTTCTTACGAGAAGCATATGGAAAAAATGCAGTTCAGTATTGTCCTGAGTGAATTATGGTCATTTATTTCACGGACCAATAAGTATATTGATGAGACACAGCCATGGGCGCTGGCGAAAGATGAAACAAACCGGGATCAGCTTGCTTCTGTCATGGCTCATCTGGCCGAGAGCCTGCGCTTTGCCGCAGTTATGCTGCAACCGTTTATGCCACATGCGCCGAAAAAAATCATTGAACAGCTTGGCCTTGCGGAAGAGCTGCTAAAATGGGAAACACTCAATGAGTTCGGCGGGATTCCGGAAGGGATAAATGTGGTTCAAAAAGGAACACCGATTTTCCCGCGCCTCGAAGTGGAACCGGAAGTTGCGTATATCCGGGAGCAGATGAAAGGATCGGCGCCGAAAGAGGAAGAAGCTGAAGTGCCGGCGGAAACGCCGGAAGCACCTGAGACGGATGAAATCACAATCGATGAATTTGCGAAAGTGGATTTGCGCGTGGCAACAGTAACGGATTGCGAACCTGTTCCTAAAACATCCAAACTGCTGAAACTGCAGGTGAATTTGGGATACGAACAGCGGCAGGTTATATCCGGTATCGCTGAGCATTATCAGCCGGATGACTTGATCGGCAAGAAAGTGATCGTTGTGACCAACCTGAAACCAGTCAAACTCAGAGGAGAACTGTCAGAGGGAATGATCCTTGCAGGCGAAGGCAGCGGATCGCTTAATGTCGTGACGGTTAATGATCATTTGCCGAATGGCACGCAGATCAAGTAAGGCAGAAAAGGCATCCCGTCAACTGACGGGATGCCTTTTGTATTAGAATAGTCATTATTTGTAATCACAATGTAATGATGCCGTGAACTATGAAATAGGTTTCTTTACTATAATGAATCCATGAAGCGAGGAGAATGACAATGTTTATTGATACACATGTTCATTTGAATGCAGACCAGTACGATGAAGATTTGAACGAAGTTATTCAGCGGGCACTGGACCAGCAGGTAAATACGATGGTGGTCGTGGGATTTGACCGCAAGACGATTGAACGGGCCATTGAACTGGCGGATAATTATGATTTTATCTATGCAACAATCGGATGGCATCCCGTTGATGCAATTGACTGTACGGACGAGGACTTGAAATGGATCGAGAAACTGGCGGCTCACCCGAAAGTAGTTGGAATCGGGGAAACGGGTCTCGATTATCATTGGGATAAATCACCAAAAGAAATTCAGCAGGAAGTATTTCGGAAGCAGATTGCACTGGCGAAACGAGTAAGTCTGCCAATTATCATACACAACCGGGAAGCCACAGCGGATGTGCTGCACATTCTGCAAGAGGAAAATGCAAAAGAAGCAGGCGGTATCATGCATTGCTTTGCAGGCACTCCGGAAGAAGCACAGGAAAGCATTGACATGAATTTCAAGATTTCACTTGGTGGCCCGGTAACATTTAAGAATGCTAAGCAGCCAAAAGAAGTAGCGAAAGCAGTTGCGCTTGAGCACTTGTTGATCGAAACGGATGCTCCTTATCTGGCTCCGCATCCGTATCGCGGCAAACGGAATGAACCATCCTATGTTCCGCTTGTAGCAGAGGAAATCGCACGGCTGAAAGAGCTGTCAATTGAAGAAGTTGCAAAAGCAACAACAGAAAATGCCCGGAAGTTTTTTGGCCTGACGCACTCGTAACGCTTTGGGAAAAGTGCTGCACACAGAGTCTGGTTTCGGTAGGGTCGTGCTGTTCTGCTCATTGTGTTAAGGAGGAAAATCTATGTTCATCAATTTCAACAGGCGTTCAGTCATAAGTAGTAAACAAAAGAAAAAGATCGGCTCCATAATTGTTCTGGTTCTGTTGTTATTAGGTGCTATGACTGCTTTAATGGTTAATGAAAATTCGAAAAATACCATTACGTTTACTGCAAACGGCCAGACTGAACAGGTCCAGACACATGCAAAAACGGTCAATGCGTTTCTAAAAGAACAAAATGTGGATTTTGGTGAACACGATTATATTTTCCCTTCAGTGAACCAGTCAATTCATGGCGACATGGCGATCGAATGGGCACAAGCAGAACAGTATGCTATCTCATTGGAAGATAAAAAAATCACCGCCTGGGCAACAAGCAATCGAGTGAAGGATATTCTGGAAAAAGCGGATGTTACGTTATCTGAACACGAGCGTGTAACACCTGGACTTAGTGAAAAAGCACAGGCTCATATCCCGATTACTATCGAGAGCATTGAAGCAAATGTGGATCAGCAAGCAGCCGGCCGGCATGAGAGCGCTTCTGCAAACTGACTGAAATAATTACCGTTGCAGGCCTTTCCAAAAGAGGAAAGGCTTTTTTGATGTTCAGTTTCACTTAGGTAGCCCGCAAGCTCATTTCATTTGTTCCCGTGAAATCAGCGTTTAACTGTCACAAGACCAATTTGGGTTTGTATAGCTCTCTCTGCTTTTCTGGCTTCTGATCCATCTGTGCGGTAAAATAAGCAAGGATTAAGGGAATGGAGAAATGAACGTGAATATACAAGAAGTGATCGTAGTAGAAGGAAAAGACGATACAGTAGCAGTAAAGCGTGCGATAGGTGCAGATACAATTGAAACAAACGGATCAGCAGTTTCATTTCGAACGCTCGAACAGATTGCACACGCGTTTGAAAAGAGAGGTGTAATTGTCTTCACCGACCCCGATTATCCGGGCAGGCGAATCAGAGCCATCATTGAAGAACATGTGCCGGGTGTGAAGCATGCATTCCTCGAGAAGAATAGAACGCTTGCACCAAATGGCAAGGGGTTGGGGATAGAACACGCAACAGATGAAGATATTCGGGAAGCACTGGCCGCAGTCTATACCAGACGGGATGCAGGTGCTATGTGGCAACCGACACTTACGGATTTATTGGAACATCGGCTGACTGCTCATCCGGCTGCGCGCCTCAGACGTGAGCGGCTGGGAGATCTGTTGAAAATCGGTTATACGAATGCGAAAGGTCTACAGAAGCGGCTGCGCATGTTCGGCATAACAGCCCAGCAATTCGAGGAAGCAGTCCGGACCTTAGATCAGGAGGAAGAGCATGATTAAAGATATTGCAACACCAGTCCGAACAAAAGAAATTATGGCAAAACATGGACTCACGTTCAAAAAAAGCCTGGGGCAAAATTTTCTGATCGACCCGAATATCCTGCGGAATATCACAAGCCACGCCGGTCTGACTAAAGAAACAGCAACAATAGAAATTGGACCGGGAATCGGCGCACTGACAGAACACCTTGCCCGCACTTCTGGGAAAGTGGTTGCGTTTGAGATTGACCAGCGGCTCCTGCCGGTATTGAAAGATACACTCTCTCCTTATGACAACGTTGAAGTAATCCACTCGGATATTCTTAAAGCGGATGTCGGGGAAGTAATTGCGCAGGAATTTGCCGGCTATGAGGATATTATGGTTGTGGCCAATTTGCCTTATTATGTAACGACCCCGATCATTCTTAAACTTTTGTTGGAAAAACTGCCTATTCGCGGACTGGTCGTTATGCTGCAAAAAGAAGTGGCTGAACGTATTACCGCCAATCCAGGGACAAAAGCATATGGTTCCCTGTCAATCGTCATCCAGTACTATACAAAAGCGGAGATGGTCATGACCGTGCCGAAATCGGTCTTTATGCCGCAGCCCAATGTGGATTCGGCTGTTATCCGGATGACCCGGCGAGAAGTGCCTCCAGTTGCTGTAGTGAATGAAGATTTTTTCTTTGAAGTGACACGGGCTTCGTTTGCACAGCGACGAAAAACATTGCTGAATAACTTACAGGCTCAGCTGCCAAACGGGAAAGCGAAAAAAGAGCAAGTACTTTTGGCATTGGAGACAGCAGGGATCGATTCTGGAAGAAGAGGTGAAACTCTCTCGCTTAAAGAGTTCGGCCGCCTGGCAGATGCACTTTATCCTGAATTCGGTTAATTAAGAAACAGGACTTTACGCCAGTTTATGAAAAAGTAAAAAAAGGACATTACTCAGTTGACATCGAATAATGAATGTTGCTAAAATGTTTAATTTATTTGACAAATTGAATTTTTTGTGCTACACTTCTGACATAGTGAGGTGTAGACAAAATGCCAAGAACATTAGCGGATATCAAAAAATCACTGGACTTGCATTTAGGAAAGCGGCTTCTACTGAAAGCGAACGGCGGACGCAAAAAAACCGTTGAGCGAGCGGGGATACTGCGTGAGACCTATCCTTCCGTTTTTGTCGTGGAGCTCGATCAGGACGAAAATGCGTTTGAACGAGTGTCTTACAGCTACACAGATGTATTAACAGAGGCAGTAGAGGTTACTGTCTGCAGCGGACAGGAAGAAGCCTTGGCTGTAAAGTAAAGCAGAGTTTCGTTTTGTGAAAAAAGCACACAATGCCAGAGATGGCGTCGTGTGCTTTTTTTGCGTCTCTCTGTGGTAAACTAAATTCACGAGTATGCGGAAAAGGAGAGAACAGAATGCTTTACGTTAAAGCGCCGGCCAAAATCAACCTGACACTTGATGTTCTCCATAAGCGGGAGGATGGCTATCATGAGGTTGAAATGATTATGACAACAGTGGACCTGGCCGACAGGATCGGATTAACGGCAACAGCCGGAGAAATTCGGATTGATTCCGCAGATCGGTTTGTACCAAGTGATGCACGGAACTTGGCGTATCAGGCTGCACAATTATTGAAAGATACATATCAGGTAAAACAGGGCGTCGCCATCACAATCGACAAACAGATTCCGGTTGCTGCCGGCCTTGCAGGCGGCAGCAGTGATGCTGCAGCAACGCTTAAGGGATTAAATCAGCTGTGGCAATTGAACTTGTCCGAAGATGAACTTGCACATCTTGGTGCACAGATCGGTTCCGATGTGTCATTTTGTGTATATGGTGGAACCGCACTTGCAAAAGGCCGCGGAGAGAAGATTAGGCATTTGCCATCGCCTCCGAGCTGCTGGGTGATCTTGGCGAAACCGTCAATCGGCGTTTCGACTGCTGAAGTGTATGGCGGATTTAATCCCGAAAAGGCGGTTCATCCGGATACCCAAGGAATGATCCGGGCAATCGAGACAGGGAATTACACAGACATGTGTGCATTATTGGGGAATTCACTGGAAAGTGTCACGCTGGATATGCATGCTGAAGTTGCACAGATTAAAGAACAGATGAAAAAATTCGGAGCTGATGCCGTGTTGATGAGCGGCAGCGGCCCCACTGTATTTGGACTGGTGGAACAGGAACTTCGGATTCCGAGAATTTATAACGGGCTGCGGGGCTTTTGTGATGAAGTTTATGCAGTCCGCCTGCTTGGTGATCGGCAGCCTCTTGCTTAAAGGCGGATATTTATGTTAAATTTTTAATAAATTATTCGGATTTAGGAGAGGGATTAATGAAGTGGAAGCGCAGTGAACGTTTGGTTGATATGACATATTATTTATTGGAACACCCGCATAAGTTAATTCCACTCACTTACTTCTCAGAACTTTATGAGTCTGCTAAGTCCTCGATCAGCGAAGACTTGGGAATCGTGAAAGAGACGTTCGAAACAAAAGGAATTGGTTTGCTTATCACTGTTCCCGGTGCAGCCGGCGGCGTAAAATATGTGCCGAAACTGCATCTGGATGAAGCAGAAAACACAGTGAGTGATTTAATAACGGAGCTAAGCAGATCTGACCGGCTCTTGCCCGGCGGTTATTTGTTCATGACCGATGTGCTCGGTAATCCGGAAATGATGAACCGGGTCGGGAAAGTATTTGCAACGGCCTATGCATCCGAAAAAGTGGATGCAGTCATGACGGTTGCCACAAAAGGAATCCCGATTGCCCATGCAATTGCCCGGCATTTGAATGTTCCGGTTATCGTTGTACGGCGGGACAGCAAGGTGACGGAAGGGCCGACAGTCAGTATCAATTATGTGTCAGGATCTGCAAGACGCATCCAGACGATGGTGCTTTCAAAACGCAGCATGAAAAGCGGTCAGCGGGTCCTGATCACTGATGACTTCATGAAAGTCGGCGGGACAATGAATGGCATGAAAAGCCTGCTGGAAGAGTTCGGCTGTGCACTCGCCGGCGTAGCAGTACTCGTTGAAGATGGCCATGCGGATAAACAGCTTGCTGATGATTATTTATCACTTGTAAAATTATGTGATGTCGATGAACGGAACCGGACCATTCAATTGGAAGCCGGAAACTTTTTAACAGAAGGAGGATTTACTTCATGAAGTATGTAGCAACAGATAAAGCACCGGCAGCAATCGGGCCATATTCGCAGGGAATTGCAATTAATGGAATATTCTACAGTTCAGGACAGATTCCATTAACTGCTGCAGGGGATCTGGTGACCGGCACAATCACCGAACAGACGCATCAAGTATTCGCAAACCTGCAAGCCGTACTTGAAGAAGCCGGGTCTTCGCTGGATCGGGTTATAAAAGCCACTGTATTCGTTAAGGACATGAGCGATTTCGCGACATTAAATGATGTCTATGCTTCTTATTTTGGTGATCATAAGCCTGCGCGTTCTACTGTGGAAGTGGCACGGCTTCCAAAAGACGTGAAAGTTGAAATTGAAGTGATTGCGCTCATTGGTAGCTAACGAAGAATATTACTGCAAAATTTTTGAAAAAAACAGTTTAATTTAAAAGAGGAACTTCCACTTCTATGTCGAAACCATATAAGACAAAGTCTCTATGACTTTATAAGGCTTTACGACGAGAGGTGGTGAGAGAATGGAAGTCACTGATGTACGGCTGCGCCGGGTCGAGACAGAAGGAAGAATGAAAGCCGTCGCTTCCATCACGCTGGATGGGGAATTCGTCATTCATGACATCCGGGTGATTGAAGGAAACTCGGGCCTGTTTGTGGCCATGCCGAGTAAACGGTCACCGGACGGGGAATTTCGCGATATCGCTCATCCGATCAATCCGGATGCACGTGGGAAAGTTCAGAAAGCGGTGCTGACAGCTTATGAACAGAGCGCAGAACCGGAGCGCGTCCAAGAAGCTATCCTTTAATTTAAGTCTGCAGTAAGAGTCTCCGATCGCGATGAGGCTCTTTTTTTTGTGCTGAAAAAGCCAATGGTTTCACCGATCAGCGCCGTACCTTGAAAAACGAGGGGGTTTGGGCTACTCTTAATAGTGAATCTACGAATAAGCGGAGGCTGAGAGATGACTCATACATATGCAGTAATTCTGGCTGCAGGACAAGGGACACGCATGAAATCAAAATTATATAAAGTGTTGCACCCAGTCAGCGGTATGCCGATGGTTGAGCATGTCGTGCGCAATGTCAGTGAAATTGGTGCTGATAAAATTGTGACCGTCGTCGGCCATGGCGCTGAAAAAGTGAAAGAACAGCTTGGCGACAGAAGCGAGTACGTGCTGCAGGAACAGCAGCTTGGAACTGCGCATGCGGTTCAGCAGGCAAGTTCATTGATCGAAGGCCTTCCAGGCGTCACGCTGGTGGTATGCGGTGACACGCCACTTATCCGGCCGGAGACGATGCAGGCGCTCATGCAGCATCATGAGGACGAAAAAGCGAAAGCCACCATCCTTACAGCAATTGCGGAAAATCCGACAGGTTATGGACGCATCATCCGGGATGCCGGCGGGGATGTAGCAAAAATCGTCGAGCAGAAAGATGCTTCACCGAAAGAGCGGCAAGTAAAGGAAATTAATACAGGCACTTATTGCTTTGATAATAAAGCGCTATTTGAAGCGCTGAAGCAAGTATCAAATGAAAATGCACAAGGTGAGTACTACCTTCCGGACGTCATCGAAATTCTTCAGCAGCAGGGAGAAACAGTCTCTGCCTATGCAACAGAAGATTTCAGTGAAACGCTCGGTGTGAATGACCGGGTGGCATTAGCGGAAGCTGAGCGGCTCATGCGGCTGCGCGTTTCAGAAAAACATATGCGGAACGGTGTCTCCATTATCGATCCCGCTTCTGCTTATATCAGTCCGCTGGCGGAAATCGGCCGGGATACGATCATTCAGCCGAATGTGATGATCGAAGGTGCGGTGAAAATCGGAGAAGATTGCCTTATCGGGCCGAACAGCCAGATTGCAGACAGTGAAATCGGTGATCGGACAACGGTCCATTCATCTGTCATTCGAAACAGCAAAGTCGGAGCTGATACATCCGTGGGACCATTTGCGAACATCCGCCCGGATTCACGCCTTGGCGATGCTGTGAAAATCGGCAATTTCGTTGAAGTGAAAAAGTCGACACTTGGAAAAGGAAGTAAAGTGTCTCACTTAAGCTATATCGGGGACGCGGAAGTGGGCACGGATGTCAATGTGGGCTGTGGCACAATCACTGTTAATTATGACGGTAAAAATAAACATTTGACCCAGATCGGTGATGATTCGTTCATCGGCTGCAACTCGAATCTGATTGCACCAGTGACAATCGGAAAAGGTGCTTATGTGGCAGCCGGCTCCACCATTTCCAAGGATGTCCCTGAAGAAGCACTGGCCATTGCCAGAGCCCGTCAGGAAAACAAAGAAGATTATGTGCAAAAACTAAACCTGAAAAAGTAGGAGGGACTCCGTCCGATGGGTTATGCGTTCGATGGAAGCACGAAATTGAAAATCTTCTCACTCAACTCCAATGAACCGCTGGCAGCTGAAATTGCTGCCGAGGTTGGTTTGCCCCTTGGCAGATGCTCAGTCAACCGCTTCAGCGATGGTGAAATCCAGATCAATATTGAAGAAAGTATCCGGGGATACGATGTGTTCATCGTACAGTCAACTTCTAAACCGGTTAATGAAAACCTGATGGAGCTGCTGATTATGATTGATGCTGTAAAACGGGCTTCGGCCCGGACGGTGAATGTGGTCATCCCTTATTACGGCTATGCCCGTCAAGACCGGAAAGCGAGATCACGGGAGCCGATTACGGCAAAGCTGGTGGCCAATCTGCTGGAAACAGCCGGAGCAACGCGAGTCGTTGTGCTTGATCTTCATGCCCCGCAAATCCAAGGGTTTTTCGATATCCTGATTGATCACCTGCTCGCTGTGCCGCTCTTATCAGATTACTTTAAGAAACAGAGCGGGATCAATTTGGATGACGTTATCATCGTATCGCCGGACCATGGCGGTGTAACACGCGCCCGGAAGATGGCCGACCGGCTGAAAGCGCCGATTGCCATTATTGACAAACGACGTCCCCGTCCGAATGTGGCAGAGGTGATGAATATTGTCGGTAACGTGGAGGGCAAGACAGCCATCCTTATTGATGACATCATTGATACCGCAGGCACCATCACAATTGCTGCCGATGCGTTGATTAAAAACGGGGCAAAAGAAGTTTATGCCTGTTGTTCTCATCCGGTACTTTCAGGGCCGGCTATGCAGCGGATTGATGATTCACCGATCAAGGAACTCGTGGTGACGAATTCCATTTACCTGCCGGCAGACGAACGCTCTGCAAAAATCAAGCAATTATCAGTAGCCAGCCTGCTTGCAGAAACAATTGCTCGTGTATATGAACAAAAGTCCGTTAGCTCACTGTTTGACTGAGCGTCCATGTTTTGATTTCCTTCCTTAGGGTAAATACCTACTATCGATAAATATGCAGAGAATTCAGGAGGGTGACAAACACATGGCTACAATTATGACTGCTCAAACAAGAGAAAGTAAAGCGCCGAATTCGGTGCTGACAGAACTCAGGAACGGCGGTTTCGTCCCTGGCGTGGTATATGGTTACCAAACAGAAACGTTATCAATTACTGTTTCAGAAAAAGATTTAATCCGCACGCTGCGAGAGACAGGACGCAATGGCGTTATCTCGCTTGAAGTGGATGGCAACAGAACCAATGTCGTATTGAACGATTATCAGATGGATGCACTGAAAGGCAGTTTCGAACATGTGGATTTCTTAGCGATCAACATGACTGAAGACCTTGAAGTGGAAACGGTCGTACACCTGATCGGAGAATCGAAAGGTGTGGAAGAAGGCGGCGTCTTGAACCAGCCGAATCGAGAAATCACATTGAAAGTGAAGCCGTCCGATATTCCGGATGCTGTCGAAATTGATGTGACGGATCTGGATATTGGCGATTCCCTGACAGTAGGCGATGTGCGTGAGCGCATTCCATATGAAATCTTAAGTGAAGATGATTATGTGCTTGTAAACGTATTTGCGCCTCGTGTCGAAGAGGAGCCGGAAACGGAAGAAACAGACGAAGAAGCTGAAGCGGGAGCTGAAGAGACTCCAGCTGAAGGCGACAAAGCAGCGAATACTGCTGAAGACGGAGAAGAAGCACAAGAATAAGATGGCAACGAGCTATTGGGGACTGTCCATCGGCAGTCCCTTTTTTTGTGAAGATGAGGTGAAGGAAATGAAATTAATTGTCGGGCTTGGAAATCCGGGAAGAACTTATGAAGATACCCGTCACAATATTGGGTTTAAAGTCATTGACCGACTCGCAGCTGAGTGGAATGCCCCGCTGATGCAGTCGAAATTCAATGGGGTTTTTGCGACTGTTCACCGACCGGGAGGCAAGGTGGTTCTCTTAAAGCCACTGACCTATATGAATCTGTCAGGTGAGTGCGTCCGGCCGCTGATGGATTATTTCGATATCGGACCCGATGAATTGACAGTCGTTTATGATGACCTTGATTTGCCGACCGGCCAGGTTCGGCTTCGGCAAAAAGGCAGTGCCGGTGGACATAACGGTATTAAATCACTTATTGCCCATCTCGGCACGCAGCAATTTAATCGGATCCGCATTGGAATCAGCCGGCCGCCTGCCGGTATGCGCGTGCCTGACTATGTATTGTCAAAGTTCCGGGAAGAAGAAGAACAGCCGGTTGCTGAGGCGGTTAAGAATGCAGCGGCAGCATGTGAATACTGGCTTGAAAAGCCGTATCCAGAAGTCATGAACAAATTTAATGGATCATAATGCTTTGGCGTCTAGACGCACAAAGCCTTTTTCTATTTTTAATTATATGGAGGAGGTACAGGAATGGAGCCGATACTACAGTCATTTACAACAGAGGAAGCCATCCGGACATTTCTGGGAGACCTGAAAAACGGAAAGGACCGTCAGCTCATTTCAGGCTTGTCCGGCAGCGCCCGTCCTGTATTATATAAAGCCGTCCAGAAAGAGCTTGGAAAACCATTGCTGGTTGTCGCACCGACCCTGTTTCACGCACAGCGGGTTTATGAAGATCTCGTGCGGCTTGCCGGTGATGAAAGTGTCCGGCTTTACCCGGCGGATGAATTGCTGGCAGCCGAACTTGCATTTTCGGGTCCTGAATTGCGTTCCCAGCGAATTGAAACACTCGATCATATGGCGAATGGCGGAACGGGAATATATGTAACGTCGCTGGCCGGGCTCAGAAAACATTTACCTAAACCCGGACGCTGGGCTGCTTTTTCTCTATTTGCAGAAGAAGGCGGAGAAGTGGATGCGGGTAAATGGCTTCAGAAATTAGTCGCAATGGGATACGAGCGGGCCGGCATGGTCACGACACCTGGAGAGTTTGCCCTGCGTGGCGGCATTCTGGACATTTATCCGCTTACATCTGAACATCCGGTGAGAATTGAACTATTTGATACAGATGTTGATTCAATCCGTACATTTTCAGCTGAAGACCAACGCTCACTTGATAAACTGAAAACTATTCACGTTCTTCCGGCGACGGAATTTATTCTGGAACAGACGGACAGAGAGCAGCTTGCAGAGCGACTCGAAGAGCAATTGGGAATGACATTGAGAAACGTAAAAAATGACGAGGTAAAACAAGCCCTCTTGAAATTTGTCCGGCATGATGTTGAGCTGCTGAAGGAAGGGAATATGCCGGAACAGGGAACAAAGTATGCTGCCCTTACGGAAGGACAGACGGCCTTCTTGACTGATTATTTTCCATCAGATGGTTTGGTGTTTCTGGATGAAATTGGACGAATTCAGGAAACCGAAGAATCACTCGACCGCCAAGAAAATGAAATGGCGGTATCGCTTCTGGAAGAAGGGGAATTTGTGCATGGCATTCAACTTGCCCATTCTTTCCGAGATTGCTTGGATCGAATGGACCAGCAGGTGACATTCCTGTCCCTGTTCGCCCGCTCATTCTCAGGCATGCAGCTGAAAAAAACCGTGAATTTCTCCTGTAAACCGATGCAGGCATTCCACGGTCAGATGAATTTGCTGAAAAGTGAATTTGATCGCTGGCAGCAAGGGAATTTCCAACTCTTTATTACGGCTCGCGGCGATGACAGAATGGATAAAGTGCAGGCGGTGCTGGCAGACTATGAAATGGAAGCGGCACGCTGGACGCCGGATACCCGACTGCAGGACGGGAAAGCCTATATCGTAGATGGTGAATTGTCTGCCGGATTCGAGCTTCCGCTTCAGCGACTGGCTGTTATTACAGATGCAGAACTGTTCAAACAGCAAGGCAAAAAGCGGAAAAGACGGCCGCAGAAGCTGTCAAACGCAGAGCGCATTAAGAGCTATTCGGAGATCAAACCAGGCGATTATATTGTACACGCACATCATGGGATCGGCCGGTATATCGGTATTGAAACACTTGAAGTAAACGGCAATCATAAAGATTATTTGCATATCCGTTACCGGGCTGATGACAAATTATATGTTCCGGTCGACCAGATCGATCTTGTTCAGAAGTATGTCGCTTCAGAAGAGCGGGAACCGAAGCTTCATAAAATGGGCGGCGCTGAGTGGAAGAAGACGAAATCGAAAGTATCCGCTGCAGTCAAGGACATTGCAGATGATCTGATCAAGCTGTATGCGGAACGGGAGTCAAAGAAAGGGTTCGCTTTCTCGGAAGACCAGGAACTGCAAAGCCAGTTTGAAGCGGAGTTTCCATACGAGGAAACAGATGATCAATTGCGCTCGATTCATGAAGTCAAACGGGATATGGAAAAAGAGCGGCCGATGGATCGCCTGTTATGCGGAGATGTCGGATACGGAAAAACAGAAGTGGCGATCCGGGCGGCTTTTAAAGCAGTATTGGATGGCAAACAAGTAGCCTTTCTTGTCCCGACAACTATACTTGCTCAGCAGCATTACGAAACGATGAAAGACCGCTTCAAGGATTATCCGGTCGAAATAGGTTTGCTGAACCGTTTCCGCACAAAGAAAGAGCAGGCAGAAACCACAAAAGGATTGAAAACAGGAACAGTTGATATTGTCGTCGGTACGCATCGCTTGTTGTCGAAGGATGTGGTATATCAGGATCTTGGTCTGCTCGTCGTCGACGAAGAGCAGCGATTCGGTGTGACGCACAAGGAAAAAATCAAACAGCTAAAAACGAATGTGGATGTTCTGACGCTGACAGCTACTCCGATTCCGCGTACCCTTCACATGTCCATGGTCGGTGTCCGGGACTTGTCTGTTATTGAGACACCACCGGCTGATCGGTATCCGGTGCAGACGTATGTTATGGAATCGAACGGCGGTCTTGTCCGGGAAGCGATCGAGCGGGAAATGGCACGCGGGGGTCAGACATTCTATTTATATAACCGGGTGGACGATATGACCCGGAAAGTAAGTGAAATTCAGGAACTTGTCCCGGAAGCCCGTGTGGGACACGCGCATGGACAGATGTCGGAGACAGAACTTGAGTCGGTCATCCTGAGTTTTCTGGACGGGGAATATGATGTGCTGGTGACAACAACCATTATTGAGACCGGTATTGATATTCCAAACGTCAATACGTTGATCATTCACGATGCAGATAAAATGGGGCTTTCCCAATTGTATCAGCTGCGGGGGCGTGTCGGACGTTCAAACCGGGTGGCTTATGCCTACCTGCTGCATGAACGTGATAAAGTGCTGACAGATGTTGCTGAGAAACGGTTGCACGCCATCAAGGAATTTACGGAACTCGGATCCGGCTTTAAAATCGCCATGCGGGATCTATCCATCCGGGGAGCCGGAAACCTGCTTGGCTCACAGCAGCACGGCTTCATTGATTCTGTTGGGTTTGGTCTGTATTCGCAAATGCTTCAGGAAGCAGTCGAAGAAAAACAAACAGGCACACCAAAAGAAGCAGTGCCTGAAGTTGAGATTTCACTCGATACCGATGCGTACATTCCAGACAGTTATATTCCGGATGGTTACCAGAAGATCCAAATGTACAAGCGGATCAAAGGAATCGATACGGCCGAGGAAATGGAAGAGCTGCAGGATGAAATGATTGACCGGTTCGGAGACATACCGCTTGAAGTGGATCAATTGCTCCGAATTGCCCGTATGAAAGTCTGGGCACGCACTGCCCGGGCATTTTCCATAAAGCAAAACGGCCAATATACGGAAATCCGGCTGACCCAGGAGGGCTCCAAGTCAATTGATGGCGGAAAATTGATGCAAGACACAGCTGTTTTTGGCAAAGCTGTCGGTTTCCAGGTGAATGGTCAGGAACTTGTCTTGCGGATTGACGAGAAAAAAATAGCGAAGAACCATCCGTTCGATGTGCTTGAATCTGTTATGAAAATGCTGCCTGACTCACTCCGGAATGCGGCATAGTCAATGGCGAGAACGGGAATGAATGCAGGCATGAAAGACCGGTCAACCATGGCTTCTTTTATGAAAGGGGCTTCCCTGCTGTTGATGGCAGGGTTTATTGTGAAACTATTAAGCGTCGCATACCGGGTGCCTTTTCAGAACCTGGCAGGAGACAGAGGATTTTATGTATACCAGCAGATCTATCCGTTCGTCGGAGTGTTCACAGCCTGGACTTCCTACGGTTTTTCAGTAGCAGTGTCGAAAATGCTGGCTGACAGCCGCGAAGAAGAGGAAGGGGCCATATTACGGATAGCGTTTGGTTGTATTTCAGGTTTCGCCATTATTGTATTCGGACTGCTGTTTTTCGGCTCCCCGCTTCTGGCGGATTGGATGGGGGATTCCGAGCTGGCGCCGCTTTTAAAAATCAGTGCGCTGGCGGTGCTGCTGATGCCTGTACTTGCCGTATTAAAAGGATTCTCTCAAGCTGACCAAGATATGGGTCCTGTTGCATCTGCACAGGTTTTCGAACAGACAGTTCGTGTCTTTGTTATATTGATTGGAACATGGATCGTTGTATCATACGGATTTTCAATCTATGCGGCAGGCGCAGCCGCGTTATGGGGAACAATAGCAGGCGAACTGGCGGGCGTTACGCTGCTGGTTTTATATACGGCGAGAACCGGGTGGGGTTTCACTGTGCGGTCAAAGGTAGCATTATGGCCGACTGTCCGTAAAATGACGGCACTTAGCGTAAGCCTCAGTTTCAGTTCTCTGCTGCTGCTGCTTTTTCAGCTTGCCGACTCCTTTACCGTTTTTCGATTACTGGAAGAAAGCGGCTTGCCGCGATTGGAGGCAATGGAACGCAAGGGAGTCTATGACCGGGCGCAGCCATTGGTTCAATTTGGTCTTCTGCTCGCGTCCTCACTCGCACTGTCCATTGTCCCGCTCGTCGCCCGCATGGACCGAAAACCCGGCGGGCGCCCACCGGAGCATTATGTCCGCCTGTCATTCCGGGCAGCACTGTTAATTGCGGCAGCGACAACAGCGGGTCTTATACTGACAATGCCTTATGTCAATGAAATGCTGTTTAAGACAACGGAAGGGTCAGCAACGTTGGCAGTCTTCAGCATCCAAGTGATGTGGGTCTCGCTGCTGCTGGTCTGGATGGCCATCCTTCAAGGTGCCGGGAAAGAAAAGGTGCCGGCACTGCTGCTGCTTGCTGGCCTGATCCTGAAATGGACAGGGAATGTTGTGCTGGTTCCGGCGCTTGGCATCATGGGTGCAGCGCTTGCCGGCAATATCGCGCTCATCATTTCGACAGCAAGTCTTTACTATTACTTTAAACGAACATGGCCGATTCGTTTCGCTCCGTTCGCTTATTACAGGAAAATGGCCGCTGCATTGGTGTCGATGGCTGTGTGTGTTCTCAGCTGGATTTTATTGGCGGATAGTTTGCTGTTTAATAGCTTGCCGGATCGCTTATCAGCTGCCTGCACAGCATTGACCGCCGCAGCAGTCGGCGCAGCAGTTTTTCTTGCAGCCGCTGCTAAAATGCGTATCCTTTCTGAGAAGGAGTGGTATGTTATTCCTTTTGGAAGGAAAATGGCCAAGTTTCAGTTATGGATGAATAAGAACAAAAGAAAGGGGGAACTTCGTTGAACACAATTCAAATCATCGGTCTCGGAGCAGGGGATTTAGAACAGCTCCCGCTCGGGTGCTACAGAAAACTAAAAAATGCGGAACAGCTTTTTGTCCGGACTGCCGACCACCCGGCGTTGACTGACTTGGCGGCTGAAGGAACGGTTTTCAGCAGCTTTGATGAGGTTTATGAAAAACATGATACATTTGAGCCGGTATACCGGGAAATTGCGGATAGCCTCCTGACACTTGCATCCGAAGGGGATATAACTTATGCGGTGCCCGGGCATCCGCTCATTGCAGAAATGACCGTACAGCATTTGATCGATTATGAGCGGCAGGGAAAGTGCTTGATCCGAATTGAAGGAGGCCAGAGTTTTCTGGATCCGCTTTTCAGCGCTCTCCGCATTGATCCGATTGATGGGTTTCAGCTGGTCGATGGCACTTCGTTTGATATACAACGGATTAATATGACTCAACATATTCTGATTGCGCAAGTGTATGATATGTTCAGTGCTTCCGAAGTCAAACTTGCTTTGATGGAAAAATATCCGGACGATTACCCGGTAACGATTGCAACAGCGGCGGGTTCTAAACAGGAACTGATTCGGACAGTTCCGTTATTCGAGCTTGACCGGTCGGCTGAATTGAATAATTTAACGACGGTTTACGTGCCGCCGGTAACAGAACAGGAAGAGCGACTGCGGGAGTGGCAGACGTTCCGCGATATTATCGCAGTGTTGAGAGGTCCTGGTGGTTGTCCGTGGGACCGGGAACAGACGCACGAATCACTCATGCCGTACTTACTGGAAGAAACCCACGAGCTGCTGGCGGCCATTCAGCAGGAAGATGATGAAGCAATTGCAGAAGAGCTGGGTGATGTGCTGCTTCAGGTATTCCTGCATGCCCAAATCGGACAGGATAACGGCTATTTTCAGCTGGAAGATGTACTGAATAAGGTCAGCGAAAAAATGATTCGCCGGCATCCGCATGTGTTTGGGGACGTGAAGGCAGAAACATCGGAAGAAGTGACGGCAAACTGGCAGCAGATCAAGAAAAACGAAAAGGAACTCCCCGTTTCCTTGCTGGCTGACCAATTCCGGTTCAGTTCTTCCCTTCAGACATCATTCAATTATCAGAAAGAAGCAGCGAAAGTAGGCTTCACATGGCGTGACAGCGAAGGTGCCTGGGATAAATTCCAGGAAGAGCTGCAGGAATTCAAACAGGAAGTGGCGAATGGGACAACAGATGATCAGCTTGAAGAATTTGGTGATCTGCTGTTTACACTCGTCAATATTGCGCGATTTTATAATCTTTCACCGGAAGAAGCGATGGTAAAGGCGAATGCTAAATTCCGGGAAAGGTTCGGCTACGTGGAAAAACGGGTGGCGAAAGACGCCGGTCGGTTTGAAGCATATACACTTGAAGAACTGGACGGTTTCTGGAACGAAGCGAAACAGCTGAAGAGAAAGGAATGAGATAATGCGACTGGATAAATTTTTGAAAGTATCCCGGCTGATCAAGCGGCGGACATTGGCAAAAGAAGTGGCAGACCAGGGCCGCGTAGCGATTAACGGTAAAAAAGCGAAGGCAAGTTCCGTCTTGAAAGAAGGCGATGAACTGGAGATCCGCTTCGGGCAAAAAGTAGTGATCGCAAAAGTCGATCAGCTGCGTGAAAACGCCAGAAAAGAAGAGACGGCAGCCATGTACACCATTTTACGGGAAGAAAAACTGGCGAAAGTCGAACCGGAATTTATTGATGATGAAACATAATGTAAAAAAGTGAAAAAAGGGGGGACTCCCCCCTTATGTTCACAGTGGAATTTTTGTATAATAAAACCAGCACAGCGTGAGGAGGGTAGGTCATGGGCTTGAAGAACAAACGAAAATCGACGGATCAGGGAGTTACTTCAATCCAGAATGACTATGTTCGCTCTGTTGAATTGCAGGAAAAAAAGCAGCAAGCGCATAAAATACGACTAGTTAGAAGGCTATCTGTTTTCGGTATCCTTGCGGCAATTTGCCTGCTATGGATCGTAACTACTATGTATTCACAGACACGGGATATTGCAGATAAAAAAGAGGAAAAAGCGGAAGCGGTTGCGGAACTTGAAGCAGCAGAGGATAAACAAATAAAGCTCGAAGAACATATTCAGCTGCTGAATGATGAAGACTATCTCGCAAAATTAGCCCGGAAAGAGTATTTCCTGTCAGAAGAAGGAGAAATCATCTTTTCGATTCCTGAAAATGAAGAAAATGAAGACGGAAAAGAGTAGTCAGTTGACACTCTTTTTTTGATGTTTATAATTAAGGTAACGGGTGGAGTCTCGCATGCTTAATATGATAGCAGGGATGACGCCATAAAATTTTAAGGAGGAACATTTTTTTTATGTCAATTGAAGTAGGCAGCAAGGTAGAAGGAAAGGTTACAGGGATCACGAATTTTGGAGCTTTTGTAGAGCTTCCAAACGGCAAAACGGGCCTCGTGCATATCAGTGAAGTGGCAGATAATTATGTAAAAGACATTAATGATCACTTGAAAGTCGGCGAAATGGTTGAAGTGAAAGTGATGAATGTTGAAGCTGACGGAAAAATCGGCCTTTCCATCCGTAAAGCAAAACCGCAGCCTGAAGGGACGACAGAGCGTCCACGACGTCCTCGGCCAAACCGTTCATTTGATCGGCAGCCACCAAAAGAGAATTTTGAATCAAAAATGGCGAAGTTTCTGAAAGACAGTGATGAACGTCTGTCAACATTGAAACGGGCAACCGAATCAAAACGCGGCGGTCGTGGAGCGAAAAGAGGCTAACTTGCTGATTGTTTTAATGGCATAGAAAAAATGCTTAAATGACAGCTGAACAGTTGTTGATTGAGACGCTTCTTTCGGGAAGCGTTTTTTATCATCTTCTAAATAAGGACAGCCATAGGCAGTATGAACGTTCAATTGTCATGCATAAAACAGAAAAGCGGCACTCCGATTGGAATGCCGCTGTAAATTCAGTGATGACTTCTGCAGGATTTGAATCCGTTGTACGCTTGTCGTGACAAGCAGACGGTTCAGCTTCCCTTTTCTTGAAATGGCGGCAGAGGGGATCGAACCCCCGACCTTACGGGTATGAACCGTACGCTCTAGCCAGCTGAGCTACGCCGCCTTTATTCAAACGAACAAGAATTATCATACTACCGTTTCCGGTAAAGTGTCAAACAGTTTTTTAATGTAGTTTTTATCTGGAGGTACAGGGAAATGAGGGGTTTTCCACAACAAGTCCTGGCATTTATTAAGAAAAAAAGATTGCTCAGGGCCGGTGACCGCGTGTGTGTCGCCTGTTCAGGCGGCGCTGATTCTATAGCCCTTCTGCACGTACTGAAGCAGCATGAACAGACGCTGGATATTCAGCTCAGTGCTGTGCATGTTGACCATATGCTCCGTGGTGAAGAGTCTGCAGCCGATCGCTTGTTTGTTGAGGAAGTATGCCGGAAGTGGGGAGTGCCATGTTACAGTACGGCTATTCCAGTGCCTGATCTGCTGAAAGCGGAAGGTGGAAACCGGCAGGCTGTAAGCCGAAAGGTACGTTACCAGTATTTTACTGAAGTGATGAAAAGAGAACGGATTCAGAAACTGGCCACTGCACACCATGCGGATGACCAGCTGGAAAGCCTCTTGATGACGGGGCTCCGCGGTACATTACAGACCGGCAGTTTTGGCATACCTGTCAGCAGACCTATCGAAGGCGGACAACTCGTCCGTCCATTTTTGACGGTAAGTCGACTGGCAATTGAGAACTATGTCGCTGCGTCAGACCTTGCTTTTAGGCAGGATCCTAGCAATTTTTCAGCTGCATACACACGCAACCGGCTCCGCCTGCAGGTCATACCGCTTTTGAAAGAGGAAAACCCTGAGGCGGCGGTTCAGGCTGCTTTACTTGCAGAGAGCGTGCAGCAGGACCAGCAATACTTAGAGGAAGCAGCCGGTCAGCGACTTGCTGAACTTGTGAGCAAGTCCAAGTCAGGGAACCATATTGAAATGTCAGCTCAAGCGTTCCGCCAGTGCCCGGCCGCTTTACAAAAAAGAATGCTTCCTCTACTATTAAGCTATCTATACCCGAAAAAACATGTGAACTTGACGGTACAGCTGGCTGAACAAATGCAAGAGATTCTGCGCTGTTCATCAGGTACTGTTTTTCTGCATTTACCGCATGATCTGCTCATGATCCGCGAGTATGATGATGTCCGCTTTCTTTCGGCTGACCGAGCAGAACAGGCGTCTGATGACCGGGAAATTATCATTGGCTCCGACTGGTCAGAACCCGTGGCCGGTTATCGCTTCAAGGTAGTATCTGCTGCGGAGAAGGCTGAGATGGGAGATGTGGCAATCTGGTATTTCTCACCGGAGGAAAGACTGCCACTGATCATCCGAAAGCGGAAAAATGGTGATCGCATCCAACTGGCGGGAATGGACAGGCCTAAAAAAGTCGCACGTCTGATGATTGATGAAAAAGTACCGCTCGTCCTGCGGGAAAATTGGCCATTGATTGTTACGAAGGAAGATGAGGTACTGCTAATACCCGGATTTAGAGCGTCCAAGCATTTAACGGAATCGCCGGCGCATGGCGACTGGCTGCTGATAACACAACCGGTTACAGGGCAGGCAGAAAAGTGAACAGAATTTAGGAGGACACAATGCTACGTAATGACATCGAAGAAATTTTAATTGCAGAAGAAGAAATCCGTGAAAAAACGCGTGAGTTGGGTGATCAGCTGACTCGGGACTATGAGGATAAATTCCCGCTGGCGATTGGTGTATTAAAAGGCGCACTGCCATTCATGGGTGATTTGATCAAGCGCATGGATTGCTACCTCGAAATGGATTTCATGGATGTGTCCAGCTATGGAAATGCCACTGTATCTTCAGGAGAAGTTAAAATTATTAAGGATCTGAATACAAGCGTTGAAGGACGCGATATTTTGATCATTGAAGACATTATCGATAGCGGACTGACATTAAGCTATCTCGTTGATCTATTCAAGTACCGGAAGGCGAAATCGATTAAGATCGTAACGCTGCTTGATAAACCGAGCGGTCGCAAGGTGGATTTGAAAGCGGATTATATCGGCTTTGAAGTGCCGGATGCATTCGTGGTCGGATATGGACTTGATTATGCAGAGAAATATCGCAATCTGCCGTATATTGGTGTTTTAAAACCATATATATACGGCGGCGAAGAAGCTTAGTCAAAAACTATTCACAATTCTGTAAATACCGATTTGATGTAAGGGCTTTTCATTGTCCGGTCAATTGTCACTGTGGTAGTATTTAGTATAGTTTTTGCAAACCTTGTGAGGAGGCTCGGGATGAATCGGATATTTCGATACACCATATTCTATCTATTGATATTCCTGGTTATTATCGGGATTTTGGGAACATTTAACAACAGCAATCAGCCGACAGAGAATATAGGGTATGATGAATTCTTGACTGCTCTTGCTGAAGGCGACATAACGGAAGTGACGATTCAGCCGGATGCCATGGTATATGAAGTAAGAGGTGAATTGGCGGACTATGAAGAAGGTGAATCCTTCATCACAAATATCCCGCTGGAAAACGATGAACTGATTAACCAGATTGATGAACTGGCACTTAGCGAAGAGGTAGTGGTCAATTACCTGAAAGCACCGCAGACAAGCGGATGGGTTCAGTTCCTTACTGGCATTATCCCGTTTGTGATCATTTTCATTCTGTTCTTCTTCCTGCTTAACCAGGCTCAGGGCGGCGGTGGCCGTGTCATGAACTTCGGAAAGAGCAAAGCGAAGCTGTATAATGATGAAAAGAAGAAAGTCCGTTTCCGCGATGTTGCGGGAGCAGATGAAGAAAAACAGGAACTTGTGGAAGTGGTTGACTTCCTGAAAGATCCACGAAAATTCTCTAGCATCGGTGCACGGATTCCAACAGGGATTTTGCTTGTCGGACCTCCGGGTACTGGTAAAACACTTCTTGCACGTGCAGTTGCCGGAGAAGCAGGCGTACCGTTCTTCTCCATCAGTGGTTCGGATTTTGTAGAGATGTTTGTAGGAGTCGGGGCATCCCGTGTCCGTGACTTGTTTGAAAACGCGAAGAAGAATTCACCATGTATCATCTTTATTGATGAAATTGATGCAGTTGGACGCCAGCGTGGCGCCGGTCTTGGCGGTGGTCACGATGAGCGTGAACAGACGCTGAACCAATTGCTCGTTGAAATGGATGGATTTGGTGCAAATGAAGGAATCATCATTATCGCAGCAACGAACCGTCCGGATATTCTTGACCCGGCACTTCTGCGTCCAGGCCGTTTCGACCGTCAGATTACTGTTGGCCGTCCGGATGTTAAAGGGCGTCAGGAAGTCCTGCAAGTACACGCACGCAATAAGCCGCTAAGTGACACTGTAGACTTAAAAGCTGTTGCCCAGCGTACACCAGGCTTTTCGGGGGCGGATCTTGAAAATCTCCTGAATGAATCAGCACTCGTGGCGGCGCGCCGTAATAAAGATAAGATCGATATGTCTGATATTGATGAAGCAACAGACCGGGTCATCGCTGGACCAGCGAAGAAGAACCGGGTAATCTCTGAGAAAGAACGGAATATCGTGGCTTTCCACGAATCCGGTCACACAGTCGTCGGATTGACGCTTGATGATGCAGATGTAGTTCACAAAGTCACAATCGTCCCGCGTGGCCAGGCTGGCGGGTATGCGGTAATGCTTCCAAGAGAAGACCGTTACTTCATGACCAAGCCCGAACTTCTTGATAAAATTGCCGGTCTCCTTGGCGGCCGTGTTGCAGAAGATATCATTTTTGGCGAAGTTTCAACCGGTGCGCATAATGACTTCCAGCGTGCGACACAGATTGCACGCAGCATGGTCACTGAATACGGGATGAGTGATAAGATCGGTCCTGTTCAGTTCGGCCAGGCTTCTGGAGGAAATGTATTCCTGGGTCGCGATTTCAATTCTGATCAAAATTACTCGGACGACATCGCATTCGAGATTGACCAGGAGATGCAGCGCATTATTAAAGAACAGTATGAGCGCACGAAAAAAATTCTGACTGAAAAAGAAGATCTGCTTCGGTTGATCGCAACAACCTTGCTTGAAGTGGAGACACTTGATGCCGCACAGATCCTTCACTTACAGGAACATGGTACACTGCCGGAGCGTGAATATGAAACGCTCAACGGGGAGTACGGAAATGACGTAGTAGACGAAAATGATAAAGAAAAAGTGAATCCGGATGTTACAGGTTCTCCAAACGATCCTTCCGCTGGTGACTTGCCGGCAGAAGAAGCGGGAGAAGACAACCCGCGCGGACCTTTCCAGGAAGACCGCAAGTAAGAATGCATGAAGCTGATTGATCATTCCCTTATAATAAGGGAAGTCAATCAGCTTTTTTCTTCTAGTGTGAATGTGGTATGATGTGTTGGAAATTTCAGAAGCTGGACAAAAAGTGAGGCAGAAAAATGATTTTAGTGCTGGATGTAGGCAATACGAATATCATGCTCGGTGTTTATAGCGGGGATCAGCTGACTCACTACTGGCGGATGGAAACAGATCGCCGCAAGACAGAAGATGAATTCGCGATGCAGCTGAAACAGCTCCTGAATCATGTCGGGTTATCGTTTGAAAATATTCAAGGGATTGCTATATCGTCGGTAGTGCCGCCGATCATGTTTTCACTTGAGCGGATGTGTGAAAAGTACTTTCAGCTAAAACCGCTCATTGTCGGTCCAGGCGTAAAAACCGGCTTGAATATCAAGTATGAAAATCCGCGGGAAGTAGGCGCGGATCGGATTGTGAATGCAGTTGCTGCAATACACGAATATGGAAGCCCGCTGGTTATCGTCGATTTCGGTACAGCAACGACGTATTGCTATATTGATGAATCTGCTCGCTATATCGGCGGTGCAATTGCTCCAGGGATTGGAATTTCAACAGAAGCGCTTTACACGTATGCATCCAAACTGCCTCGAATTGAAATTGTACGGCCTGAGCAAGTAGTCGGTAAAAATACCGTCACTGCCATGCAGGCCGGCATCGTTTTTGGGTACGTCGGTCAGGCGGAAGGTATCGTGAACCGTATGAAAGCACAGAGCAGAAAAGAACCGACTGTTATTGCGACAGGCGGCTTGGCGAAGTTAATCGCTGCTGAGTCCAATGTAATTGATATTGTCGATCCTTTTTTGACATTAAAGGGATTGCATTTAATTTATAAACGGAATGATACGCAAAGAAAGGAACGATTTTGATGGGAGATTATTTAGTAAGAGGACTTGCTTTTGATGGACAGGTCCGTGCATTTGCTGCAGATACAACTAAAACAGTAGGAGAAGCTCAGCGACGCCATATGATGTGGCCGACAGCTTCTGCTGCGCTTGGACGTACGATGACAGCGGGTGTCATGATGGGGGCTATGCTGAAAGGTAATGATAAAATTACTTTGAAACTGGAAGGTAAAGGACCAATTGGTCTGGTACTGGTAGACAGTGATGCTAACGGCGGAGTGCGCGGTTATGTAACCAATCCGCAAACCCATCTGGATCTGAATGAACAAGGGAAACTGGATGTCCGAGGGGCTGTTGGAACAGAGGGAATGCTTTCTGTTGTGAAAGATTTGGGCCTTCGTGATTACTTTACGGGGCAAACGCCAATCGTGTCCGGTGAAGTCGCTGAAGACTTTACGTATTACTTTGCTGTCTCTGAGCAAGTACCTTCTTCAGTTGGCCTTGGTGTATTGGTCGATACAGACAATTCTATTATTGCAGCAGGCGGGTTTATTATTCAGCTCATGCCTGGAACAGATGACGAAACAATTGCTAAAATTGAAGAGCGAATTTCAAGTGTTGAACCAATTTCAAAACTGATTCAGCGCGGACTGACACCTGAAGAAGTGTTGGCAGAAGTTCTTGGGAAAGAAAATGTTCAAATTTTGGATAAAAAGCCGGTGCATTTCGATTGTAATTGTTCAAAAGACCGATTTGCCCGTGGAATTATGGGACTTGGTGAACAAGAGATTCAAGATATGATCGAAGAGGATGGAATGGCGGAAGCACAATGCCATTTTTGCATGGAAAAGTATGAGTATTCAAAAGGCGAACTTGAAACATTGATCGAAGAACTTCGCGCTTAATCAAACCGAATATAGCAAACTAGAAAACGCCCTTTTTCGAGGGCGTTTTTTAGTTGATTTTAAATCCGTATTCCGTTGCCCTGTGAATCGGAAACAGTAGCAGTTAACACGTTATGTTGCGGGCGGCTTGAATAACCATCAATTTCTTGATTGTTCAAAATTGACCGTAAACAGGAACATTGATACGATTGTACTGGAACATAACCGATAAAACTAGTGGGGATTAGGAGTGGATAGCATGGCTCGAATTGGAAACTCAGTAAATGATCTGATTGGACAGACACCTATCGTAAAATTGAACAGACTGACAGGACCGGAAGATGCAGAAGTATATGCAAAACTGGAATTCTTCAACCCGGGCAGTAGTGTAAAAGACCGGATTGCTTTGGCTATGATTGAAGCAGCCGAAAAAGCCGGCAACCTGAAGGAAGGCGACACAATCATTGAACCGACCAGCGGAAACACGGGAATCGGTCTGGCAATGGTGGCGGCAGCAAAAGGGTATAAAACAGTATTAGTTATGCCGGACACGATGAGTATGGAACGCCGGAATCTCCTCCGGGCTTATGGAGCGGAACTTGTCCTTACTCCTGGAGCAGGTGGTATGAAAGCAGCCATTGGAAAAGCGGAAGAACTGGCACAGGAAAATAATTATTTCATGCCGCAGCAGTTCAAGAACGAAGCAAACCCGGAAATCCATCGTCTGACAACAGGACCTGAGATTGTTGAAGCAATGGGCGATCAGCTGGATGCGTTTGTCTCCGGGATCGGCACAGGCGGCACCATCACAGGGGCAGGCAGTGTACTGAAAGAAAAGTACCCGGAAATTTTGCTTGCAGCGGTTGAGCCGGCGGATTCGGCAATCCTTTCTGGCGGACAGCCAGGCCCTCATAAAATTCAAGGTATTGGAGCTGGATTTGTGCCGGATGTGCTGGATACTGAAATCTACGATGAAGTGATCCAGGTTACAAACGACCAGGCATATGAAACTGCCCGGACTCTGGCGCGCACTGAAGGAATTCTAGGCGGCGTTTCCTCTGGAGCGGCAATCTATGCAGCCCTGCAGCTGGCTAAGCGACTGGGGAAAGGGAAGAAAGTGCTTGCTATTCTTCCATCTAATGGCGAACGCTATTTGAGTACACCGCTGTATCAATTCGAAGAAAAATAATAGTTGAAACAGGAAAAGCATGCCATTGCGCATGCTTTTCTTTATGTTTCAGCTGAATTCGGCGTTAAAATGGAGAAAGTTGAATGAGCGAAAGGTGAGAACTTATGAACTTTGATTTTGCAAACAAAACCCATGTAATGGGAATCCTGAATGTGACACCGGATTCGTTTTCGGACGGTGGCCAATTTAGATCAGTTGAACGTGCATTAACGCATGCAGGGAAGCTAATAACAGATGGAGCGGATATTATTGATGTGGGCGGTGAATCAACACGTCCAGGACATGAACAAATTTCAGAGGAAGAAGAAATTGAACGAGTGGTGCCGGTCATTCGATTACTGAAAGAACAGTGGGATATTCCTGTCTCCATTGATACATATAAATCGAAAGTTGCGCATGCGGCACTTGAGGCAGGAGCAGATATTATCAATGACATCTGGGGTGCAAAATATGATCCTGAAATAGCAGCGGCAGCGGCTAGCCATGGGGCCCCGATTGTGTTGATGCATAACCGGAAGCGGGCGGTATATGAAAACTTCTGGGAGAATGTACAGCAGGATATTGGAGAAAGCATCAATATCGCCAGAGCTGCCGGCGTGAAGCAAGAAAAGATTTGGCTTGATCCGGGAATTGGTTTTGGAAAGACAGCTATTCATAACATAGAGATGATGCGGCTATTAGACCAATTCTGTATGCTTGGTTACCCCGTTCTGCTTGGAACTTCGCGGAAGTCCTTTATCGGGAAAGCATTGAGTGGAGCTCCTGTATCTGAACGGCTGGAAGGATCGCTGGCAACGGCTTGTTATGGCGCAGAAAAAGGCTGTGAAATTATCCGGGTCCATGATGTAAAAGAAACAGTACGTGCTTTGCGAATGATCGATGTATTGACCGGGAAGCAGTCTTTAGAGGAGGAGAGATAATGGATTTTATTCATATTAACGATATGGAGTTCTATGGCTATCATGGTGTGTTACCGGAAGAGACCAAACTGGGGCAACGGTTCCGTCTGACTGTTTCTCTAGAAGTGGATTTGAATCGGGCTGGGCAGACAGACGAGCTGGAGTACACTGTCCATTATGGTGAAGTATATGAACTATGCCGGCGGATTGTGGAAGGAGAACCAAGGAAACTAATTGAAGCCGTTGCGGAAGACGTGGCAACGAATATTTTAAAAAGTTTTCCGCTCGTTCAGTCGCTTCGGGTTCAATTTATGAAACCTGATCCGCCTATCCCGGGGCATTACCGCTCTGTGTCAGTCGATATCACAAGGGGACGGTGTAATGAATAGAGGCTATATATCCCTTGGGTCAAATATGGGGAATCGCTTACACATGCTGCAACGAGCTGCTGGATTGCTAAATGCCCATTCTAAAGTGGAGGTGGACGGCATCTCATCTGTTTACGAGACGGAACCGGTGGGGTTTACAGACCAGCAGGCTTTTCTCAATATGGTAATAACCGTTAAGACATCACTTTCTTCACTGGAACTTCTCAAGGTGTGTCAGGTGATTGAGCAGCAGCTGCACCGGGAACGGCTTGTTCGATGGGGACCACGGACAATAGACCTTGACATTTTGCTCTATAATCAAGACAATATGGAAACGGAGGAACTGACTATTCCGCATCCCCGTATGTACGAGCGTGCTTTTGTTCTCGTTCCGTTGCTGATAATGGAACCGGATTTACAGGATCCCCGAAGCGGACGGTTGTTTAAGGAATTGGTGCGAGCTGCAGAAGGAGATGTGCAGCTATATCGTACATATCCGAATCTAACGGTGTTTCTCAATGCCAGCGAGTAAGTTAACACCTGCGGTTTATTTTACTTCCTAAATATAGAATACAAAAACTGTTTGATCAGGCAGACAGGAACAGCAGTCTACTGTAAGTATCGTTAACTATCTTGCTGAATAATTGACTGAGTGTGAGTGCCGAGTCGTATATGAATGGCAAATTTGCTGCCACATGCCGTGGTGGCTTTTTTGTGTGGACATGCGCTTATGTGTACAATAGAAAGATGATGAAAATTGTAAGGCCTAAGAATTGAAGGAGTGAACAGAATGTCAGAAGAATTGAATGACCAGCTGGTGGTCAGACGCGAAAAAATGCAGGAGTTCCGGGAACGAGGGATGGACCCGTTCGGAAAGCGCTTTGAACGAAGCCATTCAACCGCACAAATAAAAGAACAATTTGATCAGTTTACAAAAGAAGAATTAGCTGAAACTCCACACGAAGTTATTATTGCAGGGCGTATAATGACAAAACGAGGCAAGGGGAAAGCTGGATTCGCCCACTTGCAAGATCTGGCTGGCCAGATTCAAATATATGTACGGCAAGACACAGTTGGAGAAGAAATATATGAATTATTCAATACAGCTGATCTTGGCGATATTGTAGGAGTAAAAGGAACTGTCTTCAAAACAAAAGTTGGCGAATTGTCAGTAAAAGCAACAGAAGTTGAATTTCTTTCAAAAGCTCTTCGGCCGCTTCCGGATAAATTCCATGGCCTTAAAGACGTGGAACAGCGTTACCGTCAGCGGTATCTGGATCTCATTGTAAGTGAAGAAAGCAAAGAAACTTTCATTCTTCGTAGCCGGATTATTCAGTCGATGCGCCGATACTTGGATGATGCGGGGTTCCTTGAGGTAGAGACACCAATGTTGCATTCGATTGCAGGAGGAGCGGCTGCTCGCCCATTCATTACACATCATAATGCACTTGATATGGCATTGTATGTCCGGATTGCTATTGAGCTCCACTTAAAGCGTTTGATTGTTGGTGGACTTGAAAAAGTATATGAAATCGGACGTGTATTCCGAAATGAGGGAATTTCAACTCGTCATAATCCTGAGTTCACAATGCTTGAACTCTATGAGGCGTATGCCGATTTTGAGGATGTCATGAATTTGACTGAGAACTTAGTTGCTCATATTTCGCAAGAAGTTCTTGGTACGACAACAGTGCGTTATGGTGACGATGAAATCAATCTTGCGCCAGGCTGGGAGCGGCTGCACATGGCAGACGCCGTACAAAAATATACCGGTGCGGATTTTTGGCAGCAGCTTTCCTTGGCAGAAGCACGTGCGCTGGCCAAGGAACATGGAGTAGAAATTAAAGACACTATGGAAGTCGGTCATATCCTGAATGAGTTTTTTGAGCAGAAAGTTGAAGAAGAGCTCGTTCAGCCGACTTTCGTCTATGGACATCCTGTTGAAATTTCACCTCTTGCTAAGAAGAACCCGGAAGATGATCGTTTCACCGATCGCTTTGAATTATTCATTGTCCGAAGAGAGCATGCTAACGCCTTTACCGAACTGAATGATCCGATTGATCAACGGGAGCGCTTTGAAGCACAATTAGCAGAGAAAGCGGCCGGAAATGATGAAGCTCATGAAATGGATGAAGACTTCATTGAAGCACTTGAATATGGCATGCCGCCAACCGGAGGATTAGGTATTGGAGTTGATCGACTAGTTATGTTACTAACTAATTCGGCCTCAATCCGGGATGTTTTGCTATTTCCGCAGATGCGCCCACGGGACTGATTGGCTAACTAAGCAGGTAGAAAGAATGAATCTATTCTTTCTGCCTGTTTTTTTAATAAAAAAGCTTGCGAACGTATTTTTGTGGTGGTATAGTGATCAATGTTGCTAAAAAGCAGGAAAACTTCCTTCAATTTTTGTTGACAGGGAAAATTCAAACTGGTAGTATATGAAAGTCGCACAAAGCGTTGCACAAAGCGTTGCACAAAGCGAAAAGAAAAATAATGGTTTTTCTTGACGCTATCGTGATGGCATGGTATATTAGTAAAGTTGCTGCAAACAACAGCGACCTGAACTGAACCTTGAAAACTGAACAGCAAAACGCTAAGAAACAAACACGATTCTTAAGTGAATCAAATAGCGGCGCGTCATGCGTCACCTCCGTGACCATGGCCGCTGCGCCAGCAAGAGTCAATCAAGACTCCATATCGGAGAGTTTGATCCTGGCTCAGGACGAACGCTGGCGGCGTGCCTAATACATGCAAGTCGAGCGGACGAATCGGGAGCTTGCTCCCGGTTCGTTAGCGGCGGACGGGTGAGTAACACGTGGGCAACCTGCCCTGCAGATCGGGATAACTCCGGGAAACCGGTGCTAATACCGGATAGGTCGGAACCTCGCATGAGGTTCCGCGGAAAGACGGCATCTCGCTGTCACTGCAGGATGGGCCCGCGGCGCATTAGCTAGTTGGTGGGGTAGTGGCCCACCAAGGCGACGATGCGTAGCCGACCTGAGAGGGTGATCGGCCACACTGGGACTGAGACACGGCCCAGACTCCTACGGGAGGCAGCAGTAGGGAATCTTCCGCAATGGACGAAAGTCTGACGGAGCAACGCCGCGTGAGTGAAGAAGGTTTTCGGATCGTAAAACTCTGTTGTAAGGGAAGAACACGTACCAGTTAACTGCTGGTACCTTGACGGTACCTTACCAGAAAGCCACGGCTAACTACGTGCCAGCAGCCGCGGTAATACGTAGGTGGCAAGCGTTGTCCGGAATTATTGGGCGTAAAGCGCGCGCAGGCGGTCTTTTAAGTCTGATGTGAAAGCCCACGGCTCAACCGTGGAGGGTCATTGGAAACTGGAGGACTTGAGTGCAGAAGAGGAAAGTGGAATTCCACGTGTAGCGGTGAAATGCGTAGAGATGTGGAGGAACACCAGTGGCGAAGGCGACTTTCTGGTCTGTAACTGACGCTGAGGCGCGAAAGCGTGGGGAGCAAACAGGATTAGATACCCTGGTAGTCCACGCCGTAAACGATGAGTGCTAAGTGTTAGGGGGTTTCCGCCCCTTAGTGCTGCAGCTAACGCATTAAGCACTCCGCCTGGGGAGTACGGCCGCAAGGCTGAAACTCAAAGGAATTGACGGGGGCCCGCACAAGCGGTGGAGCATGTGGTTTAATTCGAAGCAACGCGAAGAACCTTACCAGGTCTTGACATCCCGCTGACCGCCCTGGAGACAGGGCTTCCCCTTCGGGGGCAGCGGTGACAGGTGGTGCATGGTTGTCGTCAGCTCGTGTCGTGAGATGTTGGGTTAAGTCCCGCAACGAGCGCAACCCTTGATCTTAGTTGCCAGCATTCAGTTGGGCACTCTAAGGTGACTGCCGGTGACAAACCGGAGGAAGGTGGGGATGACGTCAAATCATCATGCCCCTTATGACCTGGGCTACACACGTGCTACAATGGACGGTACAAAGGGCAGCAACCCCGCAAGGGCAAGCGAATCCCAGAAAACCGTTCTCAGTTCGGATTGCAGGCTGCAACTCGCCTGCATGAAGCCGGAATCGCTAGTAATCGCGGATCAGCATGCCGCGGTGAATACGTTCCCGGGCCTTGTACACACCGCCCGTCACACCACGAGAGTTTGTAACACCCGAAGTCGGTGGGGTAACCCTTACGGGAGCCAGCCGCCGAAGGTGGGACAGATGATTGGGGTGAAGTCGTAACAAGGTAGCCGTATCGGAAGGTGCGGCTGGATCACCTCCTTTCTAAGGATTTCTGTCGGAAGACAGTTCGGAACGGACCGTTTGGTCCGCTTAGCGTTTTGCGTTCAGTTTTGAAGGTCTCAGGATCTTCACGACTTGTTCTTTGAAAACTGGATAATACGACATTGAAAGCAACAAACCAAAGTAGCACCGCATCACGCGAGTGATGCACGTGATTCTTTTTAATTTGAGGTTAAGTTAGAAAGGGCGCACGGTGGATGCCTTGGCACTAGGAGCCGAAGAAGGACGGCACTAACACCGATATGCTTCGGGGAGCTGTACGTAAGCGACGATCCGGAGATTTCCGAATGGGGAAACCCCCTGCCTGTAATGGGGCGGGATCCATGCGTGAATTCATAGCGCATGAGAAGGCAGACCCGGGGAACTGAAACATCTAAGTACCCGGAGGAAGAGAAAGCAAATGCGATTCCCCAAGTAGCGGCGAGCGAAACGGGAACAGCCCAAACCAAGAGGCTTGCCTCTTGGGGTTGTAGGACACTCAACAGTGGAGTGATAAAAGAAGCGCATAGCTGAAGCGGCCTGGAACGGCCCGCGATACGCGGTAACAGCCCCGTAGGCGAAATGCGCTTCTCTCCCGAGTGGATCCTGAGTACGGCGGAACACGTGGAATTCCGTCGGAATCCGGGAGGACCATCTCCCAAGGCTAAATACTCCCTAGTGACCGATAGTGTACCAGTACCGTGAGGGAAAGGTGAAAAGCACCCCGGAAGGGGAGTGAAACAGATCCTGAAACCGTGTGCCTACAAGTAGTCAGAGCCCGTTAATGGGTGATGGCGTGCCTTTTGTAGAATGAACCGGCGAGTTGCGATTCCTTGCAAGGTTAAGCCGAGAAGGCGGAGCCGCAGCGAAAGCGAGTCTGAATAGGGCGAATGAGTAAGGGGTCGCAGACCCGAAACCAGGTGATCTACCCATGTCCAGGGTGAAGGTGAGGTAACACTCACTGGAGGCCCGAACCCACGCACGTTGAAAAGTGCGGGGATGAGGTGTGGGTAGCGGAGAAATTCCAATCGAACCTGGAGATAGCTGGTTCTCTCCGAAATAGCTTTAGGGCTAGCCTCAAGCGAAAGAGTCCTGGAGGTAGAGCACTGTTTGGATGAGGGGCCCATCCCGGGTTACCGAGTTCAGACAAACTCCGAATGCCAGTGACTTGTGCTTGGGAGTCAGACGGCGAGTGATAAGATCCGTCGTCAAGAGGGAAACAGCCCAGACCGCCAGCTAAGGTCCCCAAATATCCGTTAAGTGGAAAAGGATGTGGCGTTGCTTAGACAACCAGGATGTTGGCTTAGAAGCAGCCATCATTTAAAGAGTGCGTAATAGCTCACTGGTCGAGTGACACTGCGCCGAAAATGTACCGGGGCTAAACGGATTACCGAAGCTGCGGACTGTTCGTATGAACAGTGGTAGGAGAGCGTTCTAAGCCGCGTTGAAGCCGGACCGGAAGGACCGGTGGAGTGCTTAGAAGTGAGAATGCCGGTATGAGTAGCGAAAGAAGGGTGAGAATCCCTTCCACCGAATGCCTAAGGTTTCCTGAGGAAGGCTCGTCCGCTCAGGGTTAGTCGGGACCTAAGTCGAGGCCGAACGGCGTAGACGATGGACAACAGGTTGATATTCCTGTACCACCTCCCCGCCATTTGAGCAATGGGGGGACGCAGGAGGATAGGGTGAGCGTGCCGTTGGTTGCGCACGTCCAAGCAGTGAGGTGGGGAACGAGGCAAATCCCGTTCCCACAACCACCAGGCTGTGATGGCGAGGGGAAGTATCCCCGGAGTCCCTGATTTCACACTGCCAAGAAAAGCCTCTAGCGAGGCGGGAGGTGCCCGTACCGCAAACCGACACAGGTAGGCGAGGAGAGAATCCTAAGGTGTGCGAGAGAACTCTCGTTAAGGAACTCGGCAAAATGACCCCGTAACTTCGGGAGAAGGGGTGCTCTTTTGGGTGAACAGCCCGAGAGAGCCGCAGTGAATAGGCCCAGGCGACTGTTTAGCAAAAACACAGGTCTCTGCAAAACCGTAAGGTGACGTATAGGGGCTGACGCCTGCCCGGTGCTGGAAGGTTAAGGGGAGCGCTTAGCGCAAGCGAAGGTGCGAACCGAAGCCCCAGTAAACGGCGGCCGTAACTATAACGGTCCTAAGGTAGCGAAATTCCTTGTCGGGTAAGTTCCGACCCGCACGAAAGGCGTAACGATCTGGGCACTGTCTCAACGAGAGACTCGGTGAAATTATAGTACCTGTGAAGATGCAGGTTACCCGCGACAGGACGGAAAGACCCCGTGGAGCTTTACTGCAGCCTGCTATTGAAGTTGGATACAGCCTGTACAGGATAGGTAGGAGCCGAAGAAGCGTGAGCGCCAGCTTACGCAGAGGCAATGGTGGGATACTACCCTGGCTGTATTGGACTTCTAACCCGCCGGCCTTATCGGCCGGGGAGACAGTGGCAGGCAGGCAGTTTGACTGGGGCGGTCGCCTCCTAAAGAGTAACGGAGGCGCCCAACGGTTCCCTCAGAATGGTTGGAAATCATTCGCAGAGTGCAAAGGCAGAAGGGAGCTTGACTGCGAGACAGACACGTCGAGCAGGGTCGAAAGACGGGCTTAGTGATCCGGTGGTTCCGCATGGAAGGGCCATCGCTCAACGGATAAAAGCTACCCCGGGGATAACAGGCTTATCTCCCCCAAGAGTTCACATCGACGGGGAGGTTTGGCACCTCGATGTCGGCTCATCGCATCCTGGGGCTGTAGTCGGTCCCAAGGGTTGGGCTGTTCGCCCATTAAAGCGGTACGCGAGCTGGGTTCAGAACGTCGTGAGACAGTTCGGTCCCTATCCGTCGCGGGCGCAGGAAATTTGAGAGGCGCTGTCCTTAGTACGAGAGGACCGGGATGGACACACCGCTGGTGTACCAGTTGTCTTGCCAAAGGCATCGCTGGGTAGCTATGTGTGGCCGGGATAAGTGCTGAAAGCATCTAAGCATGAAGCCCCCTCAAGATGAGATTTCCCATTACGTTTACGTAAGTAAGATCCCTCAAAGACGATGAGGTGGATAGGTTCGGGGTGGACGCATGGCGACATGTGGAGCTGACGAATACTAATCGATCGAGGACTTAACCAAAGAAAAGCGCAGGTGGCCACGCAAGGCCCGACCGGCGTAGAGACGGCCCATGGCGGAAATCCTGATTTCCAGAATGGGACGGCTTACGACCCGAGGGCCTGGCCACCGAGCTAGACACCACAGCATTTCAATGTCGGTTATCCAGTTTTGAGTGAACAAGAAAACAGGCTTTCTTTTAAAAAAATGCTTGTAAAACTCGTGAGAGTTGATATAATAAATCTTGTCTTTCAAAACAAAACCAAATAGTCCAGTGATGATGGCAGAGAGGCCACACCCGTTCCCATCCCGAACACGGCAGTTAAGCTCTCTTGCGCCGATGGTAGTTGGGGGCTTCCCCCTGTGAGAGTAGGACGTCGCTGGGCATACACATGGAGGATTAGCTCAGCTGGGAGAGCATCTGCCTTACAAGCAGAGGGTCGGCGGTTCGATCCCGTCATCCTCCACCATGTCATGCCGGAGTAGCTCAATTGGCAGAGCAACTGACTTGTAATCAGTAGGTTGAGGGTTCAATTCCTTTCTCCGGCACCACTTCGAGCCATTAGCTCAGTTGGTAGAGCATCTGACTTTTAATCAGAGGGTCGAAGGTTCGAATCCTTCATGGCTCACCATTTTAGTAAGTTATATTTAAATATGCGGGTGTGGCGGAACTGGCAGACGCACTAGACTTAGGATCTAGCGCCTTCGGGCGTGGGGGTTCGACTCCCTCCACCCGCATCATAATTAAGCGGAAGTAGTTCAGTGGTAGAACGCCACCTTGCCAAGGTGGAGGTCGCGGGTTCGACCCCCGTCTTCCGCTCCAAATTTTCGCCGGGGTGGCGGAACTGGCAGACGCACAGGACTTAAAATCCTGCGGTAGGTGACTACCGTACCGGTTCGATTCCGGTCCTCGGCACCAATAGAAGAAAATACTTTGAGTGTTTTTGTAAATTATGCGCCCGTAGCTCAATTGGATAGAGCGTCTGACTACGGATCAGAAGGTTGTGGATTCGACTTCTGCCGGGCGCGCCATTTTTATTTTTCGGGAAGTAGCTCAGCTTGGTAGAGCACTTGGTTTGGGACCAAGGGGTCGCAGGTTCGAATCCTGTCTTCCCGACCATTTATGATGGGGCCTTAGCTCAGCTGGGAGAGCGCCTGCCTTGCACGCAGGAGGTCAGCGGTTCGATCCCGCTAGGCTCCACCACTTATTTGAAGTTTACAATACCTTAAGATTCTATAATGAATTTTAATTCGAGAACTCTTATCTTAAAACAAGTTGACTTCAAATGATTAAAATGTAAACTGAACCTTGAAAACTGAACAGCAAAACGCTAAGAAACAAACACGATTCTTAAGTGAATCAAATAGCAGCGCGTCATGCGTCACCTCCGTGACCATGGCCGCTGCGCCAGCAAGAGTCAATCAAGACTCCATATCGGAGAGTTTGATCCTGGCTCAGGACGAACGCTGGCGGCGTGCCTAATACATGCAAGTCGAGCGGACGAATCGGGAGCTTGCTCCCGGTTCGTTAGCGGCGGACGGGTGAGTAACACGTGGGCAACCTGCCCTGCAGATCGGGATAACTCCGGGAAACCGGTGCTAATACCGGATAGGTCGGAACCTCGCATGAGGTTCCGCGGAAAGACGGCATCTCGCTGTCACTGCAGGATGGGCCCGCGGCGCATTAGCTAGTTGGTGGGGTAGTGGCCCACCAAGGCGACGATGCGTAGCCGACCTGAGAGGGTGATCGGCCACACTGGGACTGAGACACGGCCCAGACTCCTACGGGAGGCAGCAGTAGGGAATCTTCCGCAATGGACGAAAGTCTGACGGAGCAACGCCGCGTGAGTGAAGAAGGTTTTCGGATCGTAAAACTCTGTTGTAAGGGAAGAACACGTACCAGTTAACTGCTGGTACCTTGACGGTACCTTACCAGAAAGCCACGGCTAACTACGTGCCAGCAGCCGCGGTAATACGTAGGTGGCAAGCGTTGTCCGGAATTATTGGGCGTAAAGCGCGCGCAGGCGGTCTTTTAAGTCTGATGTGAAAGCCCACGGCTCAACCGTGGAGGGTCATTGGAAACTGGAGGACTTGAGTGCAGAAGAGGAAAGTGGAATTCCACGTGTAGCGGTGAAATGCGTAGAGATGTGGAGGAACACCAGTGGCGAAGGCGACTTTCTGGTCTGTAACTGACGCTGAGGCGCGAAAGCGTGGGGAGCAAACAGGATTAGATACCCTGGTAGTCCACGCCGTAAACGATGAGTGCTAAGTGTTAGGGGGTTTCCGCCCCTTAGTGCTGCAGCTAACGCATTAAGCACTCCGCCTGGGGAGTACGGCCGCAAGGCTGAAACTCAAAGGAATTGACGGGGGCCCGCACAAGCGGTGGAGCATGTGGTTTAATTCGAAGCAACGCGAAGAACCTTACCAGGTCTTGACATCCCGCTGACCGCCCTGGAGACAGGGCTTCCCCTTCGGGGGCAGCGGTGACAGGTGGTGCATGGTTGTCGTCAGCTCGTGTCGTGAGATGTTGGGTTAAGTCCCGCAACGAGCGCAACCCTTGATCTTAGTTGCCAGCATTCAGTTGGGCACTCTAAGGTGACTGCCGGTGACAAACCGGAGGAAGGTGGGGATGACGTCAAATCATCATGCCCCTTATGACCTGGGCTACACACGTGCTACAATGGACGGTACAAAGGGCAGCAACCCCGCAAGGGCAAGCGAATCCCAGAAAACCGTTCTCAGTTCGGATTGCAGGCTGCAACTCGCCTGCATGAAGCCGGAATCGCTAGTAATCGCGGATCAGCATGCCGCGGTGAATACGTTCCCGGGCCTTGTACACACCGCCCGTCACACCACGAGAGTTTGTAACACCCGAAGTCGGTGGGGTAACCCTTACGGGAGCCAGCCGCCGAAGGTGGGACAGATGATTGGGGTGAAGTCGTAACAAGGTAGCCGTATCGGAAGGTGCGGCTGGATCACCTCCTTTCTAAGGATTTCTGTCGGAAGACAGTTCGGAACGGACCGTTTGGTCCGCTTAGCGTTTTGCGTTCAGTTTTGAAGGTCTCAGGATCTTCACGACTTGTTCTTTGAAAACTGGATAACACGACATTGAAAGCAACAAACCAAAGTAGCACCGCATCACGCGAGTGATGCACGTGATTCTTTTTAATTTGAGGTTAAGTTAGAAAGGGCGCACGGTGGATGCCTTGGCACTAGGAGCCGAAGAAGGACGGCACTAACACCGATATGCTTCGGGGAGCTGTACGTAAGCGACGATCCGGAGATTTCCGAATGGGGAAACCCCCCGCCTGTAATGGGGCGGGATCCATGCGTGAATTCATAGCGCATGAGAAGGCAGACCCGGGGAACTGAAACATCTAAGTACCCGGAGGAAGAGAAAGCAAATGCGATTCCCCAAGTAGCGGCGAGCGAAACGGGAACAGCCCAAACCAAGAGGCTTGCCTCTTGGGGTTGTAGGACACTCAACAGTGGAGTGATAAAAGAAGCGCATAGCTGAAGCGGCCTGGAACGGCCCGCGATACGCGGTAACAGCCCCGTAGGCGAAATGTGCTTCTCTCCCGAGTGGATCCTGAGTACGGCGGAACACGTGGAATTCCGTCGGAATCCGGGAGGACCATCTCCCAAGGCTAAATACTCCCTAGTGACCGATAGTGTACCAGTACCGTGAGGGAAAGGTGAAAAGCACCCCGGAAGGGGAGTGAAACAGATCCTGAAACCGTGTGCCTACAAGTAGTCAGAGCCCGTTAATGGGTGATGGCGTGCCTTTTGTAGAATGAACCGGCGAGTTGCGATTCCTTGCAAGGTTAAGCCGAGAAGGCGGAGCCGCAGCGAAAGCGAGTCTGAATAGGGCGAATGAGTAAGGGGTCGCAGACCCGAAACCAGGTGATCTACCCATGTCCAGGGTGAAGGTGAGGTAACACTCACTGGAGGCCCGAACCCACGCACGTTGAAAAGTGCGGGGATGAGGTGTGGGTAGCGGAGAAATTCCAATCGAACCTGGAGATAGCTGGTTCTCTCCGAAATAGCTTTAGGGCTAGCCTCAAGCGAAAGAGTCCTGGAGGTAGAGCACTGTTTGGATGAGGGGCCCATCCCGGGTTACCGAGTTCAGACAAACTCCGAATGCCAGTGACTTGTGCTTGGGAGTCAGACGGCGAGTGATAAGATCCGTCGTCAAGAGGGAAACAGCCCAGACCGCCAGCTAAGGTCCCCAAATATCCGTTAAGTGGAAAAGGATGTGGCGTTGCTTAGACAACCAGGATGTTGGCTTAGAAGCAGCCATCATTTAAAGAGTGCGTAATAGCTCACTGGTCGAGTGACACTGCGCCGAAAATGTACCGGGGCTAAACGGATTACCGAAGCTGCGGACTGTTCGTATGAACAGTGGTAGGAGAGCGTTCTAAGCCGCGTTGAAGCCGGACCGGAAGGACCGGTGGAGTGCTTAGAAGTGAGAATGCCGGTATGAGTAGCGAAAGAAGGGTGAGAATCCCTTCCACCGAATGCCTAAGGTTTCCTGAGGAAGGCTCGTCCGCTCAGGGTTAGTCGGGACCTAAGTCGAGGCCGAACGGCGTAGACGATGGACAACAGGTTGATATTCCTGTACCACCTCCCCGCCATTTGAGCAATGGGGGGACGCAGGAGGATAGGGTGAGCGTGCCGTTGGTTGCGCACGTCCAAGCAGTGAGGTGGGGAACGAGGCAAATCCCGTTCCCACAACCACCAGGCTGTGATGGCGAGGGGAAGTATCCCCGGAGTCCCTGATTTCACACTGCCAAGAAAAGCCTCTAGCGAGGCGGGAGGTGCCCGTACCGCAAACCGACACAGGTAGGCGAGGAGAGAATCCTAAGGTGTGCGAGAGAACTCTCGTTAAGGAACTCGGCAAAATGACCCCGTAACTTCGGGAGAAGGGGTGCTCTTTTGGGTGAACAGCCCGAGAGAGCCGCAGTGAATAGGCCCAGGCGACTGTTTAGCAAAAACACAGGTCTCTGCAAAACCGTAAGGTGACGTATAGGGGCTGACGCCTGCCCGGTGCTGGAAGGTTAAGGGGAGCGCTTAGCGCAAGCGAAGGTGCGAACCGAAGCCCCAGTAAACGGCGGCCGTAACTATAACGGTCCTAAGGTAGCGAAATTCCTTGTCGGGTAAGTTCCGACCCGCACGAAAGGCGTAACGATCTGGGCACTGTCTCAACGAGAGACTCGGTGAAATTATAGTACCTGTGAAGATGCAGGTTACCCGCGACAGGACGGAAAGACCCCGTGGAGCTTTACTGCAGCCTGCTATTGAAGTTGGATACAGCCTGTACAGGATAGGTAGGAGCCGAAGAAGCGTGAGCGCCAGCTTACGCAGAGGCAATGGTGGGATACTACCCTGGCTGTATTGGACTTCTAACCCGCCGGCCTTATCGGCCGGGGAGACAGTGGCAGGCAGGCAGTTTGACTGGGGCGGTCGCCTCCTAAAGAGTAACGGAGGCGCCCAACGGTTCCCTCAGAATGGTTGGAAATCATTCGCAGAGTGCAAAGGCAGAAGGGAGCTTGACTGCGAGACAGACACGTCGAGCAGGGTCGAAAGACGGGCTTAGTGATCCGGTGGTTCCGCATGGAAGGGCCATCGCTCAACGGATAAAAGCTACCCCGGGGATAACAGGCTTATCTCCCCAAGAGTTCACATCGACGGGGAGGTTTGGCACCTCGATGTCGGCTCATCGCATCCTGGGGCTGTAGTCGGTCCCAAGGGTTGGGCTGTTCGCCCATTAAAGCGGTACGCGAGCTGGGTTCAGAACGTCGTGAGACAGTTCGGTCCCTATCCGTCGCGGGCGCAGGAAATTTGAGAGGCGCTGTCCTTAGTACGAGAGGACCGGGATGGACACACCGCTGGTGTACCAGTTGTCTTGCCAAAGGCATCGCTGGGTAGCTATGTGTGGCCGGGATAAGTGCTGAAAGCATCTAAGCATGAAGCCCCCCTCAAGATGAGATTTCCCATTACGTTTACGTAAGTAAGATCCCTCAAAGACGATGAGGTGGATAGGTTCGGGGTGGACGCATGGCGACATGTGGAGCTGACGAATACTAATCGATCGAGGACTTAACCAAAGAAAAGCGCAGGTGGCCACGCAAGGCCCGACCGGCGTAGAGACGGCCCATGGCGGAAATCCTGATTTCCAGAATGGGACGGCTTACGACCCGAGGGCCTGGCCACCGAGCTAGACACCACAGCATTTCAATGTCGGTTATCCAGTTTTGAGTGAACAAGCACTCAACCAAATAAGTCCAGTGATGATGGCAGAGAGGCCACACCCGTTCCCATCCCGAACACGGCAGTTAAGCTCTCTTGCGCCGATGGTAGTTGGGGGCTTCCCCCTGTGAGAGTAGGACGTCGCTGGGCACCAGAAAAAACAGTCTTGAAAGCATTTGCTTTCAAGGCTGTTTTTGTCGTTATTTGGACGATGTCTTTACTGATTCTATTTTAAAAGAATGCACTATTGATCTCTCACAAACATGAATACTAAAGTTATCCTTTTCCTTTTTCTCTATTTTCCACTTCAAATACTGTACTAAGGGTTGAAAGACTTATTAAAAGGGGAAAAACAAAAGAAGAGGTGAGAAAACATGAAAGCAGGTCTTTATAAAGTAGAAAAAATCGATGGTGATGTCACAGTTGTTCAATCAATCCAAGCTAAACATGAACGTTTTACTTTTCCTGTTGATGAATTTTCACATGAAGTAGTTGAAGGGGACATAGTGGAAATTTGGCAGGAAAGCGGTAAATGGCAAACCATGTATAAAGAAGAAAAGACAAAAACGGCAAACAGTCATATAAAAGATTTCATTAAACGTATATCGAATCAGCAGTGATACTTAAATTTATTCATCTTGTTCCCTTCTCTTCATAGAGCATCCTAGTTGATAATTTAAATGGGCCGATATATAATTAAGTCAAATATAGTCAAAGTCAGTAAATGACTTTGGTATATTTCAATGAGGTGAGGCCTATGCGAAATATATCTGATGTAATTGAAGGGTATTTAAAGCAAATCATCGAATTAAGTGAGATGGATCATGTTGAAATCAAACGTAGTGAAGTTGCTGAAAAATTTCAATGTGTACCTTCTCAAATTAATTATGTGATTAAAACACGGTTTACTACTGACCGTGGCTATGTTGTTGAGAGTAAGAGAGGCGGCGGAGGATATATCCGAATCAAACGTATCCGCCTGCATGAAAAAGCAAGTGTAATTGAGAGTATCTTAGAAAGGATTCAAAACGGAGCAGCTCAAAACATGGCAGAGGATATTATATTCCGGTTGCTAGATGAAGGTGTAGTATCGAAGCGGGAAGCCAAGTTAATGCTTGGTGCAATCGACCGGCAAACTCTGCTGCTGCCACTGCCAAAAAGAGATGAAATTCGTTCGCGAATCCTTGCTGCAATGCTATTTACTATTTTGTATGAAGAAGATCAACGGTAAGAAGAGGTGATAAGATGATTTGCGATCAATGCCATGAGCGCCCTGCAACGGTAACCGTGACGCAAAATCAGCAAGGAGACGTTACAGAACGTCACTTGTGCCATGTCTGTGCAGCAGAGAATCATCATATCCATAATCTGTTTGATCAGAATCCCTTTAGCATTCATGAACTGCTTTCTAATTGGCTACCAATGCAACAGCATCCAACCAGAAACCGGAAAACAAACGAACAAGCTGTTTGTTCAAAGTGCGGTTTTTCATTTGGAAAGTTTATGAAGTTAGGTAAATTCGGCTGTTCAGAGTGTTACGAGGCATTTGCGCCACAATTGGATGAGATGTTTAGGCGTCTGCACAATGGGCATACAGAACATACTGGAAAAGTTCCAGTATCATTTGGCCGTACATTAAAAGTAAAGAAACAGATAGATGAATTGAGAAGAAAGATGAAGTCATCAATTGCTGAGGAGCAGTTTGAGCAAGCTGCTGCTTTTCGTGACCAGATCCGTGAATTGAATGCACAATTGGATGCTGGAGGTGAGAAGAATGGCAATTGATCATTTTTTAAAAAATAGTGTTACAAGCTGGATGTCAAATGAAGGTGAAAATACAGATATTGCTATGAGTACCCGTATTCGACTTGCTCGGAACTTGACTGATTATCTTTTTCCTTATGCTTTTTCAGAAGCGGAAGCCAAAAAAGTTGATGAAACTGTATCAGCTGTCCTGGAAAACACCGGGAAAGAAATTGGCAATTCATTTACGCATATTGACATTCGGGAGACTCCAGATCTGAAACGTCAGATTCTTGTTGAAAAACACTTAATTAGTCCATTACTGGCCCGAGGGGAAAGCCCCGGATCGGTACTGTTGTCTAAGAATGAAGAGTTAAGTGTAATGGTTAATGAGGAAGATCATTTGCGAATCCAAAGTCTTCAGCCAGGCTTTCGGCTACAGGAAGCTTATGAAAAAGCAAATGACTTGGATTCATTGTTAGAGACCAAACTACCATACGCATTTCACGAAAAGTTCGGGTATTTGACCAGTTGTCCAACCAATACGGGCACAGGCATGCGTGCTTCTGTAATGCTGCATTTACCTGCATTAACAATGACACGGCAAATTGATCGGATTATTTCTGCTATTTCACGATTAGGAATGGTGGTTCGCGGCAGTTATGGCGAGGGCAGTGAAGCACTGGGAAATGTCTATCAGATTTCTAATCAAGTTACCCTTGGAAAATCCGAGTATGAAATTCTTGAAGACTTAGAAAGCATGACGTTACAAGTGATTGAGCAGGAGAGACGGTCCCGCCGTGCAATTATGGAACAGTCACCGTTTGCACTTGAGGATAGAATTTACCGATCATTCGGCATTTTGACCCATGCACGTCTCCTTTCAACAGAGGAGGCCGCAAGATGCTTATCAGATGTCCGGCTTGGAATCGATTTAGAATTGATTAAAGATATTGATATGTCTATTTTAAATGAACTGATGATTTTTATGCAGCCAGCGTTTCTGCAGCAATATGCAGAAAAACCACTGCAGCCAAATGAACGGGACCGAGCAAGAGCTGATTTGTTCCGTGAACGGCTGCGCGGTGAAGAGGAACAACAAAAAGGAGAGGATTTTGCATGATGTTTAACCGTTTTACACAACGAGCTCAAAAAGTTCTTCAGCTTGCACAAGAAGAAGCGATTCGCCTAAAGCATGAAGCGATCGGCACAGAGCATATCCTGCTTGGTCTGATCAGAGAAGGCGGCGGAATTGCAGCAAAAGCATTGGAAGCGATCGGCGTAAATCCGAAGCTGATAGAAGATGGAATTAAGGAATTGATCGGTGTGGGAGAACAAGAAGTTGGCCCAATCGTTCATTATACACCGCGTGCTAAGAAAGTAATTGAATTATCCGTAGATGAATCCCGTAAACTGGGTCATTCATATATTGGGACAGAGCACTTGCTCCTTGCCTTGATCCGTGAAGGAGAAGGTATTGCAGCTCGTGTACTGGCTAATGCAGATGTCAGCCTCAATAAGGCACGTCAGCAAGTACTGCAGCTCCTTGGAAGCAACGAACAGGCACCATCAACTGGCGGCAGCAATCCGAATGCATCAGCTAACACACCGACATTAGATGGCTTGGCCCGTGACTTGACACAGATTGCGCGTGAAGGCAGCTTGGACCCGGTTATCGGCAGAAGCAAAGAAATCACGCGGGTAGTGGAAGTTCTTAGCCGCAGAACAAAAAATAATCCTGTCTTGATCGGGGAGCCGGGGGTCGGTAAAACAGCGATAGCTGAAGGACTTGCCCAGCAAATTGTCACCAATGAAATCCCTGAAACACTTCGTGACAAGCGAGTCATGGTACTTGATATGGGTACAGTAGTTGCCGGTACGAAATACCGTGGTGAGTTTGAGGACCGTCTGAAGAAAGTAATGGATGAGATTCGCCAAGCCGGCAATATTATTCTTTTCATCGATGAGCTTCATACGCTAATTGGTGCAGGCGGAGCTGAAGGTGCAATTGATGCATCCAATATTTTGAAGCCATCCCTTGCCCGTGGTGAATTGCAATGTATTGGTGCAACCACACTTGATGAATATCGTAAGTATATTGAGAAAGATGCAGCACTCGAGCGCCGATTCCAGCCGATCCAGGTGGACGAGCCGACTGTTGAAGAGTCTATCCAGATTATTAAAGGTCTCCGTGACCGTTATGAAGCCCATCATCGTGTGAAAATCACGGATGAAGCAGTGGAAGCTGCAGCGAAAATGTCAGATCGCTATATCTCAGATCGTTTTCTGCCGGATAAAGCAATTGATCTGATTGATGAAGCCGGCTCAAAAGTGCGGCTGCGCTCGTACACGGCACCACCAAACTTGAAAGAGCTGGAACAGCGCCTTGAAGCTGTCCGCTCTGAAAAGAATGCTGCTGTTCAAAGTCAGGCTTTTGAAAAAGCAGCATCTCTCCGGGATTCGGAGCAGAAGCTGAAAGATGAGCTTGAGCAGACGAAAAAAGAATGGAAAGAAAAACAAGGCAAAGAAGAATCGGAAGTAACTGTTGAAGATGTGGCGACTGTCGTCTCCATGTGGACAGGTATTCCGGTTTCACGACTTGCTCAGACAGAATCAAATAAATTGCTGAATTTGGAAAATATCCTGCATAACCGGGTAATTGGGCAGGAAGAAGCAATTAAGGCGATTTCCAAAGCGGTTCGCCGGGCGCGCGCCGGATTGAAAGACCCGAAACGTCCGATCGGTTCATTCATTTTCCTCGGCCCAACCGGTGTCGGTAAAACAGAGCTGGCTCGCGCACTTGCGGAGTCTATGTTCGGAGATGAAGAAGCGATGATCCGGATTGACATGTCCGAGTACATGGAAAAACATTCGACTTCCCGCCTTGTCGGTTCACCTCCAGGTTATGTCGGGTATGAAGAGGGTGGCCAGCTGACTGAAAAAGTTCGCAGAAAGCCTTACTCTGTCATCCTGCTGGATGAAATTGAGAAAGCACACCCGGATGTCTTCAACCTGCTCCTCCAAGTACTTGAAGACGGTTGGTTGACAGATTCAAAAGGACGCCGGGTCGATTTCCGGAATACGGTTGTCATCATGACATCAAACGTTGGTGCACAGGCGATAAAGTTCGATAAACATGTTGGATTTAACCTCGGTGACAGCAAGTCCGAGTATCGTGATATGAAGAATCGGATGATGGAAGAGTTGAAAAAAGCATTCCGTCCTGAGTTCCTCAACCGGATTGATGAAACGATCGTCTTCCATCCACTTGAAAAAGATCATTTGGCAGAGATTGTGACCTTGATGGCTGATCAGCTGACAAAACGTTTGAAAGAGCAGAATATTGATCTTGAACTGACAGATGCAGCGAAACTCAAAATTGCTGAAGAAGGTTATGATCCGGATTACGGGGCACGTCCGCTTCGTCGGGCACTCCAGAAGCATGTGGAAGACCGGCTGTCTGAAGAGTTGCTGAAAGGCAATGTACTGACAGGCCACCATATTGTATTTGATGTGGAAGATAATGAATTCGTGGTTCAGACGAATGAAGCTGTAACAGAAGAAGCTGCAACAAAGAAATAAGACTGAATCTCCAGTCCGCCGGATGTTCTCCGGCGGATTTTTTTGTCTCAATAACTAGAGAACTTGTGTTCGCTTTGGTATAATAAGGTATAGAGGAAAGTGAGAGTTCAAGGAGGAACCTATGGCAAAGAAAAAGACAAAGTTCATGTGTCAGGAATGCGGCTATGAATCCCCGAAATGGATGGGTCGCTGCCCGGGTTGCGGCAGCTGGAATACGATGGTGGAAGAAGTCGAAGTGACACAGGCAAAAGGACCGCGCGGCGCTTTTCAGCATACAGCAACTGCACAAAAAGCAACGCCGATTGTGGCTGTGGAGACCAAGGAAGCTCCGCGTGTTCAGACAGAACTCGAAGAACTGAATCGGGTACTTGGCGGCGGAATTGTTCCGGGCTCGCTTATTCTGATCGGCGGCGATCCGGGGATTGGAAAGTCGACACTTCTGCTCCAGGTTTCCGCCATGCTGGCTAACCGGGGAGAGCGAGTGCTCTACATCTCTGGAGAAGAATCGATCCGTCAGACGAAACTTCGGGCAGAGCGGCTTGATGTTACATCGCCTGAGCTATTCATCTATGCAGAGACCAATCTAGAACTACTGCACAGTACAATTGAAGAAACCAATCCGAAATTTGTAATCGTCGATTCTATTCAAACGGTTCACCACCCTGAAGTAACATCTGCGCCTGGCAGTGTGTCACAGGTGAGGGAATGTACAGCAGAACTGATGCGCATTGCAAAAACAAAGAATATTGCCATCTTTCTGGTGGGGCATGTTACAAAAGAAGGACAAATTGCAGGTCCGCGTCTCCTTGAGCATATGGTGGATACTGTCTTGTATTTTGAAGGAGAACGGCATCACACGTTCCGAATTCTCCGGAGCGTAAAAAACCGGTTTGGATCAACAAATGAGATCGCCATTTTTGAGATGCTTCAAGGTGGGTTGAAAGAAGTGCTGAATCCCTCTGAATTATTCTTGCAAGAGCGAGCGGACGGGGCATCCGGTTCGACAATTGTTGCATCGATGGAAGGCACGCGACCGATTTTGGTGGAAGTTCAAGCACTTGTAACAGAATCAAGTTTTAATTATCCAAAGCGAATGGCGACCGGGCTTGACCAGAACCGGATTTCACTCTTGATGGCAGTGCTTGAAAAGCGCGCAGGAATGCTTTTGCAGACGCATGATGCTTATATTAAAGTAGCCGGTGGTGTGAAGCTGGATGAACCGGCGATCGATCTGGCTGTCCTTGCGAGCATTGTCTCAAGCTTTCGCGATAAGCCATCGAGAGTTCACGATATCATTATTGGAGAAGTCGGCCTGACCGGTGAGATTCGGCGAGTATCCCGCATTGAGCAGCGCGTGCAAGAAGCGGCAAAGCTCGGCTTCCAGCGGGCAATCATTCCGGCATCCAACTTGGGTGGTTGGGACTATCCGGAAGGCATTGAAATCATCGGTGTTGAAAATGTCAGTGAGGCGTTGCGAGAAATTTTTTCATGAATCGAAGGAGGCATATGCCTCCTTTTTTGATTTCAAGCTAACTGAAAAAGCCTTTATTGTATAAAACGTGTATAATCGAAAAAAAGGAGGTGGAATCATTGCTCAGACGAATTATCCAAGGGTTGTTTCTGTTGATCGGAGCGGCTGTCGGAGTGCTATTTCTTCCTTATGCTTTTGAACTCATTTCTGCACTCGACAATCCGTGGGTCAATAATCCGTACGTCGCCGCCATCATCGGCGCACTTGTATTCTTTGTGGTGTCACTGCTGCTAGTGGATTATTTGGTAAATTTTATGAAGTGGATGGAGGATTGGCTTTTACGGGCGCCGACCGGTGATTTATTGTTCGGCACGGTCGGACTCATCATCGGATTGGTTGTTGCCTTTCTGATTGGTTTTGCGCTAAGTGCCATTGATATCCCCATTGTCGAGACAGCTGCGCCGATTGTGTTGTCTGTTGTGCTCGGGTACCTTGGTTTCCAAGTGGGCTTTAAGAAGAAAGAAGAGATTGCCGGAGCTTTTACGTCTGCAAAAGCAACGAACACGAAAAAGAAGGAATCAGATGAGCCGGTTGATGTGTTGACTCATAAATGGCTCGATACAAGTGTAATTATCGATGGGCGGATTGCTGATATTTCTGCAACCGGATTTCTGGAAGGAAAGTTGATTGTCCCACAATTTGTGCTGGCAGAATTGCAGCATATTGCTGATTCCTCTGATACATTGAAGCGGACACGGGGTCGCCGTGGATTGGATGTATTGAAACGATTGCAGGATGAACGGACGGGTTCAGTCGTCATTACAGATCTGGATTTTGATGATGTTCCGGAAGTGGACATGAAGCTCATGCGTGCAGCGCAAAAGATGGGCGGCCAAGTTGTGACAAATGACTTTAACTTGAATAAGGTATGTGAACTTCATAACGTGCCGGTGTTAAACATCAATGATTTAGCTAATGCAGTCAAACCGGTCGTCATTCCTGGTGAAGACTTGTATACTTCTGTTGTGAAGGATGGAAAAGAGCCGAATCAGGGAATCGGTTATTTGGATGATGGCACAATGATCGTTATTGAAGATGGAAAAACATTCATCGGTCAAGCGATCCATGTGACGGTGACCAGTGTACTGCAGACATCTGCGGGGCGCATGATTTTTGGCAAACCCCGGGAAGGCCAGCGCAAGACAGCGAATTAATGAAAGGTGTACGGTGCATGATGTATACAGCCATACTGCCGGCAGCAGGCAGCGGAACACGAATGAAAGCTAATAAAAACAAGCTGCTCCTGGAATTGGGCGGTAAGCCCGTATTTATTCATACACTGGAAGTGTTTGAAGCGGATCCTGCCTGCAGATCCATTTGGCTTGCTGTTAAGCCTGAAGAGCAGCGCATAATGGAAGAGGAGATTAAGCGCTTTGGACTGAAAAAAGTCTATGGTCTTACAGGCGGCGGCAAGGAACGGCAGGATAGTGTGCGTGCTTGCCTGGAAGCTATTCCGGCATGTGAAGTAGTGCTCGTTCATGATGCAGCGCGCCCTTTTATCAGACAAGGCACCATCAGACGGCTTGCAGAAACAGCTGCACAAGAAGGAGCGGCTATCGCTGCAGTCAAAGTGAAAGATACAATCAAGAAAGCGGAAAATGGTTTGGTCTCTGAAACAGTGGACCGGGATAGCTTGTGGATGATTCAGACACCACAGGCTTTCCGGTATTCACTGCTGCTCGAAGCAACCCGCTCTGCCAATGAAGACGGATTTTTGGGGACGGATGAATCCATGCTGACTGAGCGGCTTGGCTATCCGGTGCGGATTGTTGAAAGCAGTTATGAAAACATTAAAATCACAACGCCGGATGATTTAATCTACGGGAAAGCCATTCTTGAACAACGGCGGCAGGAGGAATACTGATGATTCGGATTGGACAGGGTTACGATGTGCATCAGCTGACGGAGGGCCGGCCCTTTATTTTAGGAGGAATTGAAATTCCTCATAATAAGGGACTGCTCGGCCATTCGGATGCGGATGTGCTATTACATACGATTACAGATGCAGCAGTAGGTGCGATTGGAGGAGGGGATATAGGGAAGCATTTTCCCGATACAGACCCGGCATTCAAAGATGCAGACTCCAGAAAACTACTCAAACACATATGGGGCATTGTAAAGGAACAGGGCTTTGTACTCGGCAATGTGGATTGTACAGTAATCGCACAAGCACCAAAGCTTGCTCCTTATATTGAAGAAATGCGCAACTCAGTTGCAGAGTTGCTGGAAGCGGATAAATCCCAGGTGAATATTAAAGCAACGACTTCCGAGCACCTTGGGTTTACCGGACGCGGGGAGGGGATTGCTGCGCTCGCGGTCATTCTTCTTGTGAAGCAAGGCGTTTGAAGCAAACAAGGCACGTGGTAAAATAGCAAAGAGATACAGGCGATTACAGGAGGCAATGATGATGACAAAACAAGTACGTGTGCGCTATGCACCCAGCCCGACAGGCCATTTGCATATCGGCGGGGCAAGGACAGCACTTTTCAATTACTTATTTGCAAGACATAACAACGGGAAGTTTATTGTCCGAATTGAAGATACAGACACCGGACGCAATATTGAGACCGGCGAATTGTCTCAGCTTGATAACCTGAAATGGCTGGGCATTGAATATGATGAATCTGTCGATATTGGTGGGGACTACGGACCTTATCGTCAGATGGAGCGGCTCGATACGTATACAAAGTATGCCCAGGAAATGTTGGGGAAAGGCTTAGCCTATAAATGTTTCCATACACCTGAAGAGCTGGAAGCAGAGCGGGAAGCACAGCGAGAAGCCGGAAAAGCGCCGATGTATGGCGGCTCATGTCGTCACCTGACAGCGGATGAAGTGGCTGAAAAAGAAGCGGAGGGCATGCCGTATACACTTCGCATGAAAGTGCCGGATAATGTCACGTATACGTTTGATGATCTCGTTCGTGGGCCAATCAGCTTTGAATCGAAAGATATCGGCGATTGGGTAATCGTAAAAGCAAATGGCATCCCGACATATAATTTCGCTGTTACAGTGGATGATCATTTGATGGAAATCTCCCACGTATTCCGGGGAGAAGAACATTTATCAAACACACCGAAGCAGATGATGGTGTTTGATGCATTTGGTTGGGACCACCCGAGATATGGCCATATGACATTGATCATCAACGAGAATCGTAAAAAGCTGTCAAAACGGGATGAATCGATTCTGCAGTTCATTTCACAGTACCGGGAACTTGGTTACATCCCGGAAGCCTTGTTTAATTTCTTTGCACTTCTAGGCTGGTCGCCGGAAGGGGAAGAAGAAGTATTTTCGAAAGAAGAATTAATCGAATTGTTCAGTGTGGAACGGCTGTCCAAGTCACCATCCATGTTTGATAAGCAGAAACTGATGTGGATGAATAATCAGTATATGAAGCAGCTGCCGCTTGAAAAAGTGGTGGAATTGGCACTTCCGCATTTGCAGAAAGCGGACCGTCTGCCTGAAACACTCACGGCAGAACAGCGCGAGTGGGCTGAAAAACTGATCGCACTGTATCATGATCAGTTAAGTTACGGAGCAGAGATTGTTGAATTATCCGGTCTGTTCTTTACGGATGAATTGGCATTCAATGCAGCTGCACAGGAAGTGCTTGATGGTGAGCAGGTACCGGAAGTGATGCAGTCATTTAAAGAGCAGCTGGAAGCACTGGAGACATTTGAACCGTCGGATGTGAAAGGTGCCATTAAAGCGGTACAGAAAGAGACCGGTCATAAAGGCAAGAACTTATTCATGCCGATTCGGGTTGCAGCGACTGGACAGATGCATGGGCCGGATTTGCCGGCAGCTATTGCGCTGCTCGGTAAAGAGAAGGCGATATCCCGCATCTCTGCACTGCTGCCCCGCTAAGTTGACTTCTAAAACGGAACGTGTACAATGAGGATACAATCAGTAAAACGCTGACGGGAAGAAGTATGTGCATTAAGCTCCAAAGAGAGGATCATCACTGGCTGAAAGTGATCCGGGCCTCTGATGTGCAGAATTGCATCCCTGAGTGCTGAGTCGAAGTTAAGTAGACCAGACGCATAGCCTGCGTTACAGGCATCTTGAGCGGGAAAGGGAAACATAGCCTTTCCAATTCAGAGTGGAACCGCGCAATCAGCGTCTCTGTCACATGTTGACAGGGACGTTTTTTATTTTACAGGAAAGGGGCAAAAGCAATGTGGGCACGGCTGAAGGAAGATGTGGAAGTAGTGTTTGAACAGGATCCGGCAGCGCGCACGATTCTCGAAGTGGTACTGACCTATTCCGGTCTTCATGCTATTTGGGCTTACCGGCTTGCACATATCTTCTTCAAAAAAGAGATGTATTTCATTGCACGTGTCATTTCGCAGCTAAGCCGTTTTTTCACCGGCATTGAGATTCATCCCGGCGCACAAATCGGCCGGCGGTTCTTTATTGATCACGGGATGGGTGTAGTGATCGGTGAGACGTGTGAAATCGGCGATAACGTAACACTATTCCAGGGAGTAACACTTGGCGGGACCGGAAAAGAAAAAGGGAAACGCCATCCGACTCTTGAGGATAATGTACTTGTGGCGTCAGGTGCAAAAGTGCTCGGCTCGATTGTGATCGGTGAAAACTCGAAAATCGGCGCCGGTTCTGTTGTGCTGAAGAACGTACCTGAAAATTCAACGGTCGTCGGCATTCCGGGAAGAGTTGTGATCCAGAACGGAGTAAAAGTCAAAAAGGACTTAAATCATCAGAATCTGCCTGATCCGGTGGAAGATAGATGCAATTTGCTTGAAAAGCAGATCCATGACCTGCAGCGGGAAATTGCAGCATTAAAAAGATGAATTTATTTAAAGAAGGAGATCGACCATGACTATACAGATTTTCAATTCACTGACCCGGCAGAAAGAGCCGTTCATCCCGCTTGAAGAGGGGAAAGTTAAAATGTATGTTTGTGGACCGACTGTCTACAATTACATCCATATCGGCAACGCCCGGCCGGCAATTGTCTATGATACAGTGCGCCGCTACTTGGCATGCCGGGGCTATGACGTAACGTATATCTCCAACTTCACAGATGTGGACGATAAATTGATCCGCGTAGCGCAAGAATTGGGTGAGGAAGTGCCCCAAATCGCCGAACGATTTATCAATGCGTATTTTGAGGATACAGGAGCACTCGGATGCCTTGAAGCGGATGTACACCCCCGAGTCACTGACCATATGGATGAAATTATCGAATTTATCGGTGTGTTAATCGACAAAGGATACGCCTACGAATCCGGCGGTGATGTCTATTACCGTACGAGAAAGTTTGAAGGATACGGGAAACTATCTCATCAGTCGATTGATGAATTGAAAGTTGGGGCGCGGGTTGAAACCGGCGATAAGAAAGAAGATGCGCTGGATTTTGTTCTATGGAAAGCGGCGAAACCTGGCGAAATCAACTGGGATAGCCCGTGGGGAGCAGGCCGGCCCGGCTGGCATATTGAATGCTCGGTCATGGCGCGTGTTCATCTTGGTGATACAATCGATATCCATGCAGGAGGGCAGGATTTGACATTTCCGCATCATGAGAATGAAATTGCCCAATCGGAAGCGCTGACGGAGCAAACTTTCGCCCGCTATTGGATGCATAATGGCTATATTAATATCGATAATGAAAAAATGTCAAAGTCCCTTGGCAATTTTGTGTTGGTTCACGACATACTCAAACAACTCGATCCAAAAATTCTACGGTTTTTCATGCTATCAGTGCATTACCGCCATCCTATTAATTTCTCACAAGAACTGGTGGATGATGCCGCTGCAGCATTAGAGCGGATTGAGACAGCTTACTTTAATCTGCAGTACCGGCTCGGTGTATCGGCGGATACAGGGAATACAAACAGAGAGTGGCAGGATGGTATTGAGAAGGTGAAAGCGGATTACCTCGAAGCCATGGACGATGATTTTAATACAGCAAAAGCAATTTCAAGCTTGTTTGATCTGGCGCGTCTGGCAAATACGTACTTGAAAGAAGAACAGACGGCTCAAGAAGTACTGGAAATTTTCATCCGTACTTTTGAAGAACTGGCAGATGTCCTTGGCCTATCCTTCATACAGGAAGAAGAGTTGCTGGATTCGGACATTGAGGCACTTCTCGAAGAACGCGTGGATGCACGCAAGAACCGTAATTTCCAGCGGGCGGATGAGATCCGTGATCTGCTGAAGGAAAAAAATATTATATTGGAAGATACAGCGCAAGGCACGCGCTGGAAGCGGGGATGAAGCTGTGAATGAATTACGAAAACGGGACGTTGATCAGCTGAATGCATTGGCACTTGCCTATATGGGTGACGCAGTGTATGAGCAGGCAGTACGTGAACACCTGCTCCGGTCAGGCGGCATCCGGCCTAATGCCCTGCACCGGGAAGCGACGGCGTTCGTTTCAGCGAAATCGCAGGCTGCCGTATTGAAACGACTGGTGGATGAGGGCTTTTTGACAGAGCCGGAGCTGGCTGTCATGCGGCGGGGCCGCAATGCAAAATCAGGTACTGTTCCCAAAAATACGGATGTTCAGACATATAATTTCAGTACGGCGTATGAAGCGGTTATCGGATGGTTGTACCTGAAGGAAGAGCATGAGCGTCTGCAGGTTATACTGACAGAAGCAATCCGTGTTGCAGAAGAGAGAAGAGGGGTGAAATGATGAGTGAAGCAGGAGCACCATCTGAGATTATTGCCGGCAAAAATCCGGTGCTGGAAGCCCTTCGCTCCAGCCGGGAAATGAATAAGATCTGGATCGCAGAAGGTGTGCAGAAAAAGGGACTTACAGAACTTTTGAAACTGGCGAAAGAACAAGGGATTGTCGTACAGACTGTCCCAAAGAAAAAATTGGATGCACTGACGGACGAAACGCATCAAGGTATAGCTGCCTCTGTTGCAGCTTATAGTTATGCAGCATTGGAGGATTTATTCAGTGCTGCAGAGGCGAAGGGGGAGTATCCGTTCTTTCTCATACTGGACGAACTCGAAGATCCACATAACCTCGGCTCGATTCTCCGGACATCAGATGCAGCCGGTGTGCATGGTGTTATTATTCCGAAACGGCGGTCGGTGAATTTAACAGCGACCGTTGCAAAATCATCAACTGGTGCTATTGAACATGTGCCGGTTGTGCGTGTCGGCAATCTGGCGCAGACTGTTGATGAATTAAAATCCCGCGGTGTCTGGATTGCTGGCACTGATGCAAAAGGAGCGGCAGATTACCGCAGGATGGATGCAGGAATCCCACTGGCAATTATCATTGGCAGTGAAGGGAAGGGAATGAGCCGTTTGCTGCGTGATAAATGTGATTTCCTTTATAAACTGCCGATGACCGGCCATGTCACTTCTTTGAATGCTTCAGTGGCAGCCAGCCTTTTGATTTATGAAGTCTACCGGAAGCGTCACCCGCTGGAGTAAGCGATGGATATCCTGCTGGTGGACGGCTATAACATCATCGGTGCCTGGACTGAATTGCAGAAGCTGAAAAATGACCGGCTGGCAGATGCACGGGACCGGCTGCTTGATCGGATGGCAGAGTACAGAAGCTATAAGGGCTGGCGGGTCATTGTAGTGTTTGACGCACATCTGGTGCCGGGCATCGAAAGTAAAAACAGGAAGCATAACGTGGAAGTGATTTACACCCGGGAAAATGAGACGGCGGACGAGCGTATTGAGAAGCTGGCGTCTGCGCTGAACAACCGACGGGATCAGATTTACGTAGCAACCTCCGACTGGACAGAACAGCGGGTCATCTTTGCACAGGGGGCTCTCCGGATTTCTGCCCGGGAACTCGAAATCGAAATGAATGAAATCGACCAGCTGATTTCCAAACGAGTGAAAGAGATCCAGGAAGGTAAAACCGTTTCAAAAATTCAACTTTCAGAAGAAATTGCTGAAATTTTTGAAAAATGGCGCCGGGGAAACTGATGAGCAGTTGACGCTCAATTTTTCTATCCTGTATACTAGTGCAAAGAGCTCGCTCAACCGGGGGGAAAGCCTGTGGGAAATCAGGAACAAGTTCAGCAGCGGATATTGGCGGATCTGACAGATGAGGAACTTGTCAGCCTGGTTCATAACGGGGATACAGAAGCATTGGATTTTCTTATTACAAAATTTAGAACGATCGTCCGCATGAAAGCCCGCTCTTATTTTTTGATCGGAGCAGATCGTGAGGATATTATCCAAGAGGGCATGATTGGCCTGTATAAAGGAATTCGGGATTACCGAGAGGATAAGCTATCTTCGTTCCGGGCTTTTGCGGAATTGTGTATCGTGCGGCAGATCATTACCGCGATTAAGACGGCGACACGGCAAAAGCATATTCCGCTGAATTCTTATATTTCACTGGATAAGCCGATTTATGATGAAGAATCAGACCGGACACTGCTGGATGTGCTGGCTGGCGGTGTGTTGGATGATCCCGAAGAACTGATTATTAACCGGGAAGAGTTTTCCTACCTGGAAGGGAAAATGGAGGAAGTGCTAAGCGGTCTTGAAAGGGAAGTATTGTCACTTTACCTCGAAGGAGAAACCTATCAGGAAATTTCCGAGAAACTGAACCGACATGTAAAATCCATTGATAATGCCCTTCAGCGCGTTAAACGGAAGCTCGAGCGGCACCTGCAGATGGATGCAAGTACACCTTGAGCAGCAGTTGACAGTCAACTGTCAAGGTGTTAGTCTGTTGAAAGGTCCATACTGGCTGATAAAAGGAAATGATGGAAAATCGTCTGCAGCTGTTTTTACACAGTAGCCGAGCGGTTTTGAAGTTCGGAGGTTTAGTACAGAAATGAGTAATATTGGCGGTTTCTTTAGTAACGTAGTTTCGGAAATGAGAAAAGTAAGCTGGCCAAAACGGAAGGAACTTACACGCTATACCGTGATCGTTCTGACGACAGTAATCTTCATGGCCGTCTTCTTTGCAATTGTGGACACAGGTATCTCATCACTGTTCCGCTGGTTCTTGAGCATCTGATGACCGGCATTATGAATAACGCGTAAAAAATAGTCCGTCATGCTAAACCATACGGGCTTTTTCATTTGGCAAAAAGGAGGGATGGACGTAAAGTCCTAACACCGATGGAGAAAAATTGGTATGTGGTTCATACGTATTCCGGTTACGAGAACAAGGTGAAAGCAAATTTAGAAAAGCGTGTCGAAACAATGGGCATGCAGGATAAGATCTTCCGGGTGATTGTGCCGGAAGAGCAGGAAACTGATTTTAAAAATGGCAAAAAACGAACAGTTATGCGAAAAACATTTCCTGGATATGTGCTTGTCGAGCTGGTGATGACAGATGATTCCTGGTATGTTGTCCGAAACACACCTGGTGTGACCGGTTTTATCGGTTCATCGGGAGGCGGCGCAAAACCGACTCCGCTGCTTGACGAAGAAGTTGACTTCATTCTCCGGCAGATGGGCATGAAAGAAAAGAAAGTCGAAGCGGATTATGTGATTGGCGAATCGGTAGAAGTCATTGAAGGCCCGTTCGAAAATTTCCAGGGTAAAGTTGAGGAACTGGACGAATCGAAAGGGAAAGTGAAAGTTTCAATCGATATGTTCGGCCGTGAGACGAAAATGGAACTCGATTTCGGTCAAGTTAAAAAAGTGTAGTTTTAACTTGCTATTTTGTTCGGCAAGTGATACTATTCATAAGTCAGACTGCTGAATTGCCATTGGCAAGAAGAGCAGACGGATATTTGAGTGGGAGGGGCAACCCAATGACCACATCACGAACTTAAGGAGGTGTGTTTCGTGGCTAAAAAAGTTATTAAAGTTGTGAAACTGCAAATCCCTGCAGCGAAAGCGAACCCAGCACCGCCAGTAGGTCCAGCACTTGGACAAGCCGGTGTGAACATTATGGGATTCTGTAAGGAGTTCAATGCGCGTACTGCTGAGCAGGCAGGCTTGATCATCCCTGTAGAGATTACAGTATTTGAAGACCGTTCATTTACTTTCATCACAAAAACTCCGCCAGCTGCAGTTCTTTTGAAAAAAGCAGCGGGGATTGAATCCGGTTCAGGCGAACCGAACCGTAATAAAGTAGCGACTGTGAAACGCGACAAAGTTCGTGAAATCGCAGAAACAAAAATGCCGGACCTGAATGCGGCTTCTGTTGAAGCGGCTATGCAGATGGTTGAAGGTACTGCCCGCAGCATGGGTATCGTGATCGAAGATTAATCAGCCAGGCACGGATTTCTGAAGGGTTGTGCGATTCCCCGGAATTGCGCAGCCCTTACTCGTGGGAGGTTCATTCCGCTATACCACAACAAGGAGGACATTAAAATGGCTAAAACAAGCAAACGGCAGCAGGAAGCTGCGAAATTGGTTGACCGCACACAGCTGTACAACGTGCAGGAAGCGGTGGCTCTTGCTAAGCAGGCAAGCACGGTAAACTTTGACGCAACAGTTGAAGTGGCATTCCGTCTTGGAATCGATACGCGTAAAAACGATCAGCAGATTCGTGGCGCAGTTGTACTTCCGAACGGAACAGGTAAAACACAGCGCGTTCTCGTATTCGCTAAAGGCGATAAAGTGAAAGAGGCTGAAGCAGCAGGCGCTGATTATGTAGGCGATGCAGATTACATCCAGAAAATCCAGCAAGGCTGGTTTGACTTTGATGTAATCGTAGCAACTCCTGATATGATGGGCGAAGTTGGTAAAATCGGACGGGTCCTCGGACCAAAAGGTCTGATGCCAAACCCGAAAACTGGCACAGTTACGTTTGATGTAACAAAAGCTGTCCAGGAAATCAAAGCTGGTAAAGTGGAATACCGTGCTGAAAAGAACGGAATTATTCACGCGCCGATCGGGAAAGTATCATTTGACGACAACAAACTGGTTGAAAACTTCAACGCAGTTTTTGATACCCTTCAAAAAGCAAAACCATCAGCGGCAAAAGGCGTCTACATGAAGTCTGTCCATGTGACAACAACAATGGGCCCTTCCGTTAAAGTTGATGCAAACAGCGTGAACGTCAAAGGCTAAGCTTGACGAATGGATTTAGCTCTGCTACAATAGCAAAGTTGAACAATCACATATTTGTACCGCAGACAGCAGGGGCCTTCAGTGCTTAATCATCCTGCCGAGGTCATGATCATTTCAGGTTATCCTTTAAATGAGACTGATTTATGCCTCCGCGTCTGTGACCGGAGGCTTTTCTTATAGCGGTATAAGTAAAAAATCTACAGGAGGTGCCAGAATGAGCGTTAAAGCTATCGAAACAAAAAAGGTCAAAGTTCAAGAAATCGCAGAAAAATTCGCAGCTGCCGCTTCAGTTGTTGTCGTAGACTATCGCGGTCTTGATGTTTCTGAAGTAACAGAACTCCGCAAACAGCTCCGCGATGCAGGCGTAGAGTTCAAAGTGTATAAAAACACGATGACTCGCCGTGCAACTGAAGCGCAGGGTTATGAAGCGATCAATGAATTCCTGACTGGACCGAATGCGATTGCGTTCTCAAACGAGGATGTTGTTGCACCGGCAAAAATCATCAACAACTTCGCGAAAACTCACGAAGCGCTTGAAATCAAAACAGGTATCATCGAAGGCAACGTGGCAACTGTTGCTGACGTACAGGCACTGGCAGAACTGCCATCCCGCGAAGGCCTGCTTTCTATGGTTCTCAGCGTACTGCAAGCACCGATCCGCAACTTCGCTCTTGCGACAAAAGCGGTTTCAGAACAAAAAGAAGAGCAAGGCGCTTAATCAGCTGATCAACTGATCGGCCAAAAAATACTAATCATAACAGGAGGAACTACAAAATGAACAATCAGCAAATCCTTGATGCAATCAAAGAAATGACAGTTCTTGAACTTAACGACCTCGTAAAAGCAATCGAAGAAGAATTCGGTGTAACTGCTGCTGCACCTGTAGCTGCGGCTGCTGGCGGCGGAGCTGCTGTTGAAGAAGAGCAGACTGAATTTGATGTGGTTCTGGCAAGTGCAGGCGACCAGAAAATCAAAGTCATCAAAGTCGTTCGTGAAATCACAGGTCTTGGCCTGAAAGAAGCAAAAGCACTTGTTGACGAAGCTCCTAAAGCAATCAAAGAAGGCGCTACTAAAGAAGAAGCTGAAGAAGCAAAAGCGAAGCTTGAAGAAGTTGGCGCTAACGTAGAAGTTAAGTAATTCACAGAAAATGAATTAGGAAAAAGCTCGTCATCAGCGACGGGCTTTTTTTCTTCATTACTGGGAGGACTCCTGATGTCACAGCACTACTATTCCAAAAACCCTCAAACGCAGAGCAGCCCTCAAGAATGGATATACCAGCTGCGCGGCCAATCATTTCGATTCCATACAGACTCCGGTGTGTTCAGCCGGCAGGAAGTGGATTTCGGTTCCCGGCTGCTGATAGAAACGTTCGAACTTCCGGAAACAGACGGACCAATCGCTGATATTGGAGCCGGATATGGTCCGATCGGTTTGGCGGCAGCAAAGAGCTTTCCTGACAGAGAAGTGCACTTGGTCGATGTCAATACACGAGCGCTGGAACTCGCCGGCAAAAATGCGGCAGCCAATGGAATTGAAAATATCCGGGTTTACGAAAGCGATGCGCTCCAGGCAGTTGGAACTGCAGAATTTGCAGCAATCCTCACCAATCCGCCGATCCGGGCAGGAAAAGATACTGTATTCCGATTCTATGAAGAAGCATATGCGCATCTAGCTCCAGGTGGTGAGCTTTGGGTTGTCATTCAGAAAAAACAAGGTGCCCCGTCAACTGAAAAGAAGCTCGATGCTTTGTTCGGCAACGTCCGGATTGCTGCAAAGGAAAAAGGCTATTTTATCTTCTGTTCCATAAAAAATTGACTTGACAAATTTGCTGTGGTATTATAACTAAATGCATAAAACTTTATTTTGAAGTTGTTTGCCCTTTTTCGATTTCAGGCAAACAGAGCTTATACGCACATGGTAACCGAAAATGAGTGATTTCAGACTCGTTTTCTTTTTGTCTGCCGGCAATCCGCACAGCTGTGCGGAACTGACAGACACATAAATGCTTTATTGAGGGGTGAATGAGTTGGCAGGTCAACTAGTTCAGTACGGGCAACATCGTCAGCGCAGAAGTTTTTCGAGAATCAATGAAGTTCTCGAGCTTCCAAATCTCATTGAAATCCAGACATCGTCTTATGAATGGTTCTTGGACGAAGGATTGCGGGAAATGTTTCGGGATATTTCTCCCATTGAAGACTTCACCGGCAATCTCTCGCTGGAGTTTGTTGATTACAGCCTCGGCGAACCGAAGTATTCAGTCGATGAATCAAAACAGCGCGATGTGACGTTTGCAGCGCCGCTCCGAGTAAAGGTGCGGCTGCATAATAAAGAGACAGATGAAGTGAAGGAACAAGACGTCTTTATGGGGGATTTCCCTCTAATGACTGAAACCGGCACCTTTGTCATTAACGGGGCAGAACGTGTCATCGTTTCACAGCTCGTTCGGTCTCCAAGCGTCTATTATCATGATAAAACTGACAAAAACGGCAAGCGGGGCTTTGGAGCAACGGTTATTCCGAACCGGGGTGCATGGCTGGAGTATGAAACAGACGCGAAAGACGTCGTCTATGTCAGAATTGACCGCACACGGAAATTACCGGTCACTGTTTTGATGCGTGCACTCGGATTCGGGTCTGATCAGGAAATCATCGATCTGATCGGCGACAATGAATACTTGCAGAATACCCTCGAAAAAGATAATACAGACAGCACTGAAAAAGCGTTGCTGGAAATTTATGAGCGTCTTCGTCCTGGAGAGCCGCCGACAGTTGAAAGTGCAAAGAGTCTTCTGTACTCGCGGTTCTTTGATCCAAAGCGTTATGACTTGGCGAATGTCGGCCGTTACAAGATGAATAAAAAGCTCCACATCAAGAACCGGCTGTTCAATCAGACAGTGGCAGAAACGCTTGCAGACCCTGAAACGGGCGAAATCCTGGTTGAAGCAGGCACGGTAATTGACCGGAGAACGCTTGATCGGCTCATTCCGAACTTGGAAAATGGTATTGGTTTCCGTACAATTTCCAACGCAAGCGGCGTTTTGGAAGAGGATATTGTCATCCAGTCCATTAAAATCTATGCGCCGAATGATGAATCACAGAAAGAAATTAATGTGATCAGCAATGCATTCATCGAAGACAAAATTAAACATATTACACCATCCGATATTGTTTCATCCATCAGTTACTTCTTTAATTTACTTTATGGTGTCGGCAATACGGACGACATCGATCACCTTGGGAACCGTCGTCTTCGCTCAGTGGGTGAACTGCTGCAGAACCAGTTCCGGATCGGGCTTTCCCGAATGGAGCGGGTTGTACGTGAACGCATGTCTATCAATGACACACAGACGATCGTGCCGCAGCAGCTGATTAACATCCGTCCGGTTATTGCATCCATTAAAGAATTTTTCGGAAGCTCGCAGCTTTCCCAGTTCATGGATCAGACAAATCCGTTGGCAGAACTGACTCATAAACGCCGTCTTTCTGCACTTGGACCAGGTGGTTTGACCCGTGAACGTGCCGGTTTTGAAGTGCGGGATGTTCACTATTCTCACTATGGCCGCATGTGTCCGATCGAAACACCGGAAGGCCCGAACATCGGATTGATCAACTCACTTTCCTCTTTTGCGAAGGTGAATAAATTCGGATTCATTGAAACGCCTTACCGGCATGTAGATCCCGAAACGGGAAAAGTTACGCTGCAGATCGATTACCTGACTGCAGATGAAGAAGACAATTACGTGGTGGCACAGGCAAATGCGCCGCTTACTGAAGAAGGGTTTTTCCAGAACGAGGAAGTTGTCGCCCGTTTCCGGGGGAGAATACCACGTTTAAACGAGAACGTATTGATTACATGGATGTTTCACCGAAGCAGGTTGTATCCGCTGCGACGGCATGTATTCCGTTCCTCGAAAACGATGACTCTAACCGTGCTCTTATGGGTGCGAACATGCAGCGGCAGGCTGTTCCGCTTCTGAACCCTGAAGCACCGTTTGTCGGTACAGGGATGGAACACGTAAACGCCCGTGATTCAGGGGCAGCTGTTATTGCGAAACATGACGGCATCGTTGAGCACGTTGAAGCAAAAGAAATCCGGGTAAGACGGATTGAAGAAGTGGGCGGAACCGAAGTAAAAGGGGACCTCACGACATATAAACTGCAGAAATTCATCCGTTCTAATCAAGGTACAAGTTATAACCAGCGTCCGAACGTAAAAGTCGGCGACCGCGTCGCGAAGCGTGATATCCTGGCGGATGGCCCATCAATGGAGAAAGGCGAAATGGCCCTTGGCCGTAACGTCCTTGTCGGCTTCATGACATGGGAAGGGTTCAACTATGAAGATGCAGTTATCATGAGTGAACGCCTTGTAAAAGATGACGTCTACACATCTGTCCATATCGAAGAGTATGAGTCAGACGCCCGGGATACAAAACTCGGACCTGAAGAAATCACACGCGATATTCCGAATGTTGGTGAAGATGCACTCCGCAACCTTGATGATCGCGGCATCATCCGCATCGGTGCAGAAGTGAAAGATGGCGATATCCTCGTCGGAAAAGTTACACCTAAAGGGGTAACGGAACTGACGGCGGAAGAACGGCTTCTCCATGCAATCTTTGGTGAAAAAGCGCGTGAAGTCCGTGATACGTCATTGCGTGTGCCACACGGTGCAGGCGGAATCGTATTGGATGTTAAGATCTTTAACAGGGAAGACGGAGATGAATTACCGCCAGGTGTGAACCAACTGGTACGTGCATACATCGTGCAGAAGCGAAAAATTTCTGTCGGTGATAAAATGGCCGGCCGTCACGGGAACAAAGGGGTTATCTCCCGGATTCTTCCGGAAGAAGACATGCCGTTCCTGCCGGATGGCACACCGATTGATATCATGCTTAATCCGCTCGGCGTACCATCCCGTATGAATATCGGGCAGGTACTGGAACTGCATTTGGGCATGGCTGCCCGTTCACTTGGGTTGCACATGGCATCCGCCGTATTTGATGGAGCGAATGAAGCTGATGTATGGGAAACAATGGAGGAAGCCGGTATGCCGCGTGACGGGAAAACAGTCTTATACGATGGCCGTTCCGGTGAACCGTTTGATAACCGGGTCTCTGTCGGTGTCATGTATATGATTAAACTTGCTCACATGGTTGACGACAAGCTCCATGCGCGTTCAACAGGTCCTTATTCACTCGTTACTCAGCAGCCACTTGGCGGTAAAGCTCAGTTCGGCGGACAGCGTTTCGGTGAGATGGAGGTTTGGGCACTTGAAGCTTACGGCGCCGCCTATACGCTTCAGGAAATCCTGACAGTGAAATCAGATGACGTGGTTGGACGGGTAAAGACGTATGAGGCGATTGTAAAAGGTGACAGTGTCCCTGAGCCAAGCGTACCGGAATCCTTTAAAGTTCTGATTAAAGAACTGCAGAGCTTAGGCATGGACGTGAAAATGCTGACGGCTAATGATGAAGAAATTGAACTCCGTGACCTGGATGATGAAGAAGATCTCCAGCCCGCTGATTCCTTGAATATCATGCCCTCAGCAGAAGAAGAACCAGCAGGATTGATTGACTGATAGTGGAAGACGGACTGCTCCGGCAGTTCTCTTCCTATCTGTTTTTTTGCAAGACATGAAGGAAAGCCGGACAGAAACTCGACATAAAAAGGGAGGCAGGCTCCTTGATAGATGTTAACAATTTCGAATATATGAAAATCGGTTTAGCTTCACCCGATAAAATTCGTTCGTGGTCATACGGGGAAGTCAAAAAACCAGAAACAATTAACTACCGGACACTGAAGCCAGAAAAGGACGGATTATTCTGTGAGCGAATTTTCGGTCCGACAAAAGACTGGGAATGCCATTGCGGAAAGTACAAGCGCGTCCGCTATAAAGGTGTTGTCTGTGATCGCTGTGGCGTAGAAGTAACACGTGCGAAAGTCCGCCGCGAACGGATGGGGCATATTGAACTTGCTGCTCCAGTTTCACACATTTGGTACTTTAAAGGCATCCCGAGCCGAATGGGTCTGATTTTGGACATTTCACCGCGTTCACTGGAAGAAGTTATTTATTTCGCTTCATATGTGGTCATCGACCCGGCGGATACGCCGCTCGAGAAAAAGCAGCTTCTGTCTGAAAAAGAGTACCGCGCGTACCGCGACAAATACGGACGCAAATTCCAGGCGGCTATGGGAGCAGAGGCTATCAAGCGTCTCCTCCAGGAAATTGACCTGGAAAAAGAAACCGACACATTGAAAGAAGAACTGAAAACCGCACAAGGTCAGCGTCGTACCCGGGCAATCAAACGGCTGGAAGTTGTGGAATCATTCCGTAACTCCGGCAACCGTCCGGATTGGATGGTACTTGACGTGCTGCCGGTTATTCCGCCGGAGCTTCGTCCAATGGTTCAACTGGACGGCGGCCGTTTTGCCACATCCGACCTGAATGACTTGTACCGCCGTGTAATTAACCGGAACAACCGGCTGAAACGGTTACTCGATCTTGGTGCGCCAAGCATTATCGTGCAAAACGAAAAACGGATGCTGCAGGAAGCCGTCGATTCCCTGATCGATAATGGCCGCCGCGGCCGTCCGGTTACAGGACCGGGTAACCGCCCGCTTAAATCCCTGTCGCATATGCTGAAAGGGAAGCAGGGCCGTTTCCGTCAGAACCTGCTTGGAAAACGGGTTGACTATTCAGGCCGTTCCGTTATCGTTGTCGGACCGAATCTGAAGATGTATCAATGCGGTCTGCCGAAAGAAATGGCAATCGAATTGTTCAAGCCGTTTGTGATGAAAGAATTGGTGGAGCGCGGACTTGCCCACAACATCAAGAGTGCAAAGCGCAAAATCGAACGCCTTCACTCGGAAGTATGGGATGTACTTGAAGAAGTTATTAAGGAGCATCCGGTTCTCTTGAACCGTGCACCGACACTTCACCGTCTAGGTATCCAGGCATTCGAACCGACACTTGTCGAAGGACGCGCGATTCGTCTGCATCCGCTCGTATGTACTGCATACAACGCAGACTTTGACGGGGACCAGATGGCTGTTCACGTGCCGTTGTCTTCAGAGGCACAGGCAGAAGCCCGTCTCTTGATGCTTGCAGCACAGAACATCTTGAATCCGAAAGACGGGAAGCCGGTTGTAACACCGTCTCAGGATATGGTGCTTGGTAACTACTACCTGACACTGGAGCGTAAAAATGCCACAGGTGAAGGGTCGAGCTTCTATGGACCGAATGAAGTGATGGTTGCTTATCAGAACGGCCATGTGCATCTGCACAGCCGGATTGCGATCAAAGCTTCGTCAGTTAACAATCCGACATTCACTGAAGAGCAGAATAAGATGCTCCTGCTGACGACTGTCGGGAAAGTGATCTTTAACGAGATCTTGCCGAAGTCGTTCCCATATATCAATGAACCGACGGATTATAACTTGCAGGTAGAAACACCGGCAAAGTATTTCGTTCCGACAAATACGGATATCCGTAAGCATTTCGAAACAGCTGAACTCGTACAGCCGTTCAAAAAGAAAATCCTTGGAAATATCATTGCAGAAGTATTTAAACGATTCCACATTACGGAAACGTCCCGGATGCTTGACCGCATGAAAAATCTTGGATTCAGCTATTCCACAAAAGCTGGTATTACAATCGGGATTTCCGATATCGTGGTGCTGCCGGATAAAGGTAAAATCCTGGAAGAGGCACAGGACAAAGTAGATAAAGTGACAAAGCAGTTCCGTCGCGGTCTCATTACAGAAGAGGAACGCTATGAGCGGGTCATTTCTTACTGGAGCCAGGCGAAAGATGTCATTCAGGACAAGCTGATGGCATCACTTGATACTTTGAATCCTATCTTCATGATGAGTGATTCCGGTGCGCGAGGTAACGCGTCCAACTTCACACAGCTCGCCGGTATGCGCGGTCTCATGGCAAACCCGGCCGGCCGAATCATCGAACTTCCAATCAAGTCATCATTCCGTGAAGGTCTTACAGTACTCGAGTACTTCATCTCGACACACGGTGCCCGTAAAGGTCTTGCAGATACTGCACTGAAGACAGCTGACTCCGGTTACCTGACCCGTCGTCTTGTAGATGTGGCACAGGATGTCATCGTCCGTGAAGATGATTGCGGAACTGACCGCGGTCTGCTCGTAGGTGCCCTGATGGAAGGTACAGAAGTAATCGAGGAACTCGAAGAGCGGATTGTCGGACGCCATACGAAGAAAACGATCCGTCATCCGGAAACGAAAGAAGTAATCCTTCCGAAAGATGAACTGATTACGGAAGACATTACCCGAATTATCATTGAATCGGGTCTTAAGGAAATCACAATTCGCTCTGCGTTTATGTGTAATACAAAGCACGGGGTGTGTAAGAAGTGCTACGGTACGAACCTGGCAACAGGCGAGGAAGTCGAAGTGGGCGAAGCAGTCGGTATCATCGCTGCCCAGTCGATCGGTGAACCGGGCACACAGCTGACAATGCGTACGTTCCATACGGGCGGCGTAGCCGGAAGCGATATTACACAAGGTCTTCCGCGTATCCAGGAGATTTTTGAATCGCGTAATCCGAAAGGACAGGCGGTTATCAGTGAAATCACCGGTACTGTTACAGCGGTTGATGAGATCCGTGAAGGCCAGAAAGAAATCACCATTCAAGGTGATGTGGAAACACGCAAATATTCTACACCTTACAATGCGCGTCTGCGGGTTGCTGTAGATAATCAGATTGCACGCGGACAAGTGCTGACAGAAGGATCCATCGATCCAAAAGAACTGCTTCGCGTAAAAGATGTAGCATCAGTGCAGGAATATCTGCTGAAAGAAGTACAGAAAGTTTACCGGATGCAAGGGGTAGAGATCGGGGATAAGCACGTTGAAGTTATGGTACGCCAAATGCTCCGGAAAGTCCGGGTCATTGAAGCGGGCGATACGGATCTGCTGCCAGGCTCACTTCTTGATATCCACCAGTTTACCGAAGCTAACGTAAAAGCGGTACTGGCCGGAGACATGCCAGCAACCAGCCGACCGGTTATTCTCGGGATTACAAAAGCATCCCTTGAAACTGAGTCCTTCCTCTCTGCTGCCTCATTCCAGGAAACAACACGTGTCCTGACCGACGCAGCGATCAAGGGGAAACGGGATGAGCTTCTCGGACTCAAAGAGAATGTCATCATCGGTAAACTGGTTCCTGCCGGAACAGGCATGCAGCGCTACCGCCAGATTGAACTGGACGGCGTGGAAAATGAACCGCTTGAAGAAGTGGTGAATGCAGAATAAAGCAGTAATAATTCCGGGACGCCCTGAATGGGCGTCCCGTGAATTTCTGTGATTATCGGTTGACACTGCTAGTGAAGAATGATAACATATTGAAGGTTGATAGTTAACGGTTCCTTTTTTAATGAAGGGCTGTAACATCATTGGTAAAAGACAAGGCAGCGGATGACAGACCATCCCTGAATAACCGTTTTTGTGTGTGAAACACAAAGACGTTGTTTTTACCCAAAAAATGAACCACCTGGATGTGTGGTATTAAAGTAAATAATGAGAGGAGGACCTATCGATGCCTACAATTAACCAATTGGTACGTAAGCCTCGTAAATCCAAAAGCAGCAAATCCGATTCACCGGCTTTGAACAAAGGTTATAACAGCTTCAAGAAAAGCCAGACAGACGTGAGTTCACCACAAAAACGTGGAGTTTGTACGCGTGTTGGTACAATGACACCGAAAAAACCGAACTCGGCACTTCGTAAATATGCGCGTGTGCGTCTGACTAACCAGATTGAAGTAACAGCTTACATTCCGGGCGAAGGCCACAACCTGCAGGAGCACAGTGTCGTACTGATCCGCGGCGGACGTGTAAAAGACCTTCCGGGTGTACGTTACCATATCGTACGCGGAGCGCTTGATACTGCTGGTGTTAACAACCGTATGCAGAGCCGTTCCCTTTACGGTACGAAAAGACCGAAAGAGAAAAAATAAGTATAAACCCTTAAGTGAAAGGAGGAACCAATATGCCTCGTAAAGGTCCTGTATCTAAACGTGATGTGCTGCCGGATCCGATTTACAATTCGAAACTGGTGACACGTCTGATCAATAAAATGATGGTTGACGGTAAAAAAGGAACTTCTCAGAAGATTCTCTATGGAGCATTTGAACTGATTCGTGAACGTAGCGGCAAAGAGCCGATCGAAGTTTACGAACAGGCGCTTACTAATGTAATGCCAGTACTTGAAGTGCGTGCACGCCGTGTCGGTGGCGCGAACTACCAGGTGCCGGTTGAAGTACGTCCTGAACGCCGTACAACACTCGGCCTTCGTTACCTCGTTAATTACTCGCGTCTGCGCGGTGAAAAGACGATGGAAGAGCGTCTGGCTAATGAAATTCTTGATGCTGCCAACAATACTGGTGCATCTGTGAAGAAACGTGAAGACATGCACAAAATGGCAGAAGCGAATAAAGCATTCGCTCACTACCGCTGGTAGGATTTCCTGTCATTTTAGTACTTTAATCCGAAATGGAAGGAGAAAGACCACATGCCAAGAGAGTTCTCCTTAGAAAGAACACGTAATATCGGAATCATGGCCCACATTGATGCCGGTAAAACAACTACTACGGAGCGTATTTTATACTACACTGGCCGTATCCATAAACTCGGTGAAACACACGAAGGGGCTTCTCAGATGGACTGGATGGAGCAGGAGCAGGAGCGTGGAATCACGATCACTTCTGCTGCGACAACAGCTGCCTGGGCGGACCACCGTGTTAATATCATCGATACACCGGGACACGTAGACTTCACAGTTGAAGTAGAACGTTCCCTCCGGGTGCTTGATGGTGCGGTTGCAGTTCTTGATGCGCAGTCCGGCGTGGAACCGCAGACAGAAACGGTTTGGCGCCAGGCAACAACATACGGAGTACCGCGTGTTGTTTTCGTCAATAAAATGGATAAAATCGGAGCAGATTTCCTCTACTCTGTAAAAACAATGCACGACCGCCTTCAGGCGAATGCACATCCGATTCAGATTCCAATCGGTGCTGAAGATGAATTTGAAGCAATCATTGACCTTGTGGAAATGAGAGCAATATTCTACGGCAACGATGAAGGAACGGATATCCAAATCCGTGAAATTCCTGAATCTCATATGGCGCAAGCTGAAGAATGGCGTGAAAAGCTGGTTGAAGCTGTAGCAGAACTCGATGAAAATCTCATGGAGAAATATCTGGGCGGCGAAGAAATCACAAATGAAGAATTGCGTGCAGCAATCCGTCAGGGAACAGTCAACGTTGAGTTCTACCCGGTTGTCTGTGGCTCTGCCTTCAAAAACAAAGGTGTTCAGCTGATGCTGAATGCAGTTATCGATTACCTTCCATCACCACTTGATGTAAAAGCAATCACTGGTCATGTACCAGACAGTGAAGAAGAAGTAATCCGTAAAGCTGGAGACGATCAGCCGTTCTCAGCACTCGCATTCAAAGTTATGACTGACCCGTATGTTGGGAAACTGACATTCTTCCGCGTATATTCAGGTGTCCTGAATTCCGGATCGTATGTACAGAACTCAACAAAAGGCAAACGTGAGCGTGTTGGACGTATCCTTCAGATGCACGCGAACTCCCGCGAAGAAATCGCACAGGTTTATTCCGGAGATATCGCAGCTGCAGTAGGTTTGAAAGATACAACAACAGGCGATACGCTTTGTGACGAAAAAAGCCTAGTAATTCTGGAGTCTATGGAATTCCCTGAGCCGGTTATTTCCCTTTCGGTTGAACCGAAATCGAAAGCTGACCAGGATAAAATGACAACAGCGCTTCAGAAATTACAGGAAGAAGATCCGACTTTCCGCGCGCACACTGACCAGGAAACTGGACAGGTTATCATTGCTGGTATGGGTGAACTTCACCTGGACATCATTGTTGACCGTATGCGCCGTGAATTCAAAGTTGAAGCTAACGTGGGTGCTCCTCAGGTATCTTACCGTGAAACATTCCGTAGCTCTGCACAAGTAGAAGGGAAGTTCGTCCGTCAGTCCGGTGGCCGTGGTCAGTTTGGACATGTATGGATCGAGTTCTCTCCTAACGAAGAGGGCGCAGGTTTCGAATTTGAAAATGCAATCGTCGGTGGTGTGGTTCCGCGTGAATACATCCCGGCTGTTGAAGCAGGCCTCCGCGATTCACTCGATAATGGTGTTATTGCTGGTTATCCGCTGATCGATATCAAAGCAAGACTTTATGACGGTTCTTACCATGACGTTGACTCCAACGAAATGGCGTTTAAAATCGCTGCCTCTATGGCATTGAAAAACGCAATTTCTAAAGTTAACCCGGTAATTCTTGAGCCGATCATGCGCGTCGAGGTTGTTATTCCTGAAGAATATCTCGGGGATATCATGGGTGACATTACGTCACGCCGCGGCCGTGTAGAAGGTATGGATGCCCGCGGTAACGCACAGGTAGTCCGTGCGATGGTACCTCTTGCAGAAATGTTCGGCTATGCAACTTCACTGCGTTCCAATACGCAGGGCCGCGGTGTGTTCTCAATGCACTTCGACCACTATGAAGAAGTGCCGAAATCGATTTCTGAGGGGATCATTAAGAAAAATAAAGGCGAATAATTGAATTTTGCCTTTGCATCAAGTATAAATAATTTGTAGCCCGGGGCAGCGGGGAATCCGCTGTTTCGGAAGCTGTAAATTACGATGATAAACATTAACTTTGAGGAGGATTTTTCTAATGGGTAAAGCTAAATTTGACCGCTCCAAAACACACGCGAATATCGGTACAATCGGACACGTTGACCATGGTAAAACTACGCTGACTGCAGCAATTGCTACAGTTCTTGCTAGAGCATCAGGCGGGGAAGCTCGTTCTTATGACCAAATCGACAACGCACCTGAAGAAAAAGAGCGTGGTATCACAATCAACACTTCTCACGTTGAGTACGAAACTGCTACTCGCCACTATGCACACGTTGACTGCCCAGGTCACGCTGACTATGTTAAAAACATGATCACTGGTGCTGCACAAATGGATGGCGGGATCCTGGTAGTATCTGCTGCTGATGGCCCAATGCCACAGACTCGTGAGCACATCCTTCTTTCACGTCAGGTAGGCGTACCTTACCTTGTTGTATTCTTGAACAAATGCGACATGGTAGACGACGAAGAGCTTCTTGAACTCGTTGAAATGGAAGTTCGCGACCTGTTGTCTGAATATGACTTCCCTGGCGACGATGTACCTGTTGTTAAAGGTTCCGCTCTGAAAGCTCTCGAAGGCGAAACTGAATGGGAAGAAAAAATCTTGGAACTGATGAATGCAGTTGATGAGTACATCCCAACTCCAGAACGCGACACTGACAAGCCATTCATGATGCCGGTTGAGGACGTATTCTCAATCACTGGCCGTGGTACGGTTGCAACTGGACGTGTAGAACGCGGACAGATCAAGGTTGGCGAAAACGTTCAAATCATCGGTCTTACTGAAGAACCAAAAACTACAACTGTAACAGGTGTAGAAATGTTCCGTAAGCTTCTTGACTACGCAGAAGCTGGCGACAACATTGGCGCACTTCTTCGCGGTGTTTCCCGTGATGACATTCAGCGTGGACAGGTTCTGGCGAAGCCAGGCACAATCACTCCACATACTGAATTCAAAGCGGAAGTTTATGTGCTTTCAAAAGAAGAAGGTGGACGTCATACGCCATTCTTCTCAAACTATCGTCCGCAGTTCTACTTCCGTACAACTGACGTAACGGGCGTTATCACTCTTCCTGAAGGCGTTGAAATGGTTATGCCTGGGGACAACATCGAAATGAACGTTGCCCTGATCTCTCCAATCGCGCTTGAAGATGGAACGAAATTCTCAATCCGTGAAGGTGGCCGTACTGTAGGCGCCGGCGTCGTTGCTAAAATCACGAAGTAATTGAATCGGATAATACCCCCAGCTCATTTCGTATGAGCTGGGGTTTTTTGCGTTCCAGATTCCGTGTAAAATACCAGTTTCACAGGACGAGCAGAAGCAGAGAGCTTGAAGAAGTAGTTTCCAATAATTATCAAGGTTTACAGAAGGATGGCTCATCACCGAAACGTGGGGTTGTGTAAGTGAAAGTTGATTGAACGTAAAAATTAGAAAAAAAGCGAAAACCCCGTTATCGTAATTGTTGACTAGACAAACCACGATAGGAGTTTTCGCTTTGTGCACCCAGTTTATCAAATCCCTGATTCCATTGCCAGCCTTTTTTACCGTCTCTCCGCCATCCGATGAAGCGCCGGCTGTTTTCCCAGTCGATCCGCCGGCCCACTGTATCCGCTGTCCGATTTGTGGCGGAAGAACCCATCGCCATGATCGGAAAATCCGCCGCTTTCGCCATGGGTATGCCTGGCATATTGGTACCCTGTGGATTGAACTAGCCGTTCCCAGACAGCGCTGCTTGGGTTGTGCCTACACGTTCACCTACGATTACGGGCTTGGGCTCATCCGTTATTCCACCGCTGCCTACCGTCGCGAAATCGTCCGTGGCTGCCATGGCCGCGCCCTTTCGGACGTGGCCTCCGAGTATCAGCTGCCATATACCACGGTGGAACGGTGGTTTTACCGGTATGCGCCAGAACAGGCAAAAGAAGAAAAAGCGGAACGGATCTGTGTCGATGAGTTCGCTTTCCGTAAAGGCCATTCCTATGCGACCAGTGTGCTGAATGCCGATACCGGAAGCGTGCTGGCTGTCGCCCGCGGACGGGACGAGGAGGCGATCAAAACTGTCCTGGCAAAGGTGAAGGGATCTGTGAAAGTGGTGGTGAGCGATCTGGCACCCGCCATGGCCAAGGCAATCCAAGCCACCTTTCCGTCCGCCGGCCACATCCTGGACCGTTTCCATATCATTCAATTCTTTACGGAGGCGCTCAAAAGGAGGCGCCGGTATTTGATCGAGGCGAAAAAGCATCACACGGTCCGCTTTATCGACCGTTGCCTGGCGTGTGAGCCGGCGGCTCTTACTGAAGGAGAGCGTGCCTATGTATTCCGCTGGCTGGAGGAAGACAGCCACCTATGCCATCTCTATCAGGCTTTACAGCACATCCGGTATGTCTTCAAAGCGACAACACCTACACAGGCAGGGCGACGGCTTTCCGACTGGATGAAGCGCTATCAGTTCCATGGATGCCGGGCAGCAGCTAAAATCGCAAAGAGCCTGATCGTTAGGGAAACCGCATTACTGGAAACCATTCTGTCCCCTTTATCAAACGGCATTATGGAAGGAACGAACAATAAGATCAAACTTATCAAAAGACGGGGATACGGCTACCGGAACGATGCCCATCTTTTCCTGCGAATCCGCTTGGAGACCGGGTGAACGCCTGTCACCCCCGACCTTTGGTGATGAGCCAGAAGGATCAAAAAGCATTGAAAACTCAAAATTAAATTGAAAAAACTTTTGAAGAGGAAAAACTGCGATACAGCAAGGATGTAAGCGTATTCAAAAATAGTTAATATTCTAAATTGATTAAAAAATTAAACAATGTGGTTGACACTATGGTTCAGAGGCGATAAGATTACACCAATTTATAAAAAGCGGAAGCATTCTTATCCGCATTACCAGTGAACTAAACAGCAGAAAGAAGTGGACAGCATGATGGACCAAGTCATATTCATGAACGGTGAATTTGTTAAAAAAGAATACGCAAAGGTTTCTGTATATGATCATGGTTTTCTGTACGGAGATGGTGTTTTTGAAGGAATCAGGAGTTATGATGGCAACGTGTTTCGATTAGAGGAGCACTTGGAACGACTTTATGATTCCGCCAAGTCAATCATGCTGGCGATTCCCTATACGGCTGAAGAAATGACAGATATTGTGGTTGGAACTCTCCAGCGCAATGGATTGCGGGATGCATACATTCGATTGGTGGTTTCCAGAGGAGTCGGCAATTTAGGTCTTGATCCATCCAGCTGTGCGCAGCCGAATGTAATTGTCATTGCTGAAAAGCTGTCCCTGTTTCCGAAAGCGTTATATGAGACGGGGATCGAAATCGTATCCGTCGCTACACGGCGAAACCGCTCAGATGTTTTGAGCCCTAAAGTGAAATCCTTGAACTATTTAAATAACATCCTAGTGAAAATTGAAGCAAATCTCGCCGGTGTACCGGAAGCGTTGATGATGAATGAACAAGGATATGTGGCAGAAGGATCAGCAGATAATATCTTTATTGTGAAGAACAATAAATTGCTGACACCGCCAGGCTATGTGGGTGCGCTTGAAGGTATTACCCGAAACGCGATCATTGAGCTTGCTGCCCGAAAAGGATACGACATGAAAGAAGGAGTTTTCACCAGACATGACGTGTATGTGGCGGACGAAGTGTTTCTGACAGGAACTGCAGCTGAAGTGATTTCAGTTATCAAAGTGGATGGCCGAATCATCGGCGATGGAAAACCGGGTCCGGTGACAAATGATTTGCTGTACGCTTTTCGGGAGCTTGTTCAGGAAGACGGCGTGAAAGTATACGGTGATAAAGTCAGCATCATTTGAAGTGAATAAAAAATGAAATAGCACTAACGCAATGACGAGGTCATAAGTGAATGGATGCCTGTATTTCCAGAGAGCCGGTACTGCTGAGAGCCGGCAATACAGCCATTCACTTCTCCCCTCCGAGTGGAATGCTGAAAGGGCCCCGCCCGTTTAGGTGTTTCCGGTACCAAACCTGGTATCGTTATAAAAAGGATAAGCACAGCTTATCCATGAGGCTGCAGATATGCAGTGAACCAGGGTGGTACCATGAAGCTTTTTCATCCCTGCACAGGAGAGATGATCTCTGTGCCGGATGGAAAAGCTTTTTATTGTTTATCAAATGAAAAACTGTCAGAGCCAACGGAGTAAAGAAAAGGAGGCGGACAAATTGGAAGTAAGCGTAAAGATGCGAGATGCAGCAACACAAACAATACAGAAAAGCGGTGCTGATATCCTGATTGAATCGTTAAAAGAACAGGGTGTCGAAATGATCTTTGGTTATCCCGGAGGAGCTGTACTTCCGATTTACGATGCTCTCTATAAGAATCCGATCCGTCATGTACTCGCCCGTCATGAACAGGGAGCGATTCATGCGGCTGAGGGATATGCCAGGGTTTCCGGGAAGGCTGGCGTGGTGCTGGCGACATCAGGGCCGGGGGCAACGAACCTTGTGACCGGTATAGCGGATGCCATGCTCGATTCGCTCCCGCTGGTTGTTTTCACCGGGCAAGTAGCCACGACCGTTATAGGTACGGATGCTTTTCAGGAAGCGGATATTGTCAGCATCACACAGCCGATCACAAAGCATAATTACCAAGTGAAGAACGTGGAAGATCTTCCGCGGATCATTAAAGAAGCATTCTATATCGCTTCCACTGGAAGGCCGGGACCGGTAGTCGTCGATATACCTAAAAACATCGCCACCGGCATGTCATCAGCACAAGTGAGTGAGGAAGTGCGGTTGCCGGGCTATCAGCCGACGACTAACCCGAACTACCTCCAAATTCAAAAAGCTGTGCAGGTATTGGCGGAGGCGAAGCGGCCTCTCATCCTGGCCGGTGCAGGGGTCTTGGCAGCAAAAGCAACTTCGGAACTGGTCGCATTTGCTGAAAAATATCAGATTCCCGTGACTAACACGCTGCTGGGTCTTGGCGGCATCCCGGGTGACCACGACCTGTTCCTCGGAATGGCGGGCATGCACGGTACTTATACCGCCAATACGGCTATTTGTGAATGCGATGTACTCATGAATATCGGCGCCCGGTTCGATGACCGGCTGACGGGTAATCTGGCGGATTTCGCACCGAATGCGAAAGTGATACACATTGATATCGATCCGGCAGAAATCGGTAAAAACGTACCCACGGACATCCCGATCGTTGCAGACGCCCAAAAGGCATTGATTGCACTGCTCGAACAGCCGATTACAGGACCTGATACCACGCAGTGGCTGCAAAAACTGACGCATAATAAAAACAGTTACCCGCTGCAGTACAGTACAGCGAATAAGCAAGGCATCCTGCCGCAGCAGGCAGTTCAATTAATCCACCGGTTGACGGGAGGAGATGCGGTCATTACGACTGATGTTGGACAGCATCAGATGTGGACGGCACAGTACTATAAATTCAACAATCCGCATAATTGGGTAACATCGGGCGGCTTGGGAACAATGGGGTTCGGTTTCCCGGCAGCAATCGGAGCCCAGCTGGCAAAACCGGATGAAAAAGTAGTCGCAATTGTCGGCGATGCCGGGTTTCAGATGACGTTACAGGAGTTATCACTGTTGCAGGAGCTGCGGCTTCCAGTAAAAGTGGTCATCATGAATAATCAGAGCCTGGGAATGGTGAGACAATGGCAGGAAACTTTCTACGAGGAACGCTATTCACAATCCCTGCTTCATGTGCAGCCGGATTTTGTGAAATTAGCACAGGCATACGAAATTGATGCCTATAAGGTAGAGACGTTAGAGGATGCAGAAGAGGTATTCCGGAAAGCTTTTGAATCGAATGAGCCGGCATTGATTGACTGCCGGGTGCTGCAGCTGGAAAATGTCTACCCGATGGTCGCTCCAGGCAAAGGACTCAGCGAAATGATCGGGGTGATAAGTAAATGAAGCGCATTATAACGACAACGGTGATCAATCAAAGCGGTGTGCTGAACCGCGTAACAGGCCTGCTGATGAAGCGTCAGTTCAATATTGAAAGCATATCAGTCGGCCCTACGGAACAGGCAGGCATATCGAAAATGACGTTTGTGGTTAATGTGGAAGATGAGCGGAAGCTTGAACAGCTGCTGAAACAGCTACAGAAGCAGATCGATGTACTGAAAGTAAATGATATTACCGATAAAGCGATGGTCATGCGCGAATTAGCTTTGATCAAAGTAGTATCATCACCGGCTGTCCGGAGTGAGATTTACAGCATCACCGAACCGTTCCGAGCCGCTGTAATCGATATGAGTAAAAATGTCACGACATTTCAGGTGACCGGTGAACCGGAAAAAATAGACGCATTGGTGGATCTCCTGAAGCCATACGGCATTAAAGAACTAACAAGAAGCGGAGTATCCGCATTTGTGCGGGAAACGCAAAAAGCGCCTGCACCACAGCAACTATCCATCTTATAAAAACAGTCCAACCATCTGAGGAGGAAATATTAATGGCTAAAATGTATTATAACCAAGACGTGAATGAACAGGCACTACAAGGTAAGACAGTAGCAATTATCGGATACGGATCACAGGGACACGCTCATGCACAGAACTTGAAAGATTCCGGATATGACGTAGTGGTTGGTGTCCGGCCGGGCAAATCGTTTGAAAAAGCAGAAGCGGACGGTTTGAGAGTTACGAGTGCTGCAGAAGCGGCACAGTCGGCAGATATTATTATGGTACTCGTACCAGATGAGCGGCAGACACAAGTATATAACGAAGCGATCAAACCGGCGCTGACAGCAGGGAAATCACTCGTATTCGCTCACGGATTCAACATTCATTTCAATCAGATCGTGCCGCCGCCGGACGTGGATGTATTCCTGGTAGCACCGAAAGGACCGGGGCATCTTGTACGCCGGACATATGAATCAGGAGCTGGCGTTCCGGCATTGTTCGCTATCCACCAAAACGTGAGCGGCAAGGCGCAGGAAGTGGCCCTTGCTTATGCAAAAGGCATCGGCAGCACACGGGCAGGCGTTTTGGAAACGTCATTCAAAGAAGAAACTGAAACTGATCTGTTCGGGGAACAAGCAGTATTATGCGGCGGGCTGACATCCCTTGTAAAAGCCGGATTTGAAACGCTTGTGGAAGCCGGATACCAGCCGGAACTTGCTTACTTCGAATGTCTCCATGAATTGAAACTGATCGTGGACCTGATGTATGAAGGCGGCTTATCGGGTATGCGTTATTCCATTTCTGATACGGCACAATGGGGCGATTTCGTTTCAGGGCCGCGGGTGGTGGATGAAGCAACCAAAGATCGGATGAAAGACATCCTGAAAGATATCCAGACAGGAAAATTCGCAAAAGGCTGGCTGCTCGAGAATCAGTTGAACCGTCCGGAATTCCGGGCGATTGAACAAGCGGAAGAAGCGCATCAGATTGAGCAGGTCGGCAGAGAATTGCGGGCAATGATGCCATTCGTGAATCCGGCAAACAATAAAAAAGAAAATGAGGTGACATCCAGTGCGAAAAGTTGATATTTTCGACACGACCTTGCGGGACGGTGAACAGTCAGCAGGCATTAACTTAAACACAGCCGAAAAAATTGAGATTGCCCGCCAGCTGGAACGCCTCGGTGTCACAATTATTGAATCCGGATTTCCGGCAGCTTCTCCCGGTGATTTTGACGCAGTAAAGCGGATTGCGGGTACTGTTAAGAATTCAATCGTCACCGGGCTTGCCCGGTCCGTAAAAAGTGATATTGACCGATCGTGGGAAGCGCTCCGCGGAGCGGAGCAGCCCCACATTCATATTTTCCTGGCGACTTCACCGATTCATATGGAACATAAATTGATGAAGACGCCGGATCAAGTCGTGGAAGCGGCAGTGGAATCTGTAAAGTACGCCCGTCGGTTTTTCCCGCTTGTCCAGTGGTCAGCGGAGGATGCATCCCGTTCTGACCTCGAATTCCTTGCCCATATCATCGGAAAAGTAGTGGAAGCGGGAGCTACCACCGTCAATATTCCGGATACAGTCGGCTATGCAACACCACAGGAATACGGCGACATGTTCCGCTATTTGAAAGAAAACGTGAAAGGCATCGACAAGGTGAAGTTATCCGCGCATTGCCATAATGATCTTGGCATGGCAACAGCCAATACATTGGCAGCGATTGAAAATGGAGCTGACCAAGTGGAAGGCACAATCAATGGAATCGGCGAACGGGCAGGAAATGTTGCCCTTGAAGAGATTGCGGTGGCTCTTCATATCCGCAAGCCGGTATATGGCGTTGAAACAACAATAAATCTGCATGAAATTAAACGGACAAGCCAGCTAGTCAGTCAGCTTACCGGCAGTCTGATTCAGCCGAATAAAGCGGTAGTCGGAAAAAATGCATTTGCGCATGAATCAGGAATTCATCAGGATGGCATGCTGAAAAATCCACTGACCTATGAAATCATCACGCCAGAGCTGATTGGAGACGCGGCGACAGAGCTGGTACTCGGCAAGCATTCAGGCCGGCATGCATTTAAGGACCGGGCCATCAAAATGGGCTTTGATTTAAGTGAAGAGAAACTGAATAACGCATTCATCGAATTCAAAAAGCTCGCAGACCGCAAGAAAGCGATTGTGGAAGAAGATCTGATGGTATTGCTTACCGATCAGCAGATCCATGATGAGGACGTGCCGGTCTACGAACTGGCCAGCGTACAAGTCCAATATGGAACAGCTCACATTCCGACAGCTACTGTCACAGCACATGCACCGAACGGTGATTTGATCAGCGAAGCGGCTACAGGAGCGGGGTCGGTTGAAGCAATATTCAACACATTGGAACGGGTTGTTAAAGGAAAAGTCCATATCCTCGATTATCGGGTCACATCCATTGGAAAAGGGCGCGATGCATTGGGAGAAGCAGTTATTAACATGAGCTATGACGGAGAGACGGTAACCGGACGTGACGTCGCACAAGACGTGCTCGAAGCGACAGCGAAAGCTTACTTGAACGCAGTGAACCGTCAAGTTGTAAAGGCGGAGGCAAAAGTGAAGGTAACGGCAGGTTGATTAAGAATTTTCCAAGGAGGAATTAATATGGTGAAAAGAATCACAGTAATGCCTGGAGATGGAATCGGCCCTGAAGTCACGGAAGCGGCAGTGGAAGTGCTACGGGCAGTAGCCCGGCGCTATGGCCATGCGTTTCAGTTCACCTATGCAGCTATCGGCGGAGATGCCATTGACCAGTACGGCAAGCCACTGCCGGATGAAACGATTGCTGTGTGCGAAGCGAGTGATGCAGCGCTCCTCGGTGCTGTCGGAGGACCGAAATGGGATCAACAGCCTTCTCATTTGCGGCCTGAAAGAGGCTTGCTGGATATTCGGAAGAAGTTCGATCTGTTTACAAACATCCGCCCCGTCAAGGCAGTGCCTTCACTTCTTGGCTCTTCCCCGCTTAAAGAAGAAGTTGCCCGGGAAGTGGATATGGTCATTGTGCGGGAACTGACAAGCGGCCTCTATTTCGGAGAACCGAAACAGCGTTCTCCGAAGTCTGCTGTTGATACGCTGGTGTATACGCGGGCAGAAATCGAACGGATTGTGGATCAGGCTTTCCAAATCGCACGCACAAGAAAAGGGAAAGTCACATCTGTTGATAAAGCCAACGTGCTTGAAACGAGCAAATTATGGCGTGAAGTGGTCGAAGAGCGGATGACAGCTTATCCGGACGTGGAAGTCGAGCATATGCTCGTGGATACGGCTGCGATGAAGCTGATCACGAACCCCCGGTCTTTTGATGTCATTGTCACGGAGAATATGTTCGGTGATATTCTGAGCGATGAAGCGTCTGTCATCACAGGTTCCCTCGGTATGCTTCCATCGGCCAGCACCCGAACGGACGGATTTGGCATTTATGAGCCTGTGCACGGTTCTGCACCGGACATTGCCGGACAGAATAAAGCGAATCCGACAGCTGCTATTTTATCAGCGGCAATGATGCTGAAGTACTCATTTGGTCTCCATACCGAAGCGGCTGCAGTGGAAGAAGCAGTAGCGGGTGTACTGGAAGATGGCTATTGTACCGGAGACATCGCAGGAGAGGGCAAACGGGTCATCTCCACAGGGGCATTCGCGGCACAAGTGATTGAAGAGCTGGAGCGCGAATTCGTATCTGAACATATTATGTATTCATACCGATGACAGAAAGGAGCGGCTGGTATGCCTAAGACGATTATCGAGAAAATCTGGGAGCAGCATGTTGTGTTTGAAGAAGAAGGAAAACCAGACCTGCTCTATATCGATCTTCACTTATTGCATGAAGTTACATCGCCGCAGGCATTTGAAGGCTTGCGGCTTAATGGCCGCAGCGTCCGGCGGCCGGATTTGTGTTTTGCGACCATGGACCATAATGTACCTACAAGAAACCGGGACATCATAAAAGATCCCATCTCCCGCAAACAAATCATGACGCTTGAAGAAAATTGCAAAGAGTTCGGCGTACCGCTGGCAGGCCTTAATCATCCTGACCAGGGCATCGTCCATGTAATCGGACCGGAACTCGGACTGACACAGCCTGGGAAAACAATTGTCTGCGGTGACAGCCATACATCGACTCACGGAGCATTTGGTGCCTTGGCGTTTGGCATCGGGACGAGTGAAGTTGAACATGTATTGTCTACCCAGACACTTTGGCAATCGAAGCCGAAGACCATGGAGATCCGGATTGATGGTGAACTTGGATTCGGAGTAGCAGCCAAAGACGTCATTCTCGCCATCATTGCAAAATTTGGAATTGATGTCGGTACCGGTCATGTCATGGAATATACAGGTGAAGCCATTCGCAAATTATCGATGGAGGAGCGGATGACGATCTGTAACATGTCCATTGAAGCGGGAGCCCGGGCAGGTCTGATTAGTCCGGACGAAACGACAGTCGAGTACTTGCGTGGGCGACGGCACGTTCCGGACGGCGAGGCATTCGAGGAAGAAGCCGATCGCTGGCTGGCACTGGCCAGTGATCCGGATGCCATATATGATATCTCCTTAAGCATTCATGCTGATGAAATCTCTCCATTTGTCACTTGGGGTACGAATCCTTCAATGGGATCAGGGATTGCCGGCCATGTCCCAAGGCTGATTGATTATGAGAAGAAGGCGGACCAGGAAGCTGTGCGTAAAGCATTAACTTACATGGACCTCGAAGAAGGCATTCCGCTGGATTCAATTGAAATTCAACACGTTTTTATTGGCTCATGCACGAATGCCCGGCTCGGAGATTTACGCGCGGCAAGTGAAATTGTAAAGGGCCAGAAAGTGCATCCGTCTGTCACTGCCATCGTAGTGCCTGGGTCTGCTACAGTCAAAAAGGCGGCAGAAGAAGAGGGCATCGATCAAGTGTTCCTGGAAGCGGGGTTTGAATGGCGCGAAACAGGATGCAGTATGTGCCTCGCAATGAATGAAGATGCAGTGCCGGCCGGGGAACGCTGCGCTTCCACTTCAAACCGGAATTTTGAAGGGCGCCAAGGAGCTGGATCCATGACTCATCTTGTCAGCCCGGTAATGGCGGCAGCGGCTGCAATCGAAGGACACCTGACAGACGTCCGGAAATATTTGAAGGAGCCGGTGACATCGGCATAACTCAAATCAGGAAGGTGCATATATGAAACCGATTAACGAAATCAGCAGTGTGGTTACGCCGCTCGACCGGCAAAATGTAGATACAGATCAGATTATTTCAAAGGAATTCCTGAAGCGGATTGAACGGACCGGTTTCGGCAAGTATTTATTCTATCACTGGCGTTTCCATCCGGATGGCAGTTTGAACGAAGACTTCGTTTTGAACGATCCAACGTATGCAGATTCGCAAATCCTTGTTGCGCAAGATAATTTCGGCTGTGGTTCCTCGCGTGAGCATGCACCGTGGGCGATTCAGGACTACGGGTTTAATGCAGTTATCGCACCAAGTTATGCGGATATTTTCTATAACAATTGTGTGAAAAATGGTATTCTGCCGATTCGGCTCCAGGAAAAAGAAGTGGATGAATTGCTTAAAAAAGGGAAACAGGCGCCGTATGCACTCAGCATTTCACTGGAAGATCAAACGGTACAGGGAGCGGATGGCGTTCAATATGCATTTGACATTGATCCATACTGGAAGCAAATGCTGCTGAACGGATGGGATGAAATCGCCCTCACGTTTCAGTATGAAACTTATATTGATGAATACGAGAAGCGGCATCCAGCCGTGTAACCCAACACACAGACAGGGAGATGATCTTTTGGGAATTCATATGACCCAGAGGGGCTATACCGGGCACTTGAACGTCTGACACCGGTCGTTCATCGCACACCTTGCAAGCAATCAGCCACTTTAAACAGACTGGCAGGCAAAAAAATCTCACTTAAACTTGAAAATCTGCAGAAGACCGGGTCGTTTAAAGTCCGCGGTGCTTACAACGAGATCAGTCAACTATCGGACGAGGTATGTGCGAATGGCATTCTGGCTGCCTCCGCGGGTAACCACGCACAAGGGGTTGCGTTAGCGGGACAGAAACGAGGAGTGCCGGTGACGGTATTCATGCCGGAAACCACTCCGCAGGCTAAGGTAATGGCGACCCGCCAATACGGCGCTATAGTAAAACTGAATGCCGCCCGCACCCAACCGACGATTGCTGAAGGAATCGGAGTGAAAGAACCGGGCATGCTCACGACTAACGTGATTTTGTCTTTAGTAGACGAAGTTCTCACTGTGACAGAACAGGAAATTGCATCAGCAATTCTGTTTATGCTGGAACGGGAGAAAATGCTGGTTGAAGGGGCAGGGGCAGCTGCTGTGGCCGCTGCACTTGCCGGATATTTGCCAGCAGGAAGCGGAAGTACAGGTATCATCGTCAGTGGCGGGAATCTTGATATTGCCAAGCTGGTCAGGTGTCATGAACTTGTTGCGGGTCTGAACCCGGCTGTGTTATCCATACTATAATTCACGAATAACAGAAATACAGCTCCGGCTGCAGCGATTGTTACTCTATCCTGCAGCCGGACTTTTTGTGCTGTCCGGCCTTAATCTCTTCATTCATATTGACATCCTCCAATGCTTTTGTTAATTTTAAAAGCGGACTTTATCGCTTTAGCATAGTAAAGGAGAACGTAATTAATTATGAATGCTGTTATTCTTGCCGTTTTAGTCATGTTGGTTTTAAGTTTATTTCGGGTGAATGTTGTATTTGCCTTGCTGATCGGTGCACTGGCGGGGGGAATCGCCGGGGGATTATCCTTGATGGATACCCTTACTGCGTTTACGGACGGGCTTGGTGCAGGAGCGGTGATCGCATTGAGCTATGCCATGCTGGGCGGCTTTGCCATCGCAATTTCCCGCACAGGAATCCCGGAACTGCTCGTCAGTCTAGTCATCAAGATGATCAATAAGGAAGAAAAGGGTGCTACTCGGGAAAGCTTAGTGAAAGCGCTGCTGGTTTTTGTGCTGCTGATCATGGCCGTGTTTTCACAAAACCTGATTCCGATTCATATTGCGTTCATTCCACTGCTGATTCCGCCGATCTTATATATCTTGAATGAATTGCAGATCGATCGCCGGCTGATTGCCGCTGTCCTGACATTTGGTCTTGTCATGCCGTACATGCTGCTGCCTTATGGATTCGGACTTATTTTTCATGAAATCATTACGACTCAAATGGGTCTCGCGGGGGTGGAAGTGGAAATGGCGGATATCCCGAGAGCCATGCTGCTGCCGGCAGCCGGATTATTCATCGGTCTGCTTATCGCGGTATTTATTTCCTACCGTAAACCCCGCACCTATCATTCCATGGCGGTAAAAGAAGAGAAAGCAGAAGAGAAGACAGCGTCTGTAAAAAATATTGCAGCGACTGTGGCTGCGCTGGCAGCGGCGCTTTGGGCGCAAATTTCCACCGACTCTATGATTGCCGGCGCGCTGGCGGGTATCGCAGTGCTCTATCTGGCAGGAGCCATGAAGTGGCGGGAAGCTGACCGGCTCTTAACGGAGGGCATGCAGATGATGGCATTCATCGGATTTGTTATCATTGCAGCAAACGGATTTGCTTCTGTTATTCAGGCCACAGGCGCAATCAGTCCACTTGTGGAAAGCGCATCGGATCTGTTTGGAGGCAGTCAGCTGCTGGCAGCGCTCGCCATGCTGCTTGTCGGTCTGTTTGTAACAATGGGAATCGGCTCATCGTTTGCAACCATCCCGATTATCGCAGCAATTTTCGTACCGCTCGCTGTGGAGTTCAACTTTTCGGAGCTTGCGATCATTGCACTCATCGGTACTGCCGGTGTGCTTGGAGATGCAGGCTCACCCGCATCAGATTCCACGCTCGGACCGACAGCCGGTTTAAATGCTGATGGCCGGCATAACCATATCTGGGATACGTGCGTGCCGACGTTTATCCATTATAATATCCCGCTCATCCTGTTTGGGTGGCTTGCGGTAATGGTTCTTACGTAAGTCAGCGTATGAGTTGAAAAAAAGCCAGTGAACCTATATAATAAATGAAGTTGTGTTTTAGGAGAAAGGATTTCGTATAAGTGCTTGCGAAATTCTTTTTTCTTGTGTATAATGTTGAATGTTGGTCTTTGACTGCGTTGAAGCGAGAGGTTACCGACACACCCGGCCGCTTTGCCATGGCGAGTGTACGGAAAATTTTCGCGGAGAAGTCTAGAAAATAGGCGAAAAGGAGGGAAAATAATGGCAAAACAAAAAATTCGTATCCGTTTAAAAGCATATGATCACAGAGTACTGGATCAGTCAGCGGAAAAAATTGTGGAAACAGCGAAACGTTCAGGTGCAAATGTATCCGGTCCAATTCCGCTTCCGACGGAAAGAACCGTCTACACAATCCTGCGTGCTGTCCACAAGTATAAAGATGCTCGTGAGCAATTCGAAATGCGCACACATAAACGTCTGATCGATATCGTTAATCCGACACCGCAGACTGTTGATGCGCTCATGAAGCTGGACCTGCCGTCCGGCGTCGACATTGAAATCAAACTTTAATCGGTAAAACGAATATAAAAGTAAATCCATTATTTAATTTATGAATCATTCACAGGAGGTGTAACGACATGACCAAAGGAATCTTAGGCAGAAAAATCGGCATGACGCAGGTATTTGCGGAAAACGGTGATCTGATCCCTGTAACTGTTATTGAAGCGGCTCCAAACGTCGTGCTTCAGAAAAAAACAGTTGATACAGACGGCTACGATGCAATCCAACTCGGTTTCGAAGATAAGCGTGAAAAGCTGTCAAACAAACCGGAAAAAGGACATACGGCAAAAGCAAACACTGCACCTAAGCGCTTCGTTCGCGAATTTCGCAATCTGAGCACAGCCGATTATGAAGTTGGTCAGGAAGTCGGAGTAACAGTTTTCACAGAAGGTGAAACTGTAGATGTAACAGGAACAACAAAAGGTAAAGGATTCCAGGGTGTTATCAAACGCCACGGACAGTCCCGCGGACCAATGGCACACGGTTCACGCTATCACCGCCGTCCAGGCTCAATGGGCCCGGTTGCTCCGAACCGCGTATTCAAACAGAAGAAACTGCCAGGTCAAATGGGCGGAAATACTGTAACAATCCAGAATCTCGAAGTCGTCCGTGTGGATGCAGAACGCAACTTGCTTCTTATTAAAGGCAATGTTCCAGGCGCCCGCAAAACACTTGTACGAGTAAGAGCAGCTATTAAAGCTTAATAAGTACTAAAGGAAGGAGGAAACAGGAATGCCTAAATTATCTCTTTTAAACCAATCAGGTTCTCAGGTTGGCGATATCGAGCTCAGCGACTATGTATTCGGAATTGAACCGAACGAATCGGTACTGTTCGACGCAGTCGTTTCCCAGCGCGCATCGCTTCGCCAAGGAAACCATAAAGTAAAAAACCGTTCTGCGGTAGCGGGCGGTGGTAAAAAGCCATGGCGCCAGAAAGGCACAGGACGTGCCCGTCAAGGTTCCATCCGTTCACCACAGTGGCGCGGAGGCGGGGTCGTCTTCGGACCGACACCACGCAGCTACAGCTACAAACTCCCGAAAAAAGTTCGTCGTCTCGCGCTGCGTTCTGCACTATCATCTAAAGTGGCAGACAACAGCATGGTAGTTCTTGAAGGACTTGCGTTCGACGCACCGAAAACAAAGAATTTCGTACAGCTGACAAAAGATCTGTCAACTGCAAGAAAAACACTGTTTGTAACAGCTGATCTTGATGAGAACGTTGCACTTTCTGCACGTAATATCCAAGGAATCACTGTTTTGCCGGCAAGTGGCATTAACGTCCTGGATCTAGTGGGCCATGACCAAGTTGTCATCACTAGAGCAGCAGTAGAAAAAATTGAGGAGGTGCTTGGATAATGGAAGCACGTGACATTCTGAAGCGTCCGGTCATTACTGAGCGCTCTTCCGAACTGATGGCTGAGAAAAAGTACACATTCGATGTGGACACTCGGGCCAACAAAACACAAGTGAAAGATGCAGTCGAAGAAATCTTCGGTGTGGATGTTGAGAAAGTCAACATCATGAACTACAAAGGTAAGTTCAAGCGCATGGGACGTTTCGGCGGCTACACAAACAAACGCCGTAAAGCGATTGTGAAATTGACAGCCGACAGCAAAGACATCGAACTTTTTGAAGTGTAAATTCCTATAAAATAGGATCAATCAAACGAAGGAGGGAACAAACATGGCGATTAAAAAGTATAAACCTACCTCCAACGGCCGTCGTAACATGACAAGCTCTGATTTTGCGGAAATTACCACAAATCAGCCGGAGAAATCGCTTCTGCGTCCGGTTAAGCGCAAAGGTGGCCGTAACAACCAAGGTAAGTTGACTGTACGCCATCAAGGCGGCGGACACAAACGCCAATACCGTGTCATCGATTTCAAGCGTGATAAAGATGGCATTCCAGGACGCGTTGCTACGATCGAATACGATCCGAACCGTTCTGCTAACATTGCACTGATCCATTATGTAGACGGGGAAAAGCGTTATATCCTAGCACCGAAAGGTCTGACAGTCGGAACACAGATCATGTCTGGTCCGGATGCAGACATCAAGCCAGGGAACGCACTTCCGCTTTCGAACATTCCGATGGGTTCTACAATCCATAACATCGAACTGAAACCAGGTGCAGGCGGCCAGCTCGTCCGTTCAGCAGGAGCTTCAGCACAGGTTCTCGGTAAAGAAGGCAAGTACTATATCGTACGTCTTCAGTCCGGTGAGGTTCGCATGATTCTTGCAACTTGCCGCGCAACAATCGGTCAAGTTGGAAACGAACAGCACGAACTGATCAACATCGGTAAAGCAGGACGTTCACGTTGGTTAGGGAAACGCCCGACAGTCCGTGGTTCTGTTATGAACCCGAACGATCACCCGCACGGCGGTGGTGAAGGTAAAGCGCCAATCGGACGCAAGTCACCTATGTCTCCATGGGGCAAACCAACACTTGGTTACAAAACGCGTAAGAAGAAAAACCAATCCGATAAATTCATCGTACGTCGACGCAAAAAATAAAGAGATTACGCTGCGGTTCGCAGTCAGAACCGTGGTGCAATCACGAAGGGAGGATCCCAAATGGGTCGCAGCTTGAAAAAAGGACCTTTTGTCGATGACCATCTCATGAAGAAAGTCGAAGCACAAAAGGACAACGAGAAAAAACAAGTGATCAGAACATGGTCTCGCCGTTCCACTATCTTCCCGTCTTTCATCGGACAGACAATTGCGGTGTATGACGGACGCAAACACGTACCGGTTTATGTGACTGAAGACATGGTCGGACACAAACTTGGCGAATTCGCACCAACGCGCACATATAAAGGCCACGGTGCAGACGATAAGAAAACAAGACGTTAATTGAGAGGAGGTTTCCCCTATGCAAGAAGCAAAAGCTGTCGCTAGAACAGTACGTATTGCTCCTCGTAAAGTCCGCTTAGTAGTCGATTTAATTCGAGGCAAGCAAGTCGGCGAAGCTGTAGCGATTTTGAAGCATACACCAAAAGGAGCATCGCTCGTGGTGGAAAAGCTTCTGACTTCCGCAGCTGCTAACGCTGAACATAATTACGAAATGGACGTGAACAATCTTGTGGTAAGCAAGGTGTTCGTTGATGAAGGTCCAACACTGAAGCGTTTCCGTCCTCGTGCAATGGGGCGTGCGAGCGCAATCAACAAACGTACAAGCCACATCACAATCGTGGTATCTGAGAAGAAGGAGGGATAATTCGTGGGTCAAAAAGTACATCCTAATGGATTGCGTGTAGGCATCATCCGTGATTGGGAGTCAAAATGGTACGCTGAAAAGGACTATGCGACACTTCTTCACGAAGACTTGCGCATCCGTGAATATCTTGATAGCCGTCTGAAAGAAGCATCTGTTTCTAAAGTTGAAATCGAGCGCGCTGCTAACCGGGTTAACATTACAGTGCATACTGCGAAGCCAGGAATGGTCATTGGTAAAGGTGGTTCTGAAGTCGAAGCACTTCGTAAAGCACTGAACGCACTGTCCGGCAAACGCGTACACATCAATATTGTTGAAGTGAAAAAAGCTGATCTGGATGCGAAATTGGTTGCAGAAGGAATTGCTCGTCAACTGGAAAACCGAGTGTCTTTCCGCCGTGCCCAGAAGCAAGTTCTCCAGCGCACAATGCGTGCTGGTGCAAAAGGAATCAGAACACAAGTATCCGGCCGTCTTGGCGGTGCAGATATTGCTCGTGCTGAACACTACAGTGAAGGAACTGTTCCGCTCCATACACTACGCGCAGACATCGATTATGCGCATGCTGAAGCAGATACCACGTATGGTAAGCTTGGCGTAAAAGTATGGATCTACCGCGGTGAAGTCCTTCCGACTAAGAATAAGAAGAACTCTGAGGAAGGAGGCAAATAATATGTTGATGCCTAAACGCGTGAAACACCGTCGTGAGCACCGCGGAAAGATGCGCGGGGAAGCGAAAGGCGGCAAAGAAATTGCATTCGGCGAGTTCGGTCTGCAGGCAACTGAAGCTGCATGGATCACAAACCGCCAGATTGAATCTGCACGTATCGCGATGACACGTTACATGAAGCGTGGCGGTAAAGTCTGGATCAAAATTTTCCCGCATAAACCATATACGAAAAAGCCTCTTGAAGTCCGGATGGGTTCCGGTAAAGGTTCTCCTGAGGGCTGGGTAGCGGTTGTAAAGCCTGGTAAAGTAATGTTTGAAATTGCCGGTGTATCGGAAGAAGTAGCACGCGAAGCACTTCGTCTTGCTTCTCATAAACTTCCGATCAAGAGCAAATTCATAAAACGTGAAGAAATTGGTGGTGAATCGAATGAAAGCTAATGAAATCCGTGACTTGACCACTGCTGAAATCGAACAACAAGTGAAATCACTGAAAGAAGAGCTTTTTAACCTTCGCTTCCAATTAGCGACTGGCCAGTTAGAGAATACCGCTCGCATCCGCGAAGTCCGCAAAGCGATTGCGCGTATGAAAACTGTGATTCGTGAAAGAGAAATCAACGGCAACAACCGATAAAACGAGAGGAGGTTTGCGAGTATGACTGAGCGTAACAATCGCAAAGTTTACACAGGCCGCGTCGTATCAGACAAGATGGACAAAACCGTTACAGTAATGGTTGAAACACAAAAAAAGCACAAGCTCTACGGCAAGCGCCTAAAGTACTCAAAGAAATTCAAAGCTCATGATGAGCAAAATGAAGCGCGGGTAGGCGATGTTGTTCGCATCATGGAAACCCGTCCGCTGTCCGCTACAAAACGCTTCCGCCTAGTTGAAGTCGTGAAAAAAGCGGTTATTATCTAATCCAAATTAATCTATTTCGGAAACGAATTTTTTCCGGAGGGAGGTAACCTAGATGATTCAACAAGAGAGCCGTTTAAAAGTTGCAGATAACTCAGGCGCACGTGAAGTGCTGGCGATTAAAGTGCTAGGCGGATCCGGCCGTAAAACTGCGAATATTGGCGATGTAATCGTATGTACAGTGAAGAAAGCAACACCCGGTGGCGTTGTCAAAAAAGGTGATGTGGTGAAAGCTGTAATCGTACGGACGAAAAGTGGTGCCCGCCGCAAGGATGGCACGTACATCAAATTCGATGAAAATGCTTGTGTGATTATCCGTGAAGATAAAGGACCGCGCGGAACTCGTATTTTTGGACCTGTGGCACGCGAACTTCGTGACAACAACTTCATGAAAATCGTTTCACTTGCTCCTGAAGTTCTTTAATAAATCCCAGTGCCATATCAAGGAGGTGCGACAGAATGAACGTTAAAAAAGGCGATAAAGTAATGGTGATTACAGGCAAGGATAAAGGGAAGACCGGTGAGGTTCTGACTGCTTATCCGAAAAATGACCGTGTCATCGTTGAAGGTGTCAACATCATCAAAAAGCACACGAAACCGAATCAGGCAAACCCACAGGGCGGAATCGTCAACCGGGAAGCATCGATTCACGTTTCAAATGTAATGGTAGTTGACCCGAAATCCGGCGAGCCGACTCGCGTAGGATATAAAGTGGAAGACGGCAAAAAAGTTCGTGTTGCAAAAAAATCCGGAACTGTTCTGGATAAATAATTTTCTGAGTGAAGGGAGGTACACACATGAACCGCCTAAAAGATAAGTACATCAATGAGATCACACCTGCTCTCATGGATAAATTCAATTATGAGTCTGTCATGCAGGCACCAAAAGTTGACAAGATTGTCATCAACATGGGTGTCGGTGAAGCAGTTCAAAATACAAAAGCACTGGATACTGCAGTAGAAGAGCTGCAGACAATCGCTGGTCAGAAGCCGGTAGTAACGAAAGCGAAGAAATCAATCGCTGGTTTCCGCTTGCGTGAAGGCATGCCGATTGGAGCGAAAGTCACACTGCGTGGTGAACGCATGTATGAATTCCTCGACAAACTGATTGCTGTTGCACTTCCGCGTGTGCGTGACTTCCGTGGCGTATCGAAAAAATCTTTCGACGGACGCGGCAACTACACGCTCGGCGTAAAAGAGCAACTCATCTTCCCTGAAATCAACTATGATAAAGTATCGAAAGTACGCGGAATGGATATCGTAATTGTTACGACAGCGAACACGGACGAAGAAGCCCGCGAACTGCTGACACAATTCGGAATGCCATTCCAAAAGTAAACTAAAGGGAGGCGTAAACGTGGCTAAAAAATCGATGATCGTGAAACAGCAGCGCCCGCAGAAGTTTAAAGTGCAGGAGTACACTCGCTGTGAACGTTGTGGACGTCCGCATTCAGTAATACGCAAATTTAAACTTTGCCGTATTTGTTTCCGTGAACTTGCATACAAGGGACAAATTCCTGGCGTTAAAAAAGCCAGCTGGTAATCCCCTATACTGGGAAGGAGGTAAATGTAATGACAATGACTGATCCGATTGCAGATATGCTGACACGCATCCGCAACGCCAACATGGTTCGTCACGAGAAATTGGAGCTTCCTGCTTCAAACCTGAAAAAAGATATCGCTGAAATCCTGAAGCGTGAAGGTTTCGTCCGTGATGTTGAATATGTTGAAGATGACAAGCAAGGTATGATCCGTATCTTCCTGAAGTACGGTTCAAATAACGAACGCGTTATTACTGGTTTGAAGCGGATTTCGAAGCCTGGACTTCGTGTATACGCAAAAACAAATGAAGTACCCCGTGTCCTGAATGGTCTCGGTATTGCACTAGTATCAACATCCCAAGGTCTGCTTACAGATAAAGAAGCCCGCGCACAGAAAGTCGGCGGCGAAATCATAGCATACGTTTGGTAAGAAACGACAAACGAACGGAGGTGTAACAGAATGTCACGTGTAGGTAAAAAACCAATCACGGTTCCTGAAGGCGTTACAGTGCAAATTGCAGAAGGCAATGCGGTAACGGTCAAAGGACCTAAAGGCGAATTGACTCGCACATTTAATACAGATATCAAAATCGAACAAGAAGATAACGTCATTACACTGACACGTCCTTCAGAATCAAAAGAACACCGCACAATCCATGGAACAACCCGCGCATTGCTTGCGAACATGGTTGAAGGTGTAGCAGTAGGATTCGAACGTGCGCTTGAACTTGTGGGTGTCGGTTATCGTGCGCAGCTCCAAGGCAAGAAATTGGTACTGAACGTCGGTTATTCACATCCGGTTGAATTCACACCGGAAGAAGGACTTGATATTGAAGTGCCGGCAAACACGCGTGTAATTGTAAGAGGCATTGATAAAGAACGTGTCGGTGCACTTACATCCAACATCCGTGCTGTACGTCCGCCAGAGCCGTACAAAGGCAAAGGTATTCGTTACGAAGGCGAACGTGTACGCCGTAAAGAAGGTAAAACAGGTAAATAATGCCGCTTAGGCAAGCTGAAAGGAGTGACCCTCAGTGATTACGAAACAAGATAAAAATGCAACGCGTAAAAAGCGCCACGCCCGTGTCCGTACAAAGATCACAGGAACTGCTGAACGTCCTCGTCTGAACGTGTTCCGTTCTAACAAGCACATCTATGCACAGCTGATCGACGATACACGCGGCGTAACGCTTGTGAGCGCTTCGACACTTGATAAAGCATTCGAAGGCGATTCAAACGGCAACACAGAAGCAGCTGTAAAAGTCGGCGAGACAATTGCGAAACGCGCTTCTGAGCAAGGGCTGAAGTCAGTTGTATTCGACCGCGGAGGCTATTTGTATCACGGCCGTGTGAAAGCTTTAGCAGAAGCAGCACGCGAAAATGGACTGGAATTTTAAAAAGAAGGAGGGACTCATTTCATGCGTCGTAATGACCCAAGAGATCAAGAATTTGAAGAGCGCGTAGTCACGATCAACCGTGTCGCGAAAGTTGTGAAAGGCGGACGCCGTTTCCGTTTCTCTGCACTGGTTGTCGTAGGCGATAAAAATGGCCGTGTAGGTTTTGGAACCGGAAAAGCACAGGAAGTACCGGAAGCAATCCGCAAAGCGGTTGAAGATGCGAAAAAACATCTGGTGGAAGTGCCAATGGTTAGAGGAACGACTCCACACGAAGTGGTCGGTCATTTCGGAGCCGGCAGAATCTTGATTAAGCCTGCTTCGCCAGGTACCGGTGTTATCGCAGGCGGCCCTGTCCGTGCGGTACTCGAACTTGCAGGAGTTACAGACATCCTGTCAAAATCACTCGGTTCCAACACACCGATCAACATGGTCCGCGCTACAATGGACGGACTGCAGCAGCTGAAACGCGCTGAAGAAGTCGCAAAACTGCGCGGCAAATCAGTGGAAGAACTGTTAGGATAAGGAGGGAAATCACAATGGCGACTACACTGGAAGTTACCCTCACAAAAAGCGTGATCGGTTCAAAACCGGCACAGCGCAAAACAATCGAAGCACTTGGTTTGCGTAAGATGCATCAGACAGTTGAGCACAACGATAACCCGGCAATCCGCGGAATGATCGAAAAAGTTGCTCACCTTGTCACTGTTAAAGAAGTTTAATCGATATTTTTCGAAAAGGAGGTGCCAACTCTATGAAACTGCATGAATTAAAACCGGCTGAAGGTTCCCGTGGTGTGCGTAAGCGCGTGGGCCGTGGTATTGGATCAGGTACCGGCAAAACAGCAGGTAAAGGCCATAAAGGTCAGAAAGCACGTTCAGGCGGAGGTGTTCGTCCTGGTTTCGAAGGCGGTCAGAACCCATTGTTCCGTCGTCTGCCGAAGCGCGGATTTACAAACGTCAACCGTAAAGAATATGCTGTTGTGAACCTTGAGACGCTGAACCGCTTTGATGAAGGTACAGAAGTAACGCCTGAACTCCTGATTGAATCAGGTGTCGTGAGCAATGCAAAAGCCGGAATTAAAATTCTGGGCAATGGCAATCTGGAAAAGAAACTGACAGTCCGTGCTCATAAGTTCTCCGGATCTGCTAAAGAAGCAATTGAAGCTGCCGGCGGCCAAGCCGAGGTGGTTTAATGTTTCAGACAATCTCCAATTTTATGCGTGTGCGTGATATTCGAAATAAAATTATTTTCACTTTGCTGATGCTCATCATTTTCCGGATCGGGACATTCATCCCGGTTCCGAATGTTGATGCAGAAGTGCTGCAGGCAACTGATCAGGCGAGCCTGATCGGATTCCTGAACACTTTCGGCGGGGGGGCACTCCTCAACTTCTCTATACTAGCGATGGGGATCATGCCGTATATCACCGCCTCAATCATTGTCCAGCTCTTGCAGATGGACGTGGTTCCGAAATTTACGGAATGGGCAAAACAAGGGGAAGTCGGAAGACGGAAACTTGCTCAGTTCACCCGTTATTTCACCATCATTCTTGCTTTCTTGCAGGCAATGGGGATGTCCTATGGATTCAACCGTCTGTATGGAGGCACGCTCATCCAGGATGACAATATCCTGACATATGTAGTAATTGCGCTCGTTCTGACTGCAGGCACTGCATTTCTGATGTGGCTCGGAGAGCAGATCACAGCGAAAGGTGTAGGTAATGGAATTTCCATTATTATCTTCGCCGGTCTCGTTGCTGCTGTTCCGAATGCTGTTAACCAATTATATGCCCAATTGATCGAAGGAGCAGAAGATCAGCTTGTCATCAACCTTGCTATTCTGGTGCTGCTGGCACTCGCGGTTATCGCGATTACCGTGTTTATCATTTATGTGCAGCAGGCGCTCCGTAAAATTCCGATTCAATATGCAAAACGTGTAGCCGGACGCGGTCAAACGACTGGCGGACAAGCCACACACCTGCCTTTGAAAGTAAACGCGGCCGGAGTTATCCCGGTGATCTTCGCGGTGGCTTTCATCATTACACCGCAGACGATCGCTACTTTCTTCGGGTCCAACACGTTCACCGATGCCATTCAGCGCACATTTGACTACACGCAGCCTGTTGGTATGCTGATCTATGTGGCACTAATCATCGCATTCACGTATTTCTATGCGTTTATCCAGGTGAATCCTGAAAACGTAGCAGATAACCTGAAGAAACAGGGAGCTTATATCCCGGGAATCCGTCCGGGTAAAAATACGCAAGATTATTTAACTAGTGTTCTTTACCGACTGACGTTCGTCGGCGCCCTCTTCCTCGCAGTTATCTCTGTCATGCCGATTTTCTTCATTAATTTTCTGGGACTTCCCCAGTCAGCGCAAATTGGCGGAACAGGGCTTCTGATTGCAGTCGGGGTCGCACTCGAGACCATGAAACAACTCGAGTCGCAGCTGGTGAAACGTCATTATAAAGGCTTTATGAAATAATTCAGTGGACAGGGCGGCGCAGCGGCGCCCCTTGTTCAATTGTTCTGAGGGGGCACACTACCGTATGAATATCGTATTAATGGGTCTACCTGGTGCCGGCAAAGGTACACAGGCTGATAAAATCATTGAGAAGTACGACATCCCTCATATTTCAACAGGCGATATGTTCCGGGCCGCGATGAAAGAGGAGACGGAACTTGGCTTGAAAGCAAAATCGTTTATGGATAAAGGTGAACTGGTTCCGGATGAAGTGACAATCGGCATTGTCCGCGAACGTCTGAGTAAACCGGATTGCAAGGAAGGTTTCCTTTTGGATGGCTTTCCACGCACTGTTCCTCAAGCTGAAGCGCTGGAGGCTCTTCTTGCTGATATGGGAAGAAGAGTCGAGCATGTTGTAAATATTCAAGTTGATCGGGATGAATTGGTTACCCGCCTGACAGGCCGCCGGATTTGTCAGCTATGTGGTGCCACATACCATGTTGTATTCAACCCGCCGAAAGTGGAAGGCGTATGTGACCGGGATGGCGGCTCGCTGTATCAGCGGGAAGATGATAATCCGGAAACGGTAACCAACCGTCTCGAAGTGAACATCCAGCAGACACAGCCGTTGCTTGATTTCTATGCAAGTAAAGGTGTGCTGGCGAATATCAATGGACAGCAGGACATTAAGGAAGTATTTGCTGACATCGATGCTCTTTTCACAAACGGCAAAGACTGACTCAAAACTGCCGGGCGCAGCGTGAGCCATTGCAGCCGTTTGCGGGAGCATCGGAACAAATTATTCTGAGAGCTGCAAAACAAAGGTGTGCCCGGTAGATGAGACCAGTGCTGTTTGAAGCTGCCTGCCGTGCCTGAGCCGTGCATTTTAGGACTTGGACAGGTATAATGGGTTTCGCGGAAGCATCTGTGTAACAGGTTTGGAACTCATCCAAATTGCATGTTATGCTAGTCAATCAGCAAATACCGTTTGAAGATGAGAACCTGATTTGTATACAGAAGGGAGACTGGGTCGATGGCGAAAGATGATGTAATCGAAATCGAAGGGACAGTGACTGAAACACTGCCCAATGCGATGTTCAAAGTGGAGCTGGAAAATGGCCATACAATTCTTGCGCACGTTTCCGGTAAAATCCGCATGCACTTTATCCGGATACTGCCGGGAGATAAAGTGACAGTGGAACTTTCCCCTTATGATCTGACACGCGGCCGCATCACATACCGTTTTAAATAATCTTTTGCACTCCGGACTATTAAGGAGGTTGGGTTAGATGAAAGTGAGACCATCGGTTAAGCCAATCTGCGAAAAATGTAAAGTTATTCGCAGACGCGGCAAAGTAATGGTAATCTGTGAAAATCCGAAACACAAACAAAGACAAGGCTAAACTTGAAGGAGGTGCATGATACACATGGCACGTATTGCTGGTGTTGATATTCCGCGCGACAAACGCGTTGTGATTTCATTAACTTATATTTATGGAGTAGGTAAAACTACTGCAAAAAAAGTTCTTGCTGCTGCTGGTGTTTCTGAAGATACGCGTGTACGCGATCTGACGGACAACGAGTTGGACAGCATCCGTGAACAATTGGATCAGTACAGAATCGAAGGCGATCTCCGCCGTGAAGTGTCAATGAACATCAAACGTCTGATGGAAATTGCAAGCTTCCGTGGAATCCGCCACCGTCGCGGGTTGCCTGTGCGCGGTCAGAACACGAAAAATAATGCCCGTACACGTAAAGGTCCTCGTAAAACTGTAGCAAACAAGAAAAAATAATCAGTAAGGGAGGTTTCATCCTAGTATGGCACGTAGACAACAAACTCGTAAGCGCCGTGTGAAAAAGAATATCGAGTCCGGTATTGCTCACATCCGCTCTACTTTCAACAATACAATTGTTACGATCACTGATATGCAGGGGAATGCACTTTCTTGGTCCAGTGCTGGAGCTCTCGGATTCCGCGGATCCCGTAAATCCACTCCATTTGCTGCCCAGATGGCTGCTGAAACAGCTGCAAAGACATCCATGGAGCATGGTCTTAAGACTCTTGAAGTAACGGTAAAAGGACCGGGTTCTGGCCGTGAAGCAGCAATTCGTGCACTTCAGGCTGCCGGACTTGAAGTAACGGCGATCAAAGACGTTACACCTGTCCCGCACAACGGATGCCGTCCGCCGAAACGCCGCCGCGTATAATCGTTTGTCGGGATCGGATTGCAGATCGCTTATCAGTCAGCTCCGAGAAGTCTTGAGAAACGAAAATACCCCGACGTTTTGAAGGAGGATAAACTGAATGCTCGAAATCGAAAAACCAAAGATTGAAACGGTTGAAACCAGTGACGATGCGAAGTTCGGCAAATTCGTTGTCGAGCCGCTGGAGCGCGGATACGGTACGACATTAGGAAACTCCTTACGTCGGATTCTGTTGTCGTCTCTGCCTGGTGCTGCTGTCACATCTATTCAGATTGAAGGTGTGCTTCATGAATTCTCTGCCATTGAAGGGGTAGAAGAAGACGTGGCTTCCATCATTTTGAACGTGAAGCAACTGGCACTGAAAATTTACTCTGACGAAGAAAAAGTCATTGAAATTGACGTGAAAGGTGACGGAACGGTAACTGCAGCAGACATCACACATGACAGTGACGTTGAAATCCTGAATCCGGATTTGTATATTGCGACGCTTGCCAAAAATGGTCATATGCGTATGCGGATGTATGCGAATCGAGGGCGCGGATATGCCCGTCCTGATCAGAATAAACGGGAAGATCTTCCGATTGGCGTTATTCCGATCGACTCTATTTACACACCGGTTTCACGCGTCAATTTCCAAGTGGAGAATACACGCGTAGGCCAACTGGCCAATTATGATAAATTGACTTTCGATGTATGGACAGATGGCAGCATCGGTCCGAAAGATGCAATTGCGCTTGGCGCGAAAATTCTAACAGAACACTTGAATGTCTTCGTAGGGCTTACAGACCAGGCGCAGACGGCTGAAATCATGGTTGAAAAAGAAGAAGACCAAAAAGAGAAAGTGCTTGAGATGACCATCGAAGAGCTCGATCTATCGGTCCGTTCTTATAACTGCTTGAAGCGTGCCGGCATTAATACAGTGCATGAGCTTGCAAACAAGTCAGAAGAAGACATGATGAAAGTTCGTAACCTCGGACGCAAGTCGCTTGAAGAAGTGAAAGTGAAACTTGAAGATTTAGGTCTTGGGCTGCGTAAGGAAGACTAAGCGCCGGAGACATTTATAAAGGAGGGAAACTTCGATGAGAAAGCTTGGACGCACAAGTTCTCAGCGGAAGGCACTTTTGCGTGACCTAACGACTGACTTGATCGTACATGAACGCATTCAGACAACGGAAGCCCGTGCAAAAGAACTGCGCTCAACTGTTGAAAAAATGATTACACTTGGTAAGCGCGGGGACCTGCATGCACGCCGCCAGGCAGCAGCATACATTCGCCGTGAGACTGTAACAGCAACAGACGAAGCTGGCGAAGAGACAACTGTTTTCGCATTGCAGAAACTGTTTAACGACGTGGCACCACGCTATGCAGACCGCCAAGGCGGATACACGCGGATCCTGAAACTGGGTCAGCGCCGCGGCGACGGAGCACCTGTAGTCATTATTGAATTAGTTTAAACAGCAGGGAGAAGTAGGCAGGAATCGGCTGGTCCGATATGCCTCCCTCCCTCTTTTCAAATCAGTATTTATACGACGATAGGAAAAGCTGAGCGTTATGATGAACGAGTCTTATTAAAAGGCGGCGTTTCGTCTAGCTCTACGCACCCCATTCACTGTCCGGCTTAAGCAACCGGATTAGCCATAGAGAAAAAGCGCATTTCGTGAATGGGGTGCGCGCTTTTTTTATTTATTTTTACATAATAAGCAGAGGTTGAGCAGAGCAGAGGCGAAACAGGAGGCGAGCAGAGATGAAAACGGAAGCATTGTCATTCACTGATGTGACATTTACATATAACCCCGAAAGTGAAGCGGGGATGCCTGCATTGCAAGGTGTATCGTTTTCTGTATTCAGCGGTGAATGGATTGCAATTGTGGGTCATAATGGTTCAGGGAAGTCAACGGCCGCTAAACTGATGAACGGGCTGCTGTTCCCGCAGGAAGGGATTGTCCGTATTTTAGGAGATTCACTTTCTGAAACCAACCTATGGGATAAGCGATCAAAAATGGGAATGGTTTTTCAGAATCCCGATAATCAGTTCGTCGGTGCAACAGTACAGGATGATGTGGCTTTTGCACTTGAAAACAACGGAGTCCCGCATGCGGAAATGGTAGAGCGGGTGCAGGCTGCTTTGCAGCAAGTCAACATGGCGGCGTATGTTAATCATGAACCGCATCATCTGTCGGGCGGTCAAAAGCAACGGGTCGCGATTGCCGGCGCTCTGGCTTTAAAACCGCAATTGCTGATTCTGGATGAGGCGACTTCCATGCTTGATCCGCAGGGGCGTCAGGAAGTCATCAGGACAATCCGGGAATTGCGGAAAACCGAGCCGGTAACAGTGCTGTCGATTACACACGATTTGGAAGAAGCGGCGTTGGCCGACCGGATTCTTGTACTGAATGCCGGTAGAAAGTATAAGGAAGGCTCGCCGGAAGAGATTTTTTCTCACGGCAGTCAATTAGAGGAACTAGGGCTGGATTTACCTTTCACTATGCGGATGTCGCATTTACTTCGTGCCTCAGGTATAAAAATCCAGGAAGAACACATGTCAGAGCAGGAGCTGGTTGAAGAGTTATGGATATCTTACTGCAAAACGTAGCGTACAGTTATGCAAAAGATACGCCTTTTGAAAAGCAGGCACTTTCAAATGTGACCCTTCATATTCCTTCCGGCTCTTATACGGCAATCATCGGCCATACCGGTTCCGGTAAATCTACCGTGCTGCAGCATTTGAATGCCTTGCTGCGACCGACAGCAGGTCAGGTGAAGATCGGTGATCGGGTCATCAGTGCAGGCACGAAAGCGAAAAACCTGCGGGATGTCCGGCGACGGGTCGGGATTGTATTCCAGTTTCCTGAGCAGCAGCTTTTTGAAGAAACGGTTTTAAAAGACATTATGTTCGGCCCCATGAATTATGGTGTGCCGGAAGAAGAAGCCAGACAGCGGGCGATCCGTCTGGTACAACAGCTGGGATTGCCGGAAGATACACTCGCTAAGTCACCTTTCGACCTCTCAGGGGGTCAGATGCGCCGCGTTGCAATTGCAGGCGTACTGGCGATGGAGCCGGAAGTGCTGGTCCTGGATGAGCCGACAGCCGGTCTGGACCCAAGGGGACGCGAGGAAATTATGGACCTGTTCTATCGGCTTCACCAGGAAAGCGGATTGACGACCGTCCTGGTGACACATAGTATGGAAGATGCCGCCCGTTATGCAGACCAGGTAGCTGTAATGCATAACGGACAATGTGTGATGACGGGGCTGCCGGAAGAAGTGTTCACCGCTGAGGAACAGCTGGCCTCGTTCCAATTGGAACCGCCGCGCACTATCCGGCTGCAGCGTTCATTCGAACGACGGACGGGCCATCGGTTGAACGCTGTCTGCCTGACAGAGGAAGTGCTGGCGAAAGAAATTGCCCATGCCCTGCTGGACGGGAGGGGATCGGCATGATGGAAAAGATGATTTTCGGTCGCTTCATACCTGGTGATTCACTGGTTCACCGGCTGGATCCGCGGGCGAAAATCCTGTTTGTGTTTGTGTTCATTGCTATTGTCTTCATTGCAAATAATACATTGACATACGCGGTACTGCTTGGCTTCACGTTCCTGGTAATTATGCTGTCGAAAATCCGGCTGTATTTTCTCATTAACGGATTAAGACCTGTAATGCTGCTGCTCGTTTTTACGTTTTTGTTGCATATCTTTTTCACGCAAGAAGGTGATTTGCTGCTGGACTTCGGCTTTATTGAAATCTACGAAGAAGGACTCCGGCAAGGAATTTTCATCGCTATCCGGTTTTTAGTGCTTGTGTTCATGACCAGTATTCTGACGCTCACCACATCACCGATCTCCATAACGGATGGTACGGAGATTCTATTAAACCCATTTAAGCGCTTTAAACTGCCCGTGCATGAGCTAGCTTTAATGATGTCCATTTCGCTCCGGTTCATTCCTACGCTGATGGATGAAACCGGCAAAATTCTGAAGGCCCAGACAGCGAGGGGCTCCGACATCAGTTCCGGTCCATTGAAAGAGCGGCTGCGGGCTGTCACGCCATTGCTGATTCCGCTGTTTGTCAGTGCGTTCAAACGGGCAGAGGACCTCGCAACAGCGATGGAAGTCCGCGGCTATCGCGGCGGAGAGGGACGGACACGCTACCGGCAGCTTGAATGGCATGCCCGTGATTCAGTCAGTCTGCTATTACTCGCTTTGCTGGCAGTTGTCTTGTGGTATTTTCGGTCGTAAGGAGTGGATGATATGAAGCGGATTAAAGCGGTGATTGCCTATGACGGAAGCGGCTTTTCGGGCTTTCAAGTGCAGCCGAACAAACGGACGGTTCAAGCGGTGTTAATTCAGGCGCTCGGCAAAATGCATAAGCAGACAGAATTCAAAGTGACAGCGAGTGGCCGGACGGATGCAAAAGTGCATGCACTCGGCCAAGTCATTCATTTTGATACTTGGCTCGCGATTCCGATTGCGCGTTGGCCGATCGCTATCAATAGTTTGCTGCCGGCAGATATCCGGGTATTGACTGCCGAAGAAGCGGCGGACGATTTTCATGCCCGTTTTTCTGCTGCCGGTAAGACATACCGTTACAAGTGGAAAATCAGCAACATAATCAGCCCATTTACCCGCAATTTCTGTACACATTTGCCGATAAAACCGGATGTTGAAGCAATGCGGAGGGCGGCTCGTGCGTTCCCGGGCACTCATGATTTTTCAAGTTTTTGTTCGGCCAATACACCCGTCATTGATAAAGTGCGAACTGTCTATCAGCTGGAGCTTGAAGATCGTGGAGATGAGATTCATCTCGTGATCAGCGGATCCGGTTTTCTTTATAATATGGTCCGGATTATCGCGGGAACGTTATTGGAAATCGGTATGGGTATCCGCTCACCGGAAGAAGCTGCTAAGATCATTGCCGCACAAGACCGGGATAGAGCCGGAAAAACAGCACCGCCGCAAGGTTTATACTTGGAAAAAGTCGACTACGGAAGCTGAAACAACTTTTCCAGGTGTTTTTAGTAAAATGCTTGACTTTATTGAGTTTCCGTTATACGATGATATATGGTATTTTTATACCCATCCACGATGAGCCCCGGAAACTTATCAGCGATTGGGTCACTGAAAAAGGAACATTGCTTAGCACGATTTAGTGCAGATTTTTGAATTTAGAGAGACGATTATTAGGAGGATTATATACATGCGTACAACATTCATGGCTAAAGGTCACGAAGTCGATCGCAAATGGTACGTAGTAGACGCTGAAGGACAAACGCTCGGCCGTTTGGCTTCTGAAGTCGCTGCAATCCTGCGCGGCAAAAACAAACCGACATTCACACCGAATGTGGACACTGGCGATCACGTTATCATCATCAATGCGGATAAAATCGAACTGACAGGCAAGAAACTGACAGACAAGATCTACTACCGTCACTCTCAGTTCCCAGGCGGACTGAAACAGCGTACAGCACTTGAAATGCGCACAAAATACCCGACGCAAATGCTTGAACTTGCAATCAAAGGCATGCTTCCGAAGAATTCACTCGGACGTCAGACGTTCAAGAAACTGCACGTATATGCAGGTTCTGAACATAAGCATCAGGCTCAGCAGCCGGAAGTATACGAACTTCGCGGATAATCATTTAAACTAAGAGGAGGATAAACCTTTGGCACAAGTACAATATATCGGCACAGGCCGTCGTAAAAGCTCCGTTGCCCGCGTACGTCTCGTACCTGGCGATGGCACAATCACAATCAACAACCGGAGTGTAGAAGACTACATTCCGTTCGCAGCACTTCGTGAAGTGATCAAGCAGCCGCTTGCAACTACTGAAACTCTCGGCAGCTATGACATCAACGTAAACGTAGACGGCGGCGGTTATACAGGTCAGGCAGGCGCAATCCGTCACGGAATCGCACGTGCGCTTCTGCAGGTAGATCCGGATTTCCGTCCGGCACTGAAATCTGCGGGTCTTCTGACACGTGACCCACGAATGAAAGAACGTAAGAAATACGGTCTTAAAGCAGCACGTCGTGCACCACAGTTCTCAAAGCGTTAATTTCAATATGTTTAACCCCTTCCCGAGGAACCGGGAAGGGGTTTTCTTGTTCTATGGAAACAGTCCAATTGCATTTTTACAGCGGGAAGGATTTGCAGCCAGCTCAGCTGGAACTTTTCGGCTTCACGTCTGTTATTCGATCAGCCAGCCGCTGCAAACGAGGCCGATTATAACGCTGGATAAGAATGAATGGAATGTTTACGGCTAGTGCATAAATCACCATAATCCAGCCCGCCCAAATTGGATTCCACAGAAAAAATATCAGGCTTGGCGGGATCAGCAGCCAATGCGTCCATTCAGCACGCCGCGATTCGACAATAAACTGGTTCAAGTACATTTCCGAGCTCGCAGAAAGCCGCTTTTTCTGAAAACCTTTGCGGAAAATACTGCTGCCGTCTGGAAGCCTGTCTTTCCAATGTTTGATTCCGAATATTTGCTGCCAAATCTCACCCTCCTGCTCCCAATGATGGATGCGGGTAACGGCAGTATCATAGGTGAACCGGTCAGCCGGGAGAGAAAGAAGGGCGGTGGAAATCCCCAAGTGAAGCAGTGTCCACGCTGCAATATCGATAGTGAGGATCCAGATAAATGAAAATTCTATGATAGGCATGTAGCCTGCCTCCTTTTAAGGGGAATGTTGCGTTTTCTTCAAATACCGCATTTTCAGGTGTGCTATGGATATGCTTGGCATAAGGTCGAACGATGGAGCAGAAAAGCTGCAGTGAACACAGGAAACAGCATCATTCATTGTCGGGGGCAGCATTCTTTAGTGAGGCGCTTGCAGTTGTGGCAGCTGGCAAGAAAGTATCCATTATTTATAGTTAGTATACGGTACCAGGGGCAGGCCTGCCAGAAGGACAGAGAAGCAGGGGCGGAAGGAATCACCTAAAGGCATTCTTCATTGAAAAGATGAAGAAGCTCTGACAAGATGGTAGCAAGAACTATTTACTTCAGTGGAGGTGCAGGCCGTGTATCGGAGTGAACGTTACGTCTTTGATGGCAGCCGGAATATCCCGGTTGTTATCCGAAATTATACAGAACAGGACTTTGAAGATATGATCCGCATTCAGCGGGAGTGTTTTCCGCCGCCGTTTCCACAGGAATTGCTGTGGAATGAAGAACAGCTGAAGAACCATGTAACACTGTTTCCTGAAGGTGCGTTGTGCGCGGAAGTGGATGGCCGTCTCGCCGGGTCGGTGACAGGGTTGCGAGTCAACTTCGATCCGAGTCATCCCGATCATACGTGGGAAGAGATTACAGATGATGGGTACATCCGCAATCACAATCCACAGGGGAATACATTGTATATCGTCGACATCAGTGTATCTCCTGCCTATCGGAAACTGGGGCTTGGCAAATTATTGATGCAGGCAATGTATCACACGATTGTTGAACTGAAACTCAAACAACTGCTCGGCGGCGGGAGGATGCCGGGGTATCATGAGAAAGCGGAAGAGATGTCAGTGGAGGAATATGTCCTGCAAGTAACGGCGGGAGAACTGCATGACCCGGTCATCTCTTTTCTTTTGAGCTGTGGACGGATGCCGCTGCACATTGTCAGCAATTACCTTGATGATGAGGAATCAAAGAATTATGGCGTTTTGATGGAATGGAAAAATCCTTTCCGCTGAAGTTGACCTTAAGTTTGAGAACAGAATAGAAGCAAAGCGCAAGTCTGCTAAACGAAAACCGGGTATGCTATACTTGGATGGGGAAAAACAGAGAAGGAGTGCGTGAGATGTTGACTGAACAACAAGTACAGGAATTGCTCGCCGGCCTGCAAGATCCATTTTTAAAACGGTCTTTTGCAGAGACGGACGGCATTGTATCAATACGTGTCAAAGAAGAAAAAAAGCATGTCAGTGTTAAGCTGGCGATCGCTAAAACGAATACACCTGAACAAATGCAGCTGCAGATGGCAGTGGTGGATACACTAAAAGAAGCAGGTGCTGAATCGGTAGGTATCCGCTTTGAGGAACTGCCACCGGAAAAACTGGCTGCATTCCGCGGAAAAGCGACAGAATCTGAAGCACAGGATCTGCTGTCACCGCTCAATAAAGTACAATTCATCTCAATCGCGAGCGGAAAAGGCGGGGTAGGGAAGTCCACAGTATCCGTCAACCTGGCGATTGCGTTGGCGCGTCTCGGCAAGAAAGTTGGATTGATTGATGCCGATATTTATGGATTCAGTGTCCCTGATATGATGGGAATCGATAAATCACCGGTGGTTCGCGGCAATACAATTATTCCGGTAGAGCGGTTTGGTGTCAAAGTCATTTCAATGGGCTTCTTTGTAGAAGAAAATACGCCGGTTGTGTGGCGAGGGCCGATGCTCGGCAAAGTACTCGATCAGTTCTTCCGCGATGTAGAATGGGGCGATCTTGATTACCTGCTGCTGGATCTGCCGCCGGGAACAGGAGACGTCGCATTGGATATTCATCAGATGCTGCCAGCTTCCAAGGAAATCATTGTAACAACACCGCATCCGACAGCTGCCTTCGTCGCAGCCCGTGCAGGTGCAATGGCACTCCAGACCGATCATGAAGTGCTGGGAGTCATTGAAAATATGTCATGGTTTGAAAGCAAGGAAAGCGGCAAGCGGGAATTCGTTTTCGGACAAGGCGGCGGTCCAAAACTATCAGAAGAGCTTCGTGCTCCGCTGCTGGGCCAAGTGCCGCTCGGACAGCCTGACTGGGATGAGAAAGATTTTGCGCCGTCAGTTTATGCTGAAGATCACCCGACAGGCAAGATTTATGGGGAAATCGCTCAGCAAATTATGAAGCAAGCTGATAAGTAACCAAGATGCCCGGGAAATCTGTCAATCAGATGCCCGGGCATTGTGCTGTTTCGGCAACATCCAGCTTTCATTGATTGTTCACAGAAAGGCGATGGGTCGCATGGTTTTTTCAGGGCTTGCTTGTTAGAATAAAGACAGTCAATAAAATCGGAGGCAGAATCGTGACTATACGAAATTGGTTCAAGTTTTTTATAAAGGCGCTGCTGATTGGCGGAATCATAACAGGATTCGTCGGTCTGGTAATCCGCTGGGAAGATGCCTTTGCGCCGTACTTTCAGCAAGGTGAATGGGGAGAATTTCTTGCTGCGTTTGTCTGGATGGTCATTGTCGGCTTTACAATGAGTGTTGTCAGTCAGATGGGCTTCTTTGCCTACCTAACCGTGCATCAGTTTGGTGTTGGGATTTTCCGGACATTGCGGTTGTGGAACTGGGTACAGGTTTTAATTATCGCAATTGTTATTTTTGATTTGATTTTTTTCCGGTTTGTGTCCTATGCAGAAACTGCCGGACAGCAACTTTTATATATGGGGCTCTTAGCGGTGTTAGTAGTAACAGCAGTTGCTGTTGCTTATTTGAAAGCGAAGTGGACAAAAAAGAATGCTTTCATTTCCGCTCTCTTCTTCATGATTGTGGTGACTACACTCGAGTGGCTTCCAGCTCTTATGGTGCGCTCGGAAAATATCGACAGCTGGGTAGCGCTTTTGCTGTTTCCGCTTCTTGCAGTAAATGCATTCCAGCTTCTAATGCTTCCAAAATACAATGCGCAGTCAGATGTTGATCGTGAACGGCTTGAACAAAGAAAAGCAGCGA
>NZ_CP019640.1:815000-977500 GCF_001999905.1 Planococcus lenghuensis
GCTGGGGATTTGAATAATGCCTCAGCGGTTTTTTGTTTTTGAAACTAGCCTGATAAATAAGCACTGGAGCCAATATATTAATTGGAAACACAGTTGACTTTCGTTTTTGCTGAAGCAAACAGGGTAGAGGAATAAAGAGGACTTAATAGCTGTAAATTGTACGATAATTACTTACATTATAATAATTATAATTTACACTTCTTTATTTATATGTTATTCTAGTTACATTATAATTATTATAAATAATAAAAGGGAGGAATTTATCAATGCTACCAGAAAATTTAACTCAAGCTTTAAACAATCAGTTCAATAATGAATTGCAGGCAGCCCATGCGTATAAAGCCATGGCAGCGTATTTTTCGGAAAGAGGGTATCACGGATTTGCCAATTTCTTTTTGGTTCAATCTCAGGAAGAGCATGAACACGCTATGAAATTCTATGACTTCCTTGTGACGATGTCAGAAAAACCTGAAATGCATGCATTGAATGAACCGAAGAACACGTTCGTCAGCGCGATGGAAGTTATGGAAAGTGCACTCGGGCAGGAGCGGAATGTAACCAAGCGTATCTATGAATTGGTGTCACTGGCTGATGAAACACATGAACATGCAACGCTTTCATTCCTTGACTGGTTTATTGAAGAACAGATGGAAGAGGAAAAAACGTTCCGGGATATTATTGCCCGCCTGAAAGGCATTACGGAAGGCGGCGAATACTTCCTGAAAATGGACGATGAATTCGCCACCAGAAAACTCGATTAATAATTGTTCGGCCGCCGGTTAATCCCGGCGGTTTTTTGTTGCGGAAAATGAGGCTCTTCACTAAAAATGTGCTTGATTTCTTTTTGACAACAAGCGGAATAGCATCGTAAGTTAAAAAGGTGAAGATTGAACTTAAAAGAAAGAGCGATAAGCGGCGACTCCAGCGGGATCAGCGGGCCGCCCTGGCAGCTGGCAACGCGACGTCCTGTCGCGCCAGCTGCATGACCCATTTCCTGTGGACCCGAAAGCGTCCGCTTAAAGTGATTTCTTCTTGTCAAGTACAGACTTTGATGAAGAGCGGAAAATGAAATTGTATGCAATTCTGATGTGAAGAGCCATTTAATATGCAGAAAAAAAGACTGACCCTCTTTCTTCAGCCAGTCTCATACTTCTTTAACAGCACCGATGAATTCTGCAGTCACGGAAGGTGTTATGTTGATTTTTAGATGTGCCTGTCCCTTCCTTGACTGCGGCTCCGGTTGCTATTCATTCATTACCCTCACTGAACCATAAAAAACAATTTAATTTAAATTGTCCGATTATTTCTGATGCCTCATTCTGTTTTCCGGAAAAAGCGGTATAATAAATGCAATCCAAAGTTTTACAATTGAAATGGGAAAGGCGGGAGCGGAATGGAATCCATTTTCGGAGCGGTGTTCGAGTTCATATTCGGAGGCATCCTGGAGTTGCCGTGGTGGGGGTGGCGCTCAGAAAAGAAATTGGACAGAAATATTGCTTCGCTGATGGAAGAGCCCTGGTTTGCCGCTTTGGAAAAGGATTACCGCTATGGGTTCATCATCCGGAATAACGAGGAATTGAGAAGGTACTTAGTGAAAAAGGAGAATGTTATCCGTCTTGCGAAGCACCCGGAGGAACAAGAAATGTTTACGATGCTCGTGAAGCAGGAGCATTTGAAATTCACCAGTCTCAAACCTCTCTGAAGCGGGAGAGATAAGATGGACCAAGGAAAGATAAAGCGTAAAATCCAAGTGGTCAGCATTGCGTCATACGATAGAAAAACAGCCATCCGGCACAGCTGCACCGGATGGCTTGATTTTTGCGAAGATGAAATATAGAAAGGCGGAAAACAACATGAGGATTAATCAGGAATTAGGCCGGGAAATCGTCAAACGGCTGGCTGAATATATTGATGTGGATATTAATATTATGGATCTTGATGGGCGGATTGTTGCCAGTACCGATTCTGCACGCGTGAATGAGCGGCACAGCGGTGCCATACAGGTGATTGAAACTGGTGAACCGCTTATTTTGAATCAAGAGACCCATCATCAGTACATAGGGACAAAACCAGGCGTGAATTTGCCGATTATCCACCAAGGAAATATAACGGGTGTCGTAGGCGTCAGTGGCAGTCCCGATGCAATCTTGCGGATTACCGGTCTCATCCGGGTTTCTGTCGAAATCGTGTTGGAACAGATTTATATTAAACAGCAGTCATTCTACAGGGAAAGGCAATGGGCGAACTGGTTCCACCAACTGATGGAACCGGCAGGGTACGATGAAACCAAACTAAGAGAAGAAGCACAGTACTGGCTGAAAAACAGCATTGATACAAAATGGAGAGTGCTAGTGCTAACGAATGTCAATGCTCAAAATATATTCGAGGAAATCCAGCTTGAACTTGCTGATACAAGACTTCAGCTATTATTTGCCCTTCCTTTTGCGGATGAAGAAATTATCATTGTTACGTCTTCACCGCTTGGGCAAGTCAAAAACTGGGCAGAGCAGCTGAATTTACAGGAAGGCCGGTTAGGAGTCGGAGAAGAAGGCGTTGGATTGGCGGGTATCCGGAAATCCTATAAGCAAGCAAAGCAGGCATTGGAATTTAACAAGGAACAGGAAAGAATTACGTACAGCAGTGACTGGTATCTTAAACGGCTGGCAGTCGCCTTACCGGACGAAGAATTCAACAATATCTGTGCTGTGTATGAAGAGCGGCTGAACAGTCTGGACCCGCTTTACATTCAAACGCTTACTTGCTATTTTGCGATGGACTTTTCCGTCAAAGAGACAGCAGACGCCCTTCATATTCATAGGAATACACTGCAGTATCGTCTGGAGCAGGTAAAGGAAAAAGTCGGGTTGCGGCCCCGCATATTTTACGATGCGTATATACTTCAGCTGATCCTTAACCGAATGCTCTAGAAATTGTGCAAATGCACAAAAACATGCGATTGAATTGTCAAACATTTCATCAATTCAGCCAATTGAAAGCGCTGCCAAATTTGGGTTTAATGAAGTCAATGACAATTGCAGGAGGAGGCGGCGCATGAAAATCGTAATTGCCCCGGATTCATTTAAAGGCAGTCTGTCGGCTGCAGAGGCTGCTGGTGCAATGGCTAAAGCAATCCGGCAAATAGACGGAGAGATCAGCGTGGTTTCAAAGCCGATGGCGGATGGCGGGGAAGGCACGATGGAGGCTCTCTTGACGGCAACAACAGGCAAACGCGTTCCGGTCACATGCACAGGACCGATTGGCGAAAAAATCAACACTTACTATGCGAGGATCGGAACCGATACAGCCATCATTGAAAATGCCAGTATTGCCGGACTTATTCAAGTGCCGGAAAGTTCACGAAATCCCGACTTCACCACCTCTTTTGGAATCGGTGAAGTGATCAAACATGCACTTGATCAAGGATGTACATCATTCATTATAGGGCTGGGCGGCAGTGCAACGAATGATGGAGGACTGGGAATGCTGATGGCTCTCGGAATGGAAGCCTGGGATGAAAACGGAAAGAAGCTCGGCGCATTCGGACAGGACTTGTTGAACGTAGATAGGATCAGCATGGATAAACTGGATGTCCGTCTCACATCCGTTGCCATACGTGTAGCAAGTGATGTGGATAATCCTCTTTGCGGTCCGAGAGGTGCTACTTATGTATACGGACCCCAGAAAGGCGCGCTTGAGAGGCAATTAGCGCCGTATGATAACGCGATGAGCAAATATGGAAAGCTCCTTGAATCAGAATTGAAAAGAAACTTTATGGATCAGCCTGGCGCAGGGGCAGCTGGCGGCCTCGGGTTCGCTTTCCTGTCTCTCGGTGCGCAACTCGTTTCAGGAGCAAAATTACTCGCAGATGCAATTGAAGTGGAAAACGAAATCCAGGATGCTTCACTCGTGTTAACGGGAGAGGGTCAAAGTGATGAGCAGACCCTTTATGGAAAAGCACCGGGTTATATTGCGGAATTAGCGCAAAAACATGGTGTTCCTGTGATTTTGATATCCGGCAGTCTTAGCGGGGATCTGACTAAGCTGCAGACAAGATTTGCCGGCTGCTTTTCCATTGTGAACAAGCCGATGCCGCTTCAGGAATGCATGGCCAACGCTGAACCCTTGCTGATTGAGCAAACAAAACAAATCATCAATGTGATAAAAAGAATTTCCAATTTAAAAGGAGAGTGACAAAGTGGAAGGATTTGGTCTGGTTTTACTTATTGCAGCAGGTGTACTTTTCGTCATATTCGCGACAGCAAAATTGAAGCTTCATCCGTTTTTATCCTTAATTATTGCAGCATTCGGCATCGGTATATTTGCGGGTCTCCCGCTTGCAGTCGTAGTCGAATCGATTAATACCGGTTTTGGCGGGCTAATGGGCGGAATTGGGCTTGTCATCATTTTCGGTACATTCATTGGTGTTATTCTTGAAAAATCAGGTGCAGCGCTTCGGATGGCAGAAGTGGTGCTGCGAATCATAGGTGAAAAGCGTCCACAGCTTGCAATGAGCCTTATCGGTGCCATTGTCAGCATTCCCGTATTCTGTGATTCTGGCTATGTCATTATATCATCACTTAAGAAAGCGCTTGCCAAAAAAGCGAATGTCACAATCGCTTCAATGGCCATTGCATTATCAACCGGCCTGTTTGCGACGCATACACTTGTTCCGCCGACGCCTGGTCCGGTTGCAGCCGCAGCGAATATCGGAGCTGAATCATATTTGGGAACAGTCATCTTGATCGGTCTCATCGTGGCAATTCCTGTCGTCGCCGCCGGATACTTTTGGGCAAGAAAAGTGGGACCGACTATACATATCAAGGAAGAAGGCAGTGTTGCTTTTGCCGACGATTACGATAAAATTGTTGCAGAGTTCGGGGAGATGCCGTCAGCTTTCAAGTCGTTTGCACCGATTCTCATACCGATTTTGCTGATTGGCTTGAGTTCTGTCACAACATTTGCAGGATGGGAAGGCACATTGGCCAATATTCTCCTGTTCATGGGCGCTCCGGTCGTCGCATTGCTGATCGGCCTGCTTTTCGCCTTCTTGTTGCTGCCAAGCTACGATGAAGAGACGCTCACCGGCTGGATCACATTGGGCATAAAAGAAGCAGCTCCGATTCTGCTGATCACAGGAGCGGGCGGTGCGTTCGGAACTGTCATTAAAGCGACACCGGTTGCGGATTTTATCCAAAGTTTCGGGGACAGCGCATTTTTCACCGGTGCATTATTCCTGCTTATTCCGTTCCTGATCGCTGCTGCTCTTAAGACAGCGCAGGGCTCATCGACTGCAGCCATCGTTATTACATCATCACTGGTGGCACCATTGCTATTGCAAGTAGGAATTGAAGGTGCAGTACCGCTAGCGCTCGTCGTTATGGCGATCGGTGCAGGAGCGATGGTGGTTTCACATGTGAATGACAGTTATTTCTGGGTCGTGAAGGAATTCAGCGGAATGTCTGTGACCCAAGCCTACAAGGCTCAAACAGCAGCAACATTGCTGCAAGGCATTGTGGCGATTGTAGTTACGCTTATCCTGTGGGTAATCTTAGTTTAACTTATTAACAAAAAACGCATCCGGCGCTGAATTGGCCCGGACGCGTTTTTTTTGTTTCATGTTTTATCGCAGCACGCCGTGCGGCAAAATGGCATGTACTCCTTTGACTCCATTGACCACTTGCGTGATATGCAAATCGACAGCGACACTCGATAGCGCTGCGGCTTCTGTTTTCGATACGCCGTACAATTCCTGCATATAAGTCACCATTTCATTAAGCGCGGTTCCGGCTGCACTGTTCAGGTCCTCGTGGAAGCCGAATGTCACCCAGCCGGCCGGCGTATTCGCACGCGGCAAAGCAAGAGAACTCCGTTCATGCAAAGTCAATGTAACGTCGACGAGCTCCATCGGGCATTCAATAGCGGTTCCGCTGCTTTCACCATCTCCTTGCAACGCATGGCCATCACCGATAGACAGCAGGGCACCCTCCACTGAAACCGGAAGAAACAGGCTGCTGCCTCTGACCAGTTCCTTACAATCGATGTTCCCCCCGAAGTAACCGGGAGGCGCAGTCCGATGCACGCCGGCTTCAGCCGGTGCGGTGGCGATGAGACCCATGAACGGAGAAAGTCCGGCATGGAAAGTCCGGCCGCCAATCTCGCAGCGAGCTGTCTGTGTGGCCGTATCCAGTCGCCAATCAAGCTGGATCCGCTCGTGTTCAGTGATGCCGAGTTTAGTATTCTGCCAGCTCGCGTTGCCGCCTGCCCAGTTGCGACCGTACCAGCCGGGGACAATATCATTCAGCCGAATTTCGAGCACCATGCCCGGCTTTGCCCCTTCCACTGCAATGGGTCCGACGAGTGGGTGCCCCGGTTTTTCTTCCTGTTCCCGGGAGCCGAAAATGATCCGTTCCTGATCCGGATGTGCTGAATAGCCCCATTGGATGTCTGGTGTTGTCAGCCGCAGGGAGTCTCCTGAGGCCACAGTAAGAATCGGGGAATAGGTATTACTGAATGAGCCGTGTAAATTCTGTTCAGTTAATTCGATAATATGGTTCACTACAATTTCTCCTCTGTATATGTAGATTCCTCTCGGATAATCCGGATATTTTCTGCGTGGCTCTCTTCTGTGAATGATGAAGGGAAACCATGTTCCTGTGCGAGACGTGCAAGAGCTTGCTCATCTCCGGACACTGCCGCTTTTTTCAGCCGGTCCAGATGTTGGAGCGACTGCTCGATTCTTCTCTGCATCTCCTGCCGGTCTTCCGTATGCCGGCCGTGGCCGGGAATGAGCAGACAAATCGCATGGTTGTCTAAAATGGTTTGCGCTTTTTTCAATGTGTCCTCGTAAGCGTTAGCGCTATGGTAAATAAAAGGCAGTTCGAAGTCTGACAGGTAGTCACCAGCCAAGAAGACTCCGGCTGAATCAATGACCGTGAACAGACTGTCGGCCGAATGGCCAGGTGCTTTATAAAATGTGAGAGTGACTGAACCGACTTGGATTTGTTGACTGTCTTCGGAAATCACAATATCAGGCTGCGGGAACTCGATCGGATAAGATCGAGTTATGTAGTAGGTTTGATCAAAATCCCGGATCAGCTGCAATTTCCGTTCTTTTTGTGGATGCCGAAGCAATTCTTCACTCGCAATGACAATCGTATCCGGAAAGGCCCGATAGCCGATGATGTGGTCAAAATCCCCATGCGTAAACAGCAAATAGCATGCCTTGTTTCCTCTGATTTTGTTGACATGCTGCTGAATTTCTTCAATTTCAGCCGGCAGCGTATTCGGATCGACAATCAGAACAGCATCATCCCATTCAATAACAGTTGATGTTGTTTGGAATAAGGCGCTTTGGAATACTGTGGTGCCATTGACCGTGTAACGCCGCAAGCACATGCACCCCCCTTGATGACGGTTATAAGTATGAAGATTATTTTACTACAGTGGTAGTCAGTTCACCATAAGATGTTAGCAAAGCCCAGGGAAACGGGTATGAAGAAGTAACAATTATTTGCGTTTTTGAAAACTTCCAGAGAAATGAGGCAAAAGCATGCAGCAAACCCAATTGAAACGTGTCAGTGTAATCGTTCCCGTCTATAACGCAGAAGCACACCTCCATTACAGCGTAGCCAGTATCCTGAAGCAAACATATAAAAACATCGAATTAATTCTGATCAATGATGGTTCTGCTGATGACAGTGGTCGGCTATGTGAGAACTATGCCGAGAAAGACACGCGGGTGAAAGTGATCCATCAGGCCAATGCAGGTCCTTCCGCCGCACGGAATGCCGGGCTTGAAGCGGCAACAGGTACATATATCCAGTTTGCTGATTCGGATGATTTTCTTGAGCCTGAAATGACAGAGAAACTGGTACGTGCAATGAGGTCTGACACACAGCTGGTGATTTGCGGATACAAAGACGTACTGTGGAATGGGAGTGACATCATTTGCCTTAAAAGCTCTAGTTTTAAGAAAGCGGGTACTTACAGAAAATTTGAATTGCTGCCTTGGTTCGGCGAACTCTTTAAGGATTATTATATTCATTTCAACTGGAATAAACTCTATGATGCTGCCCTTATACGAGACATGGGAATTGTCTTTGATCAGGAGATCATCCGGGGAGAAGATCTGCTGTTCAATCTTAATTACTTGGACAGATGCCATGGCATCAATATCCTTCCTGAGGCCCTGTACAATTATAGCCACTCCAATGATCAGTCCATCACAAGTATATTCCGGCCGAATCTGTTCGAAAACCAGCAGATGCTGTTGGCTGAGGTCCGAAGTTTTTTATGCAGGAATCAAGTGTATTCCGGGCAAAACAAAGAATCCATTGAAAACTTTTATCTGATGCGCATTGAAGCCTGTTTCTCAAATCTGTTCCATCCAAACAGTACCCTCTCAGCAAGATCGATCAAGAAGTACATGGAAGAAATCATTTTCGATAAACAGGTGAATGAGAGCGTCTTGTATTTACAGCGGTGTGATTTTGAGAAGAAATTACTTGGAAAGTTAATCAGGAGCAGAGCGATCGACGTTCTCTATGGTTATTATTATGGGAAAAGTCTATTGAAAAGACGAATGCAGGCTTTTAATGTCGCTCCAAGAAAATGGGTGTGATTTTTCTGGATCGCCTCTCCCTGTTTCCCTGCTTATCCAGCCGGGTCTCAATGGAACCGGACAAACGATTTTTCGTATAACAGGGAACAGAAAGGGGGAGAGGGGAATTAAAAAATCACCCTGTCCTTTTATTCCTGAGACACCTGCTGAAAAAGCGCTTAACGTTTTGATAGTGCTGATATTTTCAGGTGTGTTTGCTTATTATTGATCCAGTTTCCTTCTCTTCGGGAAGAGGTGCCGGCACATTTCAATGCAGAAGGCGCGACCGACCGGTGGCGTAGTATGCTGGTGTTCATCATCCGGATGTTACGGGTATAATAAACCCATGAAATACCGGAAAGGATGAGTGGATGAAGTACACAACATTGAAGAAGACGGATATTCAAATTTCAACACTTGGTTTGGGAACGAATGCGGTCGGCGGTCACAATCTGTATAACAGACTGGATGAAGAAGACGGCAAGCACATGGTTCGCGCGGCGTTGGATCATGGTGTGACTTTCCTGGACACAGCCGATGTCTATGGGGAGGGCCGGTCGGAAGAACTGATCGGTGAAGTGTTGAAAGATTACGGCCGCAATCAGTATGTCATTGCAACAAAAGGCGGCAGTGACTGGCGGACGAATTCCAAAAACAACGATCCGGCCTATATGCGGCAGGCGCTGGAGGACAGCCTTGAGCGACTGCAGTTGGATTATGTGGATCTGTATTACATACATTGGCCGGACGGGAAAACGCCGATTCGTGAATCGGTAGCCGAGCTTGCGAAATTGCGGGATGAAGGGAAGATCCGGGCGATCGGTGTATCGAATGTGTCGCTTGCGCAATTGAAAGAAGCCAATGCAGAGGATGATGTGAATGCCGTCCAGCTGGCGTATCACATGCTGAATCGTGAGATTGAAAAGGATATTCTTCCGTATTGCGTGGAAAATGACATTTCGATCATTGCCTATGGCCCTCTTGCATTCGGTCTCCTTGGCGGCAAGTATACAAAAGAATTGAAATTGCCGGAAGGGGATTTTCGCCGTGGTTTGCCGCTGTTCCAGGAAGGCGAATTCGAGAAGAACCTGGCAATCGTTGAAGAACTCAAAAAAGTGGCGGATAAGAAAGGGACGGATCTTTCGAATTTGGCGCTGGCCTGGCTGCTCGCTCAGCCCGGTGTGGATGCAGTGATTCCGGGAGGCAAAAAACCGGAGCAAGTGAAATCGAATCTGACTGCAGCTAACATCCAGTTATCGGAAGAGGATTTGGCGGAGATTGCGACGATTTTGTAAGGATGATCGTATGTTTTAATGGGAAAGCTATGTTAAATAACTCTGTTGATAATTCATAAAAGAGCTCCGTTTTCCGCGGGCTTGCGCTGAACTAACTCAGGCTATATGCCCGAGTGGATTTCCGCGCTTCGCATCCCCGCAGGGGTCTCCGCTGTTTTACTCCATCTTTTGAAGCAAATAAACAAGGTTCTTATCCAAATTTATTGAACAATCGGCTGGTTAATAAGAAAAGAAGTTTCTTCGTCCATGCTTACTAAGTGAAAGAGAACACGAAAGGCGGACCCGCGGAAAGCGAGCGCCGGAACGGAAAGCCGCCACTGCGGGCCCCTCATTCATTCTGTTCTCCAATAAAATAAATGAAGGGAAACGCTTGACTACTGGTAAGAAAGCGTCCGCCTGGAGCGGTTCTTCTACGAAATGACTATTTTTTTGATTTTCACCATGATTACGTAGGAAACATAAATATCAACAATATTCGCTGACATAGCCAATGGAAAACCGGATTTGGAGCAATTTATCTGCGTCCGGCAGAAATTCCCTTTTTTCGTTATCAAATTATTAATCATGTATTGAGATTCTTCTGTTAACATGATAAGCTCGATAGTGAACATAATAGTAGCTGACCACTGGGGGAGCCGGGTTGATACCGGCTGAGACAAGCAAAGCTTGGACCCTTTGAACCTGATCTGGACCATGCCAGCGGAGGGAAGTGGCGCGTATGCCTTTTCTGTGCCTGCATACACCGCTTCCTTCCATGGAAAGCGGTGTTTTTTAATTGATTGAGACGAGCAGAGCAAAGAGAGGCTTAACCAGCAGCGGAGAGGAGAATAGCATGAACGACACATGGATGTTCATCGATTCAGGGCACAATTCACCCGCCTTTAATATGGCGATGGATGAAGTGTTGCTGAACTGGCACAGTGACGGGAAAATCCCCCCGGTTCTGCGGTTCTATGGCTGGGAACCGGCCGGCATTTCAGTCGGATTCTTTCAGAAAGTGAATGGAAGCATTGATACTGTTAGTGCAGAACGTCTAGGTATTCCACTCGTCCGAAGACAGACAGGCGGAAAGGCGGTGCTTCACGACCAGGAGCTTACATACAGCGTGCTGGTTTCAGAAGCGCATCCGGCGATGCCGAAAACTGTGAAGGATGCATATCTTGTACTGTCGCAAGGATTGCTTGAAGGCTACAAGAAACTCGGCATCCGCACGGAGTTCGCAATCCCGGAAAGCACCTCGGCATCCGGCTCTGCCGTGTGCTTTGAAGAGCCTTCCTGGTATGAATTGACCGTGGACGGCAAAAAGGCGGCGGGCAGTGCGCAGACCCGCAAAAAAGGAGTCATCCTGCAGCATGGGTCCATTCCGCTTGCTTTGAATGAAGACAAGTTGTTCGATCTGTTCATTTATCCGAATGAACATGTGAAAGAGAAAGTGCGTGCAGCATTTCGGAACCGGGCAGTGGCTATCAATGATCTTCTACCACAACCGGTAAGTTTCAATGAAGTGAAAGCCGCTTTCCAGGCGGGTTTCGAACAAGGCCTTAGCATCACGCTGCAGCCGTTCGATCCTCCGGCGGAAATGCTGGCGGAAGCACATGAACTTGAACAGAAATACAGCAGTGATGAGTGGAATTACCTGAGAGAAAAAGAAGGGGAGCGATCTGTGTGACAAAAGCGAATGAGCATGTCCGAAAACCCGAATGGCTGAAAGTGAAGCTGAACACCAACAAAACTTATAATGACCTGAAAAAATTGATGCGCGAAAAAAACTTGAACACAGTGTGCGAAGAAGCAAAATGCCCGAATATCCACGAGTGTTGGAGCGAACGCCGCACTGCGACATTCATGATCCTGGGTGATACATGCACACGTGCATGCCGGTTCTGCGCTGTGAAGACCGGTCTTCCGAATGAACTCGACTGGGGTGAGCCGGAACGGGTCGCGGAATCGACGGAAATTATGGAGCTGAAACACGTCGTGGTGACGGCAGTCGCACGAGATGATTTGAAAGACGGCGGGGCAGCTGTGTTTGCGGAGACTGTGCGCGCCATCCGCAGAAGAATGCCGGGCACAACTGTCGAGGTGTTGCCGTCTGATATGAAAGGTGATTATGAAAGCCTGCACACCTTGATGGACAGCCAGCCGGATATCTTTAACCACAATATTGAAACCGTGCGGCGCCTCACCAAACGGGTCCGGGCGAAAGCAACCTATGACCGTTCACTGGAACTGCTTGCACGTGTAAAAGAAATCGCGCCGCATATTCCGACAAAATCGAGTCTGATGGTCGGGCTTGGAGAAACGAAGGAAGAGATCCTGCAGGCGATGGATGATCTCTTGGCGCATAATGTGGACATTATGGCGATTGGCCAGTACTTGCAGCCGACCCGCAAGCACTTGAATGTGGAGCGGTATTACCATCCGGACGAGTTTGAAGAACTGAAGCGGATCGCACTCGAAAAAGGCTTTAAGCATTGCGAAGCGGGGCCGATGGTGCGTTCGTCTTACCATGCTGATGAACAAGTGAGCGAAACGGCTGCACAGCGCCGCATCAAGTACATGAAGGGCTATGAGTCCCAAGGTGATGAACTTGAAGACGTGGAATTTTAAAAGTCTAAACAAAAGAGGCACTCCTTCGGGGATGCCTCTTTCAAAATGTAAAAGCTTTTATATATGAGCTAACTTCATAACTCGCTTGTTTAATAAAACGCAGATCGCTTTTTTTGGTCATTTTTCCTCCAAAAAACGGATCGATGAATCGATCAAAAAGTTGAGCGGGTGAAAACTCGCTGTGATGGGACGTGAGGTTGCTGGTTCACTTATTAAGACAACTATCCAAGTAATGCGTGTTGTTCTGTGACTTATACCATATTAGCTGAACGAGTTACCCGCCGGCAGGCACCTCTTTTTAGTTACTTGAATCGGCTGATCGTAAAGCCTGCAATGTTGGCCTCCGTTTTACCGCGTATCGCCAAGTCGCTCAGGATTTCGCCGACCGCACTTGCGAATTTGAATCCGTGCCCTGAAAAGCCACAAGCGACAATGATATTCCGGTGCTCCGGTAAGTGATCAATGATGAAATCTTCGTCAGGTGAATTTGTGTAGATGCATGTTTGCCCTTTCCGCTGTACAGGTTCAAGCCCCATATGCGTCCGTAAAAATCCACTGACATGCTGGCCGTCTTCCGGTTCTGTGCCGAACGGAGTCAACGCTTCCTCAGGGGACATAGGGACACCGGCGTTATGGTCTCCAATTTTCAAGCCTGCTCCGTCTATATCCGGAAATCCGTAGAAACCTGTCTCGCCATCATCATATGCCCATGCCGGGAAAATGGACGGGCTGTGCAACTCCGCATCCGCCTGGAACCAGGAGACATTCGTTCGCATCGGCTGAAGGGGCAGTTGCTGGCCGAGCAGTTTTAATACGGTGTTTGTTCCTCTTCCTGCTGTGATGATCAGCTTGCGGCCCGTAACGGTTTGGTTATCAGTGGTTATTGTTATGCCATTGTCGGCTGCTATTATTTCTTGCAGCCGTGTATTCACGAGCAGCTCAGCTCCGTGCTTCTCTGCCAATTCCCGGTACGCCCGGATGGCTTCTTCGCTCATCAGGATACCCGAATTCGGTTCATAGCAGGCAATCAATTCCTCTGACAGCTGGAAGCCTGGCCATCTTTCATTGACCTCCTGTGCTGTGAGGAAATCAGCCGGCAAGGAATGGACTTCAACGGAGCGCCTTACATTTTTTAAAAAGGCTGAATCGGGCGTCCCGAAATTCAAGACGCCTGTCTGGTGGAAGACTTTCCGTTTCGATTCCCGTTCAAGTTCCACCCATAACTTTTGTGCCCGCAACGCCATTGGAACGTAGTTTTCTCCTTCTCCATAGGCGTGACGGATCAGCCGGGTTTCCCCGTGATGGGATCCTTGTGTATGGGGTGGATCATGCGGGTCGATCAGCACCACTTTCTGATTTTGCTTGGCGAGGTAATAGCCCGCGGCCATCCCCATTGCCCCTGCTCCGATAATGATTGCATCGACATTCATCCATCCATTCTCCTTTCAGCTGCAGCAATGGTTAAGAAATAATGCATTGCCGTCTCCACTTATCTTTGTATCATACACGAATTGGAAGTGGTCAGGAGCGTAAGTGAACGAAAAAGCGGAATTGTTCAAATTACCTGTTTTCGGCTTCCGCAATTGACAATAAAACCGTCCAGACGGTACAGTGAATTGCAATAGCAGTAAAAGGAGGGATTGAAATGGGAGAGAACGGTACGAAGCGGGAGCAGGTGTTAGCGGCGGCGGTGAAAGTGGTGCGGGAATCAGGGGCTGCGCAATTGACGCTGGAGGCAGTGGCAAGCAAAGCGGGAGTCAGCAAAGGCGGACTGCTGTATCATTTTCCGAACAAAGAAATCCTTATCCAGGCAATGGTCGATGAATTGATGGATGGTTATGTTGCAGATATTGAAGAGCGGGTGGCGATAGATCGGCACCCGCATGGAAAATGGAGCCGGGCATATGTGGAGTCTACTTTTCAGGAGCTGGAAGATGGCTTCAATATGAGTTCTGGATTGCTGGCAGCCTTGTTTATGAATCCTGCTTTGCTAAGTAAACTTCGGGAACAGTATGCAATCTGGCAGAAAAAGATCGGGCGCGAGGAGTCCGATTCTATCCGCCCGGTGATTGCACGTCTTGCTGCAGACGGCCTGTGGTTCGCGGAAATTTTCGGCTTGGCCCCGCCCGACGAAAAATTGCGCAGCCAGGTGGCAAAAGAACTGATCTCATGGACGAAGGAGGAGGGGGACCGATGATGGCGTATTTGTATTTAGCGCTGTCGATCGCCGGTGAACTCCTGGGGACATCCATGATCAAGGCTTCTGACGGTTTCACAAAGCCGCTGCCGACAACCGGAGTGATCATAAGCTTTGTATTCTCATTTTTCTTCCTTTCGCTGTCACTGAAAGTCATCCCGCTCAATATGGCGTATGCTATCTGGTCAGGAGTGGGCACAGCCGCTACGGTAGTCATTTCGGTGCTGATCTGGAAAGAGAAAATAACGGCGGGAAGTATTGTGGGAATTCTATTGATTATCTTCGGGGTGGCAGTATTGAACCTATATGGTCCCGGGCATTCAGCTTCGGCTGAGCAAACAACAGCTGCAAATGAACAATCTCTTTAGGAATTCAGTAGTTCCTTCAGGTGCCGGCCGGCGGTTATTTTTCACGCATTCCGGATAAAACTCATACTTTTAGGGTATGTAAAAGGAATATAGAACGAAATTGGAATACATAGAACGGAGGATGACGATGAAACGGATGAACCGCGGAGCGATCACCGCACTTTCAGCAATCGGGCTTGCACAGGGGCTCAAAATCCTGACGTATAAAAATGCGACGGGTAAATGGGATTGGAAACAGGCTTTCACTACGGGAGGCATGCCTAGCTCACACTCAGCAGGGGTGTCGGCACTCGCATCTTATGTAGCCGTCCATAAAGGAACCCGGCACACGGAAACGGCACTGGCTGTCGTGTTCGGAGTTATTGTCATGTACGATGCGCAGGGGGTCCGCCGCCACACAGGGGAAATCGCTCAACTCGTTAATGACCTGGAAGACAGCTTTGTAACCGTTTCGGCTGATTTCCCGAGTTTCGAATACGTCCAGCGGGAGACAGAGTTAAAAGAACTGTTGGGCCACCAGCCGATTGAAGTGCTTGGCGGGGCGCTGATCGGTCTGCTGATGGGTATGGTATCTGCAAATATTGAAAACGATGAGCGCCGCAAACGGAGACAGAACCAGCTTCCGCCAGGTGCACGCGCACAATACCGAATGATGGCCAGATGACCCGGCAATATTGAAGAGGCTGTCTAAAAAGCCTTGAAGTTTATCTTATCTGCGAAATTTTTTGGGTTGGAATGGCATTCGCTTCACAAACACTCGGCCATCCTGTTTTCGCTTGAACAAATCAGCCTGATCATACAGAAAGCGGAAAGAGGACAACATGTTCCCCTTTCCGCTTTTTTTTAATTTTTGTATCCTATGTAACTTCCCGGTTCTCGTTTACATTTGGTGAAAAATCGAACGATCAGGAAGTAAACGTACACATTGTTTGTATGGGTTGATACCAGGAAGGAACGCGGAAGATGGCGACTCCGGCGGGAACTGCGCGGACGGAAGATCTCGCAGGAAACGGGGCGGGCAAAGGATTTGAACGACTCGTTTCCTACGGTGTCTCGTCTGGCCCTCCAATCCCGCAGGAAGAATAGGGGCTGAAGTATTCGGTCCCTATTTTTGCGATGAAGAGCGCAGCGATACAGGAGCACACGATTTTCGTCGCCTGCCGCTCTTTCTTAAACGATTCAGCTATTGCCTTTCTTTAGCTGAATGGGAATAACGGGCGAGTACTTTGGCAGCCGCCGGGCTTGATACCAAAAAACGCTTCTCGTTAAATAGTTCGTGTTCCATACCATCACGGGAAGAGGAACAGGAGGAAGAAACATGAACGATGTGATGGCGTTTGACGTCAGCACGGACGGGTCGATCATTACGAATCCGGCAAGGCTTCATAAAAACGTCTCTCTCCCCCTATAGCACAGACCACATCGTGAAAAAATAGGAACTGTGGTTTTTTGGGTATGGCCATTTTCAAGGGTTTCAGGTTGCTTGAAGTGCAGGTGCACGACTCCTGCGGATCAGCGAGACGGCCAAGGCCCCGCAGGGAACGCAGTGAGCGAGGAGACTCGGACGCGAGCCCGCGGAAAGTGGGCACCGGAACAGAAAGCAACCGTTCGCACGCCTCCCTTGCCTATTTTCCGAAAAAGGAAGCAGAAAAACACTTGACTGCACATAAGAAAGGGTCCGTCGGAAGCGTTTTTCTCTGTAAAAAACGGATACATTTTATGCCTTCACCAACACTGCGTACGAACTCATATTACTTAGTTAACCCCACGTTTCGGTGATGAGCCAGAAAAAACCCTCTGACTTTTAGGGGATCAGAGGGTTACTGTGTAGATGCAGGGTTTTCGTCAATCGAGGAAATTATCGGCAATTCCAAGAAAGAGACGTTCCTGTTCGACGTTCGGGGCATGGCCGGAATTTTTAAATTCCATGAATGTCGCATCCGGAATGAGTACCGCGGTCTCCCGGCCTTTCTCGGGTGGATTAAGCCCATCATGGGTCCCGCTAATCACCAGGGTTTCAGCCTTTACCTTATCCAGCTTCATCCGGAAATCAAAGCCTTTCAATGCATCCGAAGCGACCTTCTGCTCTCTTGCTGTCAGCTGATCGCTGTTTTCTCCGGTGATCTTGAGCCATTGGTTGACGGAATCATGGTTATGGAACATGTATTTGGAGGCCCGGCTCAGTTTATCGATCGTCCCGAGCCCTTCCAGTTCATCTGCATAGCGGTCGAACAATTCTTCCATCGAAGCTTTCATGCCACTCGGCTTGGTGGCGACCAGAATCAGTTTCTTTATCCGGTCTGCTTCCTGGATGGCGAGCCCTTGCGCGATGTAACTGCCCATTGAAACGCCGATCACGTAAACGGATTCAAGCCCCAAATGATCCAGAAGCGCCACCGTATCATCGATATGGTCCTGCAATGTATACTCCTCGTGCTTCTGTGAATTCCCATGCCCGCGCGCATCCGGAGCGATCACCCGGTATTTCTTTTTGAAAAACTCGATTTCCCGGTAAAACATGGCGTGACTGCTTGAAAGGCCATGCAGCAGCAATAACGGCTGGCCTTCGCCTGTATCCGCGTAATATAGTTTTGAATGGTTGGTCTCAAAGACTGGCATGCTGTTTTCCCTTCCTTTCATTTGTGGACTGATGTCAGCCCTTTATATAAATTTCTCCTTTTCCGATAACGACGGACTGACCGCCGATTGTTACTTCCTTAATTCCATTCCCGCTTTTGGCGATAGTTATGTCTATAAAACTCGGGCGGCCAAGCTCGATTCCTTGTTCACTCCGGATGCGGGCAATTCCCATGTCATTAAAAGGGATGATACCATGGCGGGTCAGGTAAGCGCCGAGCGGTCCGCTTGCAGCACCGGTTGCAGGGTCTTCCGGAATGCCCATTGCCGGTGCGAACATGCGGCTGTGAACAGAAGAATCGGAGTGAACGGTCTCGGTAGCGAATGCAAAGATGTCTAAGCCGCTGAACTGCTGTTCCCAGACATCCAACCGGAAACTGATCCGCTTCACCGCATCGAGTGACCGGAGCGGGATATATAAAAAGGGGACACCCGATGACACGGTTTGGACAGGCCGGCTCTCATGCAAATCTTCTTCGGTAACTGACAGTAAGTGTGCGGCGAGCTGCCGGTCCTGGAACGGTTCTTCGAAACCAGGGACTGGTTGTTTCATTTCCGTTCGGATGGTCCCGCCGTCTTTCCGGTGAACAGTGACGGAAAGAACACCGACCTGTTCTTCAAACATCCAACTCACCATCCCGGTATGCGGAAGGCCGGGTGCTGTGTCAGCCAAAACGAAGGCTGCGCCAATTGTTGGATGGCCGGCCATCGGCAACTCCATTTTCGGTGTAAAAATCCGGAGTTTCCGGGTGTTCTCCTGGTTCGCAGCGGGATAAAGGAAGACGGTCTCCGATAAATTAAGCTCACGTGCGATTTTCTGCATCAGCTCTTTCGGGAGTTCTGCTTCAGGTTGAAAAACAGCGAGCTGATTGCCGCCGAAAGGCTGATCGGTGAAAACATCAATGAGTGTATACGGCAAAATGGGCATGGGTCAATTCCTCCGATTCAAGTTGGTGGGGTTTGCGGTTAATTGTATCAGGAAATGGAAACTTATAAGGATGTTTAATACAGAAAGGCGGACAATCGATGCTGGGAAGAGATCCTTCATTCAAACACGTATTTACAGCGGGTGACATTGCCGAACCGCTTGCCTCTGTCACTGAAGGCGAAGCGGAGAAAATGAACATGTTATTCGAGATGAAAAACTTTGATGTGATCGGTTTCGAGGAAGATGATCAAGTCATCGGGTTCCTGGTGCGCGGAGAAGTGACAGATCCGGAGAACCTGCGGGCGTTTGTGCATCCGTTTAAAATCAGCCACCTGATCAGTGAGAATACGGACTTGTTGGAATGCCTGCATTTGCTTCATCCGAAAACGCGTCTGTTTATCATCAATAAATCTGAAGTGGACGCTATTGTCACGATTTCTGATATCCAGAAGCCGGCTGTCCGCATGCTGTTCTTTGGCATTATCACCTATTTTGAGAGCAATGCTGCCGGGCTGATCGAGTCTGTTTATCCGGATAACCGGTGGGTGGAATGCCTGTCAGAGAACCGGCGGGATAAGGCGCTGGCCACTTACGGATCTCTGCATAAACGAAATACGGAAATCGATTTGATCAGCTGTACCCAGCTCTCCGATAAAGTCAGTATTTTCATGGAAGATGACGAGTTGCGGGATCAGTTCATCGAAACCAGCAAAACGAAGGCGGACCGTTTTTTCAACCGGATTATCCGGCTGCGTGATGATCTGGCCCATGCGCAATCGCTGACGAATTGGTTTGAGGAAAAAGAAGTGGTGGACCTGGTCAGCTGGCTAATTGAAGTGACAGAACGGATTGCTGTCCGGAACAGCGGGCGGAAGGGGTGAACGGCAGGATGGAACTTCAAATGGATTCACTCGTCGGCATGCGGGAGATTTGGAAAGCGAGACAGCGGATTGCGGAATTTGTTGCAGCCACGCCGCTAATTTATTCAGACGTTTTATCTGAACGGGCGGAGCGTCCCGTTTATTTGAAACTGGAAACAGCCAATGAGACGGGGTCGTTCAAAGTGCGGGGAGCTGCAAATAAAATCCTTAGCTTAAGCAATGAACAAAAAAAACGCGGCGTTGCGGCTTTTTCAACCGGGAATCACGGATTGGCTGTGGCGTCTATTGCCCGGAAGCTGGGCATTGAAGCCACCATCTGTGTTTCCGATCGGGTGCCTGAAGCAAAACTGGAGCTGCTGAAACGGCTGGGGGCGCACATTGAAGTCACTGGCAGCAGTCAGGATGCGGCAGCTGAGCGATGCGAAAGGCTTGAAAAAGAACGGGGGCTGATTGCGATTCCACCATTCGATGACCCTTTCATCATCGCCGGGCAAGGAACAATCGGCCTGGAATTGCTTGAAGCCTTGCCGGATTTGACTGATGCTGTAATTCCGCTGTCCGGCGGCGGTCTGCTGAGCGGAATCGGCTTGGCGCTCAAAGTGAATTGCCCGGATATCCGGGTGACCGGTGTCTCGATGACCCGCTCTGCTGTGATGCATGAAAGTCTGAAGGCGGGAAAGCCGCTCGAACTGGATGAAAGTGAAACGTTGGCTGACAGTCTGCTTGGCGGAATCGGTCTTGATAATCGCCATACGTTTCAAATGGCGAAAAAGTACATGGATAACTCTATTTTAATTTCTGAACAGGACATCGCCCGGAGCATGGCTTTTATGCTGACCCGGCACCGGATGATCGTTGAAGGGGCGGCGGCGACTGGTGTGGCGGCTGTGCTGAAACATAAAATTCCGCACAAGGCCGGCAGTATGGCGATTATTATCAGCGGCCATAATGTCGGAATGGACGTTTTGAAGCAAGTGCTTCAGCAGTATGGCTAGAAGAAACGCCGGCACAAGCCCGGTTACAACCGTCCGGGCTTTTCCCTCGTGTGCAAAACCTTTTGCATTACCTTCTTCCCCCCGATAAACTGGAATAGAATGAATATTTAAATAAAAATAAAATCCAATGGCATTGCGGGGGAGGGGTGAATGTGAAGTTAACGGTAGAGCGTATTTTGAACTACAGGGTCATGGAGAAAGCCCGGGTGCTTACCTGCCGGGATAAGGCGGTGGAACAGACGGTCCAATGGATTTCAGCCATTGAAATGCCGGTTGAGAATTTCGTGCGGAAAGACGAAGTCATCTTAACAACGGCGCTCGGCTGCCAGCATGATCCTGAAGTGCTTCGGACATTCGTGCAGGAAATCATCGATTCAGAAGCCGCTGCATTGATGATTGCAGTCGGCCGGCATATTTTCGATATACCGGCAGAAGTGATTAAGCAGGCGGAAGAGCAGCAGTTCCTGATTATCGAAATTCCTTGGGAAGTCCGTTTTTCAGCGATCATTGAAGAAGTGATGAAAGACCTCAATGGGATCCAGGACCACGAGCGGGAGAAAACAGAAAAGGTGCAGCAGGAATTGCTGCAACTAATCATGACCAATGCGGATTTGCTGCGGATCACCCGGTTTATTGACAGCTTGACCGGTTCTGCTGTAATGGTGACGGATCGAACTGGAGCCATACTGGAAAAGAGCGGCTTCACCCGGCAATTTACAGATCGGTGGCAACAGCTCACTGCAGAAGGCGGTTTTCCGCTGCAGCAGGAAGCGCGAGCCGCAAATCGGGATCCGCTCTTGCAGCGCTTTCAGCTGGTGGCCATTGAAGATGAACATCTCCTGCAAGTGCCGGTGCTTCAAGTTGCAGGGGAAGTGCAGGGCTATTTATATATCATGCTTCCGAAAGATGCGTCTGTGGCATCGTTCCTGACCCGTTACCGGATTCAAGTACTGGAGCACGCAGCTACAGCTGTCGCACTCTGGTTTTCGAGAGAACAAGCCATCGAAGAGACGAAAATCAGCTTGCGGAGCGATTTCGTACAGGAATTGGCCAAGGGGGAATTCAATTCCGCTGCACAGGCGAATACGCGGGCTGAACTTTTGGGTTATGACTTGAGCCTGCCATATATTTGTATGCTTGCAAAACCAGAGAACTTGCAGGAACTGCTGCAGCAACGCAAACAGGAGACAGCAGTTTTCACTTATTGGAACCGCAATATGGTCCGCTATTTGGAAGAAGAGATTTATTATGCAGCCCGGCATTTGAAACGCAATGTCATGATGACATATGCGGAAGACCGGCTGCTGATTTTCCTGGAGGTTTCTCCGGGGACTGAGAGTGAAAATGCTGTCAATTTTCTCGATTTCATTGACCGGCGTCTGAAGCATTTGCTGCCGGAGGTTATTATTTCATGGGGGATCGGCAACCGGCATCCGGGGCTTGCCGGATTTGCGGCCAGCTATGATGATGCTGAAGCGGCATTATTGATCGGCAGCCGGAAAAAAGGGCGCGGTCAGCGGACTCACTATGAAGAAACCCGCATTGACCGCATCCTCCTGAAATTAGCGCAGAGCAGTGATATGCAGGAAGTTATCTTATCCGCAATAGAACCGATTGTCCGCTATGATCAGCAACGGAACATGGACTTGATCGGTACTTTCACGACGTATAACCAATATAACGGGAATGTCAGCCAGACAGCGCGGATGCTGAACCTGCATCGGCAATCGCTGTTATACAGACTGCGGAAAATTGAAGCGTTGACCGATCTGTCATTAATCGATCCGGATGATCTGTTCCTGCTGGATTTAAGTATCCGGACATGGAAGGCAGGGCTGAACGTAAGCAATCCTGACATAAATAGCCGATAAATCGTCATGCAAGTTGAGCTCCAGGGCTAATTTGCATGGCGATTTTTTGCGTTGGAAACATAAAAGCACCATGTTGACTGAAAAATTTTCTAAACATTCATACAATATGGTGAATGTTTTATCTGATTTTTATTTGTATAGTGGAGTTACGGATCGGCTAATCCGAAAAATGGAGTCAAATGTTGGTGGGAGGGAAATATGCTATGTCATTCACGACAGCCGAGTACCAGGATAGAATGCGGAAGACGAAAGAGCGGATGGATGCACAGGGAATTGAAGTTCTGCTGATTACAGATCCGGCTAATATGAATTATCTGACTGGATATGATGGATGGTCTTTCTATGTGCATCAACTGCTGATAGTGATTATTGATGAAGATCAGCCAATCTGGATCGGCCGGGGAATGGATGCGAATTGCGCGAAAATCACGACATGGCTCTATCACGATAACATCATTTCATACCCCGACGCGTTTGTTCAGTCTGACACCGACCACCCGATGGATTTTGTCGCCGATATTCTGATGCAGATTGGGCAGGCAAAGAGATCGGTCGGCGTGGAAATGGACACTTATTACTTTACTGCTAAATGCTATGAACGATTAACAAACGGTCTGCCGAATGCGACTTTCCGTGATGCTACACTTCTTGTAAATTGGGTGCGGCTCATCAAATCGGATCAGGAGATCGCATATATGAAAAAAGCGGCCCTGATAGTGGAAAGAGCCATGCAGGAAGGGATAAATGGGATTCAGGCCGGTATCCGCGAGTGTGATATTGCAGCGAAAGTACTTCATACCCAAGTGATCGGAACCGAAGAGTTCGGGGGAGACTACCCGTCCATCATGCCGCTGATTCCGGCAGGTCCGAAAACGTCAACGCCCCATCTTACATGGAGTGATGACCGGTTCAGGGAAGGGGACGCTGTCATTATGGAGTTGACCGGCTGTTATAAGCGGTATCATTCACCCCTTGCAAGAACCGTCAGCATCGGGCAGCCGTCGCGGGAATTGAAGGCGCTTTCAGAGATTGTACAGGAAGGAATCGCGGCCTGTCTCAGCGGCATCCGGCCGGGCATTGCGTGTGGTGAAGTCGAGGAAATCTGGAAAAAAACAGTGGCGAAAAGCGGCATTGTCAAAGAATCCAGGTTGGGTTATCCGGTCGGACTAAGTTATCCGCCGGACTGGGGCGAACATACGGCCAGTCTCCGGCGGGGTGATAAGACAATCCTTAAACCGAATATGGCGTTTCACCTCATTCCGGGCATTTGGAATGATGACTATGGGTTTGAAGTAAGCGAGACTTTCCGGGTCACGGAAACCGGTTGTGAAACACTTGCCAATTTCCCGAGGGCACTCGCCATAAAAGATAATGTGTCTGCCGATAACATAAAAGCGCTATAGAAAACAGGATGGATGCAATTTAAAAAAGGAGCGATCATATGACGATCAATGAAATTCAGCAGGGGACTAAAGCGGTCTGGAGCGGTGAAGAAGAATATTTGGTCCATGGTGCAACGCAAGTGCCGGTCGTACTGAGCGTCGCATACGGTTATCATGATATGGACGAATGGTATGACGTGGCAATCGGTAAGAAAAAAGGGCATATCTACGGTCGGAATACCAATCCCACTGTCCATGCGTTTGAAGATAAACTCAAAATTCTTGAAGGAGCAGAAGCGGCAACCAGTTTCTCGACGGGGATGGCAGCAATCAGCAATACATTGGCCACATTCCTTGTGCCGGGCGACCGGATTGTCTCCATTAAAGACACATATGGCGGAACGAATAAGATTTTTACAGAATTCCTTCCCCGGCAGCAAGTAAACGTTACGTTATGCGAAACAGGCAATCACGAGGAGATCGAAGCGGAAGTCAAAAAAGGCTGTAAAATCCTGTACTTGGAAACACCGACAAATCCAACGGTGAAAATCACGGACATCGCCCGGATGGCGAAAGCCGGACAAGCGGCGGGTGCACTGGTGATTGTGGATAACACCTTCGGCACACCGATCAACCAAAATCCGATTGCACTCGGAGCGGATCTGGTCATCCACAGTGCAACGAAGTTTTTAGGTGGTCATGCTGACGCGCTGGGCGGAGTAGTCTGCGGAAGCAGTGAATTGGTGGAACAAATTTATCATTACCGGGAAATCAATGGCGCCACGATGGATCCGATGGCAGCGTATCTCATTCTGCGGGGCATGAAAACACTGCATTTGCGTGTGCGCCAGCAATGTACGAACGCTAAGGCGCTCGCCGAATATCTTGAAACGAAAGAAATTGTGGAAGGGGTTTATTATCCTGGCCTGCCGACACATCCGAATCATGACATCGCAAAATCCCAGATGAAAGATTTTGGCGGGATGCTCAGCTTTGCGGTAAAAGGCGGTGTCGAAACAGTGCGGGAACTCCTGCCGAAGCTGAAACTCGCACACCGGGCGGCGAATCTCGGAGCGGTGGAGACAACAGTCGGGCCTGCCCGGACAACAAGTCACGTTGAATGCACACCGGAAGAACGGGCAGCGATGGGGATTCCGGAAGGGCTTATCCGGGTATCCTGCGGTATTGAGGAAATTGAGGATATTCTGGCTGATTTCGAACAAGCCTTTGAACAGACGCAAGCAACTTTGAAAGTATAAGGTGATTAAAATGGCTGGATTGAGAGCGGGGTGAGCGGGAATGCCGGTAAATGCTTCTTTTGCTGATGCGGCGGAAAATCTGCGGGACAGCCTTATTGCCTGGCGCCGCAAACTGCACCGGCACCCGGAATTGAGTTTCCAGGAAGTCGAAACAGCCCGGTTCATTACAGAGGAACTGAAGAAGATAAATGGGATGCATGTGCAACAGGGCATCGGGACGGCAACGAGTGTAATCGGGACACTGAGTGCCGGAGAAGGCCCGGTCATCGCACTCCGGGCTGATATTGATGCCCTGCCGATCATGGAGACCTCCGAAGTCGAGTACCGTTCCATGAAGGAAGGTGTCATGCATGCGTGCGGCCATGATGCCCATACAGCCATATTGCTTGGTGCGGCTGTTATGCTGGCCGAGGAATTCAGGCATGGCATGATTGCCGGCACAGTAAAATTCGTTTTCCAGCCAGCGGAAGAATGGGCGGATGCCGAGGGGTTGTCGGGCGCGCCTTATCTGATACAGGCCGGTGCATATGAAAAAGTCGAAGCGGCGATTGCGCTTCATATGTGTCCGTGGCAACCGGTCGGAGCAGTGCAGATGAATGATGGATACAGCATGGCCAGTGTGGATGTGTTTGAAGCGAAGTTATATGGAAGCGGCGGGCATGGCGCCTATCCGGAACTTGGCACTGATCCTGTCTGGATGCTGGGCCCCGTTCTTCAGGCCGTACATGGTATTGTAGCCCGAAGAATATCCGCCATGGAACCGGCAGTCATCAGTATCGGACAAATTCACGCAGGCACAGCGAGCAATATTATTCCTGCTGAAGTATCGATTGAAGGTACGATCCGCTGTTATTCAGCGGACACAAGAACGCTGATCGCATCCGAATTGAAGAAAGCGTTTTCAATAGTAGAAACTCTGGGTGGAACATATTCACTGGTCATTCATAACGGGGAACCGGCGCTGAATAACGATCCGTTCGTTAACCGATTGATCAGCGCGGCTATTCATGAACAATATCCGGCTTTTACGATTGTGGAATCCCCCTTTGGTATGGGCGGAGAAGATTTCGGTTATGTAACCGAACAATTACCCGGTGCCATGTTTTTTCTTGGCTGTGCACCGGCTGAGGGGAACCGGCGGAATCTCCATACATCCGCATTTGATATTGATGAAGCGTGTCTGCCGGCAGGTGCTGCAATTCTCGCGAAGGCTGCGGTGAAGTTTCTGACAGGCGCGGACGTTTCAGGGAGAGGTGACGAGGATGACGCATAAACTGGCGTTTATTGGTTTTGGAACAGTCGGTCAGGGGCTGGCTGAAATTTTACGGGATAAACGGGAAGCGCTGCAGCGGGATGAGAATTTTGAACCGGCGATTGTGGCGATTTCAGATTTGATGAAAGGCGCCATTTATCATCCGGACGGACTGGATATCGACGAGGTGCTGCGGACATTGCAGGAGTCGGGCAATCTGGAGGATTACCCGGCAGCGCCTGGGCTCGTGACCGGCTGGGACAGTATGAAAACGATCCGGGATACCAATGCGGATACGATTGTTGAAGTATCCTATACCGATGTTAAAACAGGCCAGCCGGCCATCGACCACTGCAGGGCGGCATTCGCCAGCGGGAAAAACGTCGTTATGACCAATAAGGGGCCGGTCGCACTTGCATACCGGGAACTTGCGGAGCTGGCGAAAACCCACGACGTGCAATGGGGCTTTGAAGGGACCGTCATGAGTGGCACGCCGGCACTGCGAATGCCGGCTGATTCTCTTGCAGGTAATGAAATTCATGAAATTCGAGGCATTCTGAACGGGACAACGAATTACATTCTCACCAAGATGGAAACAGACGGCATGACATACGAAGAAGCGCTGAGTGAAGCGCAGGCTCTCGGATTTGCAGAAGCAGACCCGACAAGTGATGTGGAAGGTCATGATGCCAAGTATAAAATTGTGATTCTTGCCAATCACGTGATGAAACAACCGATTAGCGTAAACGAAGTAATATGTGAGGGAATTTCAGCACTCACTGCAAAAGATATTGAAGAAGCGGTGTCAGAAGGGAAACGGTGGAAACTGATCGCAAAAGCTGTTCAAAAGGACGGCAACGTCACTGCCTCGGTAGGACCTGAGAAAGTAGCGCTCTCCGACCCCCTGGCATCTGTCAGCGGTGTGACGAACGCGATTGTGTACGGGTGCGATTTGCTGGGTCCGGTCACGCTCAGTGGCGCAGGCGCCGGAAAAACAGAGACTGGATTTTCCCTCCTGATCGATTTAATAGCCATCAACCGAATGAAGCGGTTGACAAAAATCCAATGAGGAAAAGGCGGTAATATTATGGCGACTCATCTCACAGGACAACGGATGTTTTTGGCTGGTAAATGGGTCAGCGGGGAGCGGACGATTGATGTATACGATCCACAGGATAACAGTGTGGTCGATACTGTGCCCGCTGCTACGGCTGATGACATGCTGCGGTGCATCGAAGCTGCAAAAACAGGGGCTGAAACTGCTGCCGCCATGCCGGTGCATGAACGCATGTCGATTTTGACTAAAGCGGCTGCATACATTGAAGAGCACGCGGATAGATATGCTCAGACAATTTCAAGAGAAGGGAGCAAAACGATCCGGGAAGCCCGAAAGGAAGTAATGCGCTGCGTTCAGACTATCCGGATAAGCGCTGAAGAAACACGGCGAATTCATGGTGAAACCATCCCGTTTGACCAGACGCCCGGCGGCGAGAACCGGGTCGGTTATTATTACCGCTTTCCGATCGGGATCATTGGAGCAATTACTCCGTTCAACGATCCGCTGAACCTTGTCGCGCATAAAGTCGGTCCGGCAATTGCATCCGGCAACGCCATTATTGTAAAACCGGCGACCGTCACGCCGCTGAGTGCTCTCCTCTTGGCAGAAGCGTTTGTCCAGGCGGGACTGCCGCCGAAAGTGCTGTCTGTCGTCACGGGTCATGGAAGTGAGATTGGTGACGTGCTTGTCACGCATCCGGCAATCCGGATGATTTCATTCACGGGAGGAGTGGAAGTGGGAGAAGAACTGACGAAAAAAGCAGGGCTGAAGAAAATCAGCATGGAACTTGGCTCAAACTCGCCATTGATTGTATTGGCGGATGCGGACTTGGACGATGCTGTGGCATCAGCGGTGTCCGGAGCGTTCGGAGCGGCCGGTCAGAATTGTCTCAGTGTACAGCGTATTTATGTTGAGGAGCCGGTCAGTTATGCGTTCAAAACAAAATTCGTTGAACAGACCGTGCAGCTGCAAGTCGGAGACAAACAATCTGAACTCACGGATATGGGTCCACTTATCACGGAAAAAGAAGCGAAACGGGTCGAACGGCTGGTGGATGATGCGCTTGAACAGGGGGCGACGCTTCTGACTGGCGGCACACGGAACGGTGCATTTTATTCGCCGACTGTCCTGGCGGATGTACCGGAGGAATGCGCGATCGCAGTAAATGAAATTTTCGGTCCTGTCGTTCTGTTATATACTGTTCCGGATCTGAATGAGGCGATCGAGCAATCCAATAAAGTCGACTATGGCTTACAGGCTGGCATTTTCACAAAAAGCATCGACAAAGCACACAAGGCGATCGCAAAAATGCAAGTCGGCGGCATTATGATCAACGACAGCGGTGATTATCGGATTGATGCCATGCCGTTCGGCGGTGTGAAAAAATCCGGTTTGGGCCGGGAAGGTGTTGCATTTGCCATCGAGGAAATGACCGAACCGAAAGTGGTGTGTTTTAAACTGGCCACTGATTAAATATCGCAGCTCCATGAAAGCATGCGGCCTGGAATTCCAGGCCGCATGCTTTTTTTATGTTAAATCAATGAAATATTCTAAAAATAGCTTGCATTTAAAACCGTTTCTGCTTATGATAATTAACATAACTAAAAAGTGTTAGGAAAACTAACATAAAGAAGGAGGAGCTTATGAAAAAGGTGGAAGCAATTATCCGGCCGGAAAGTTTTCAGGAATTGCGGGATGAACTGGCGCTGATCGGTATTGACGGACTGACCGTTACAGAAGCAGCCGGAATCGGAAATCAGCGGGGCAAACAGGGGGTGTTCAGAGGAACATCGTTCGAAGTGCTGCTTGTGCCAAAGTTGAAAATTGAAATGGTCGTCAAAAATGAACGGCTGGATGAAATTGTGGATGTCATTATTCGAATCTGTGATACCGGACATGTCGGTGACGGCAAAATATTCGTTTCTTCGGTCGAAGAAGTAATTCGCATCAGAACAGGTGAACGTGGAACAGAAGCGATTTTATAAAAAAGAGAGGAAGATGACTGAATGCTGAAGAAGATTGCGTTAATTAATCTGTTACTGGCAACAATTGGGTCACCGGCGTATGCGGCAGCTCCGACAGTTGAATCTCTGGAGTTATCGGTAAACCTTGTATGGGTTATGCTGGCTGCTTTTCTGGTGTTTTTCATGCATGCGGGATTTGCGATGGTGGAAACCGGCTTCACCCGTTCCAAAAACGCCCTGAATATTTTGATGAAGAATTTTTTGACCGTCAGTATTGCCGCGATTCTGTTTTTCGCTGTCGGCTTCGGATTGATGTTCGGTGACACAATCAGCGGATTGATCGGAAGTACAGCGTTCATGCTGAACGGATATGGAGATATTGCATTTTTCGTTTTCCAGGCTATGTTTGCTGCCACGTGCGCTACGATCATTTCCGGCGCTGTTGCAGAGCGGATGAAATTATCGAGTTATTTGCTGCTGACTGTCGCGATGACAGCTGTAATTTATCCGCTCGTCGGTCACTGGATCTGGAACGGTGGCTGGCTGGCTGAATTGGGCTTTACAGATTTCGCAGGTTCAACAGTCGTCCATTTGACTGGCGCGGTCGGTGCGATCGTTGCCGTGCTGTTCCTGGGACCGCGGATTGGAAAATATAGCGGAAAAAAAGTGAATGTGATTCCGGCACATAACATTCCGATGGGCGCACTCGGCGTCTTTATCCTGTGGCTTGGCTGGTTCGGCTTCAACGGGGGAAGCACATTGGCGGCGGATCCGTCACTCGTGCCGAGTGTCATTGCAACTACACTTCTTTCAACGTCAGCGGCGCTTATTGCGGCAGCTCTCTATACACAATTCCGGTTTGGCAAGATTGACCCTTCCATCTCATTGAACGGTGTGCTCGGCGGGCTCGTCGGAATCACGGCTGGCTGCGCAGAAATTTCGCTTGGCGGGTCCATCATTGTCGGACTGGTCTCCGGCGTTGTCCTTGTGGAAGGAATCCGGTTCCTTGAAACGAAGGCGAAAGTCGATGATCCGGTCGGTGCGATTGCGGTCCACGGCATCTGCGGAATTTGGGGTACACTGGCAGTCGGGTTGTTCTCAACTTCCACCGGTCTTTTCTACACAGGGAGCTTTGCGCAATTAGGCGTACAGGCAATCGGTATTGTGGCGGTGATCGTCTGGGTTTCGGCTGCTGCTGGTCTGTTCATTTTCGCGCTTTCACGCTTCTCATCAATCCGTGTATCAGAGGAAGAGGAACTTGCAGGTCTTGATTTTGCGGAACACGGGTCCAACGCTTATGAATTGAAAGAAACGTTGCTGTCAGGAGGCGCTGCAGCCCGTATGGGTGAAGGTGATGTCACCACGGGGCTGGCGTTCAGACTGAACAGCTTAAACGGAACACCTAAAAAAAGAAAAATGACTTGATCTACATCAGAAACCTAAAAAGGATCCGTTCAGGCGGATTCTTTTTAGGTTTTATTTACATTCCGGCATGTTAAGGAAAGAGTCAAAATGCAAAAGTTTTTAAAATTCATTGAATACTGAATATCATTGCTCTATAATTTGGAGAACAGAAATAGGGAGGTGCCACCATGGAAAAAGATTTACGGATTAACAGCAAGGTGTTCAGTGAAGGACCCATGAAAGCGCCAAACCGGGCGATGCTGCGGGCGGTTGGGCTTAATGACGAGGATTTTAAAAAACCGATGATCGGTATTGCGAGCACATGGAGCGAAGTTACGCCATGCAATATACATATCCACGATTTGGCTGTCAGTGCCAAAAAAGGCGCACGGGAAGCAGGCGGTGTGCCTTTCATTTTTAATACAATTACTGTCTCTGACGGTATTTCAATGGGCACGGAAGGGATGCGGTATTCGCTGCCGAGCCGGGATGTCATTGCAGACTCGATTGAAACTGTGGTGGGGGCTGAAAGCCTGGATGGTCTTGTGGCGATCGGCGGCTGTGACAAGAATATTCCGGGATGTCTGATTGCAATCGCCAATTCAGAAGTGCCGGCTGTCTTCGTGTATGGGGGAACTATTTCACCAGGCGTCCACGATGGCCAGAACATTGATATTGTTTCCGTTTTTGAAGGAGTGGGCCGTCACAATAATGGTGACATTCCAACTGAGGAATTGCGCCAGATCGAATGCCGTGCCTGTCCGGGTGCGGGTTCATGCGGCGGCATGTACACAGCGAACACAATGGCATCCGCAGCTGAAGCGATGGGCATGAGCCTGCCGGGCAGTTCATCCAATCCCGCAGAAGCGGAAGTGAAACTGAAGGACTGCGCAGCTGCAGGGGCAGCGGTCTATGGATTGCTGGAAAAAGGGATTTATCCGAAAGACATCATGACAAAAGAAGCGTTCGAAAACGCCATCACGGTTGTCATGGCACTTGGCGGATCAACTAATGCGATTCTCCACCTGCTATCGATCGCGCACGCAGTCGAGGTTGATCTGACGATTGATGACTTCAACCGAATGCAGGAAAAAGTGCCGCATATCGCCGATTTGAAACCGAGCGGAAAGTATGTAATGGAAGATTTGCACCGGGTTGGCGGTGTGCAGGCTGTTATGAAATTGCTGCTGAAAGAAGGCTATCTCCACGGGAACTGCATGACGGTTACCGGGAAAACCGTTGCAGAAAACTTGCAGGATGCACCTGACCTCACGGAAGGTCAGCAAGTCATCATGCCGATTGATAATCCGAAACGGAAAGACGGGCCATTGATTGTGCTGAAAGGCAATTTATCGCCTGCCGGTGCAGTTGCGAAAGTGTCCGGTGTCAAAGTAAAACGACATACAGGACCGGCGCGGGTATTCAATACGGAAAAAGAAGCGACTGCAGCCGTCATGGCCAATGAAATTAATGACGGAGATGTGCTCGTCATCCGTTATGTGGGACCGAAAGGCGGTCCGGGTATGCCGGAAATGTTGTCGATTTCAGCCATTTTGGTCGGTAAAGGAAAAGGTGAATCCGTCGCTCTCTTAACAGACGGCCGTTTTTCAGGAGGAACCCACGGGCTGGTGGTCGGACATATTGCGCCGGAAGCGCAGGCCGGCGGTCCGATTGCGCTGGTGCAGGAAGGCGATCAAGTGACCATTGACTCCGATAAACGGGAGATCTCCATGGACGTTTCAGATGCAGAACTCGAAGAACGCCGAAAAAACTGGACAGCTCCGCCGCTTTACCGAAAAGGTGTGCTTGGGAAATATGCACATAATGTTTCGTGTTCATCCAAAGGAGCGGTAACTGATTTCCTGGACCGATGACGATAAGGGACAGCAGGCTGGAGGGAAATGCAAAATGAATTACTTGGAAGAACTGAAAGGTATACTGGGTCCGGAACAGGTGTCCGTGAATGAAGCCGTACTGGATCGTCACAGTAGAGATGAATCCTACCATGAGCCGGTAAAGCCGGATGCTGTCGTTTTTCCGCTGAATGCAGAAGAAGTAAGACGGGTGATGAAAGTCGCCTCGAAGCATGGGATTCCTATCGTTCCGTTTGGACTTGGCACGAGTCTTGAAGGTCATGTTATTCCCTACAGCGGTGGCATATCCGTCGATTTTTCACTGATGAATCAAGTGATTGAAGTATTGCCGGAAGATTTTCTGGTCAAAGTGCAGCCCGGTGTTACGCGCTCTCAGTTAAATCAGGAATTAAAGAAGCACGGCTTGTTTTTTTCCGTGGACCCTGGAGCGGATGCTACGCTTGGCGGAATGGCCGCAACCAATGCGAGCGGTACGACATCCGTCCGGTACGGTGTCATGCGCGACCAGGTCCGGGATCTGGAAGTGGTGCTGGCGGATGGCAGCATCATCCATACCGGAAGCCTGGCTGTAAAATCTTCATCCGGTTATAACTTGAATGGCCTGTTCGTCGGTTCGGAAGGCACATTGGGCTGTTTTACGGAATTGACGCTGCAGGTGTACGGCATTCCCGAAATGATTGTTGCGGCACGCGCGTCGTTCGAAACAATCAACCAGGCGGTGGACGCTGTTGTCAGCATTTTATCAGCCGGCATTCAAATTGCGCGGATTGAACTTGTGGACGGGCAGTCGGTTGCACATGTCAATGCATACAGTGAAACCGATTATTCGGAAACGCCTACTTTATTTTTAGAATTCCATGGAAATGAAGCAGGTCTTGATCAAGACATAGAATTCGCTAAAGAGATTCTGACTGACCATGAATGCCAGGAGTTCAAGTTTGAAAAAGACGTCCGTGCCCGGAATTTATTGTGGGATGCCCGGCACAACTTGGCTTATGCGGTCATGCGGGCCAGTCCTGGTAAAAAAATGATGGTTACAGACGTATGTCTTCCGATTTCACAACTTGCCAATGGCATAAAATCTGCGCAGGAAGGGATGCATGAACTCGGGTTTGAAGGAGGCATTGTCGGCCATGTGGGCGATGGAAATTACCATGCCATCCTCATGATCGACGTGGATGACCCGGATGAAGTGGCCCGGGCTGAGAAGTTTAATGAACGGATTGTGGCCTTTGCCCTGAGCCGGGGCGGATCGTGCACCGGTGAACACGGTGTGGGTGTAGGGAAGATCAAATACCAACAGCAGGAACACGGTGACTCACTGCATGTGATGAAAGCGCTGAAAAAGGCATTGGATCCGCAAAATTTACTGAATCCTGGTAAATTGCTACAGGCAGCAGAGAGAAAATAAGGGGGGAAAGATTATGAAGAAAAAGATGGGGTTCGTTTCAGTAATGCTGACCGGTGCAGTAGCGCTGACAGGCTGCAGTGAAGAAGAAGCGAGTGGCGGTGCAGAAGGCGGCGAGGAAATTTATACGCTCCAAGCCGGGCACTCTCTTCCGGTTGACCACCCTTATCAGATTGCATTTGAAGAAATGGCTGCCGATATCGAAGAACGGACGGACGGACAGGTAATCATCGAAGTTTTTGCAAACAGTGAAATCGGTGCGGAACGTGAATTGGTCGAGGGACTTACCTTGGGGACTGTCGATATGGCGGTTTCGTCCACTGCGCCAATCACTAACTTTGTTCCTGAATTGGAAGTGCTGGATGTCCCGTTTATTTTCCAGAGCCGCGATGCGGCTGTTGAAGTGCTGCAAGGCGAGATTGGTGATGACCTGGCGGCGCAGATGGAAGAGCAGGGAATCATCTTATTATCGTGGGGAGAAAATGGTTACCGCCATGTAACGAATGCGATCCGGCCAGTCGAAACGCCAGCAGATCTGGAAGGACTGAAGATACGGACACAGGAAAATGAAATTCATCTTGCTGCATTTGAAGCGCTCGGTGCTCAGCCTACGCCGATGGCTTGGACAGAAGCGCTCACCGCCCTTCAACAAGGCGTTGTAGATGCCCAGGAAAATCCGGCGATTGTGGCAGATCAATTCAATTTATACGAAGCGAACCAGGAATTCATGACCTTGACAGGTCATGTCTATTCAGTTGCCGCTTTCCTTTTAAGTGCTCAAACATACGAAGAACTGCCGGAAGATTTGCGCGAAATCGTTATTGAAGAGGGGCAGGAAGCGGGGGCGCGACAGCGGGAACTTATCATCGAGATGGAAGCTGAATCGCTGCAGAATTTGAAAGACCAAGGTGTGCAGATCATTGAAGAAGTAGACTTGGCACCCTTCCAGGAAGCTGTTCAGCCGGTTTACGAGCAGATCGAGCATGAGGAACTGCTGAACCGGATTATTGAAGTCCAATAAGAATGGACAAGCTAAATCTAAAAAAGAGAGAAGTTGCTTCTCTCTTTTTTTATGTAGGGGGATAGTATGGATAAGCTGGTTGATTATATGAATATTGTCATTAAGTATGTATTAGTTATACTGATGGCTATACTGGTTGTGGCGGTATTTATGCAAGTGATATTCAGATTTGTGATCGAACAGCCATTGGCATGGACTGAAGAACTGGCGCGGTACTGCCTTATCTGGATTACATTTTTGGGAGCCGCTTTTGCGATGGCCACCAACTCCCATATCGGAGTGGAATTTTTTGTGAAGCTGCTCACGGTCCCGATTCGACGGATTGTGTATCTGCTTGCAGTCGCCGCGAGCCTTGCCTTTTTCCTGTTGCTCGTGCTGGAGGGCTATGAACTGGCAGCAGGGGCGATGTCCCAAGAATCTCCAGTACTTCGGATTCCAATGGGTATTATTTATAGTGTCATTCCACTTAGCGGCTGCATATTGATCATCAATTTGGCATCTCGGCTGCCGAAAGATTTTAAGAGCGGAGGTACTGGATAATGGCTTTACTGCTATTTGGACTGCTGGCTGTGCTTTTTTTGATCAACGTGCCGATAGCCGTCGCGCTGGGCCTCGCATCAGCGCTGGTTTTTTTGATTGAAGGAAATGTTGAGTTGATTGTAGTCGTGCAGCGGATGTTCAATGCCGTGGATTCTTTTCCGCTGCTGGCTGTGCCTTTCTTCATCCTGGCAGGCAGCCTGATGGAGAGCGGTGGGATTTCAAGGCGGTTAATCCGGCTGGCGAATGTTATGTTCGGCCGGGTAAAAGGTGGTTTGGCTATTGTGTCGATTGTGGCTTGTGCTTTTTTTGCTGCGATTTCAGGTTCTGCAGCAGCAACAACGGCTGCAGTCGGAGCGCTCTTGATTCCGGCGATGGTTAAAAAAGGATATGATAAGAACTTTGCGACAGCCGTACAGGCGGCTGGCGGAACGATCGGCGTCATGATTCCACCGAGTGTGCCGCTTGTTCTGTACGGCGTTACGGCAGGCGTATCAATCGGTTCGTTATTTATTGCTGGTATTCTGCCGGGTATTCTTGTCGGCGGTTCCCTGATTTTACTGGTGTATATTATTTCCTTGAGAAAAGGGTACGGTGGAGAAGAAAAAGCAAATTTCATGGAATTTATAAAAGCCTTTGCTGATGCTTTTTTGGCACTTCTAATGCCTGTTATTATCCTCGGGGGATTTATGGCGGTATTTTCACCCCGACGGAAGCGGCTGTTGTGGCAGTAGTGTATGGGCTGATCGTAGGTCTGTTTATTTACCGGGAGATCAAGTTAAAGGATCTAGTGGCCATATTCACATCGTCAGTCATTGTGACTGCGGTTATTATGTTTATCATCGCAGGAGCGTCCATATTCGGCTATTACTTGACCCGGGAGCGGATTCCGGCAGAATTGACGGCACTTATGCTGGGCATTACAGACAATTGGATTATTGCTCTTTTGATCATTAATCTATTGCTGCTGGTCTGTGGAGCGTTTCTTGAAACGTCTGCTGCCATTATTATTCTCACGCCGATCCTTGTTCCGATTGTTAATGCACTGGGAATTAATCTTGTGCATTTTGGTATTATTATGATTGTGAACCTGGCGATTGGTTTCATTACACCGCCGGTCGGTCTTAATCTCTTTGTAGCAGCGAATATAGCCGGAACAAAATTTGAGGGTCTGGTGCGATCGATTATTCCGTTTGTTATTGTAATGGTGGTGGATGTACTGATCATTTCATTCATCCCGAGCATCAGCTTATTCCTGACACAATTCGGCGGGTAAGTGTCCATGTTGAACTACCCCCACTTACACGTCGCGTTGAAGTTGCGTACATAATTGAAAGGTTTTCAGAGAAACAGGATTACCCATCACCCGAAATTAACGGTGTTCGGTAATCCTGTATTTTTCTTAACAACGCTTCAGCTGTTCATCCCATTCACTCAGCACATCGCCGATATTCCGATCATGAATAACCGCATCCGCATATTCGTCAAATGGTGTCGGTTCCCGGTTGATAATGACCAGGCGGGCGCCGTTATCTTTGGCGATCAGCGGAAATTGGTTGGCGGGGGATACGCTCAGGGAGGAGCCGAGCACGATGAATAATGTGGCATTCATTGCTTCGTCGACCGCCATATCAAACGGTGCCTCGGGCAGCATTTCACCGAACAGAACAACAGAAGGGCGCAACCTGCCGCTGCAGACCGGACATTGTTCCGCGCCATCCATGAATGCCTGGCTTTCAAAAGAAGAGCCGCAGTTCTGGCAATGCACGGCGCGCAATGTGCCATGCAATTCGGCGACACTGGAACTGCCGGCCTGCTGGTGGAAACCGTCCACATTTTGAGTGATGATGGATTGCACAAGGCCCCGTTTTTCCCAGTCAGCCAAAATAAAATGACCGGCGTGCGGCTTGTATTCGTTTACACCTAGTATCCGTTTTCGGTAAAACGCAATAAATTCCTCCGGATTGGTTTCAAGTGCCGTGATGCTCGCTACTTGGCTGGGGTCCTTTTGCTCCCACAGGCCCCGATTGGCAGACCGGAAATCAGGAAGGCCGCTTTCGGTGGACATGCCGGCCCCTGTGAATACGACTGTGTGTTTGGCATCAGCGAGCCAATCGGAAATCATTAAACTTCCCTCCTTGAGTTTTTATACTGTTATTTCCCATTGACGCCGGCGCTAAACCGCCAAAAACATAAACCATGGAAGCAAAAAGCTTACGCTTCGGTTAAAATGGGAATAAAGGTACATAACTAATATTGGGCTGGAAGAAGGTTTTGCAGATGAACAGAAAGTACGAAGATGATAGTTTAGCGCTCCATACAGACCTGTATCAGATTAATATGGCGGAGGCTTACTGGGCGGATGGTGTGCATGAACGCCGGGCCGTATTTGAGCTTTTTTTCCGCAAATTGCCATTCGGCAATGGCTATGCCGTGTTCGCGGGGCTTGAACGAATACTGGATTACTTGCGGAACTTCCGGTTTTCTGAATCTGATCTTGCTTATTTGGAGGAAGAAGTCGGATTTAAAAAGGACTTTATCGCTTATTTGCGGCAGATCCGGTTTACAGGAGATGTCTATTCTGTTGTGGAAGGGGAAGTGGTATTCCAGTCGGAACCGCTCATCCGGATTGAAGCGCCGCTCGCTGAAGCGCAGCTTATTGAAACGGCTCTTTTGAACATCGTCAATTATCAGACGTTGATCGCTACTAAAGGCAGCCGCATTAAACAAATTACCGGGGACGCCCAAGTGATGGAATTTGGAACACGCCGGGCGCAGGAAATGGACGCGGCCATTTGGGGAACGCGCGCTGCTGCGATCGGCGGTCTTGACGCCACCAGTAATGTGCGGGCCGGAAAGCTGTTCGGCATCCCGCTTGCCGGTACACATGCTCATTCACTCGTGCAAGCGTACAAGGATGAGTACGATGCATTTCACGCATACGCAAAGCGCCATAAAAATTGCGTGTTCCTGGTTGATACATATGACACGCTGAAGTCAGGCGTTCCGACGGCCATCCGTGTTGCGAAGGAATTGGGAGACACCATTAATTTTATCGGAATCCGGCTGGACAGCGGAGACATTGCATTTTTATCAAAGGAAGCCCGGAAGATGCTGGACGCAGCCGGTTTTACGGAAGCGAAAATTATTGTCTCGAATGACTTGGACGAGTATACGATCCTGAACCTGAAAGCCCAGGGGGCACAAGTCGATTCGTGGGGGATTGGCACTAAACTGATCACAGCCTATGATCAGCCGGCACTCGGAGCCGTTTACAAGATCGTGTCGATTGAAAATGACCATGGCGAAATGGAAGATACGATTAAGATCTCAGGCAATCCGGAAAAAGTGACGACGCCCGGACTGAAAAAAGTTTATCGGATTATTGACAGGGAAAATGGTAAATCAGAAGGCGATTACATTGCGATGCATGACGAGGCGCCTGAACAGGAGGATCGGCTGAAAATGTTCCACCCGGTTCATACTTTCGTGTCAAAATTCGTGACGAATTTCGAGGCCGTCAATATTCACCGGCATGTCGTCAAGAACGGCAAAGTGATCTATGACAGCCCGGATGTTCAGGAAATGCGGGCGTATTCCAAGCAGGCGCTGGACCGTTTATGGGACGAATATAAGCGGTCACTCAACCCGGAAGAATACCCCGTCGACCTCAGTCAGAGGTGCTGGGACAATAAAATGCGGAATATCCAGGAAGTAAAAGAAGATATACAGACACTCGCAAGAAGATAAGAAGGAGGAGTTTCAAAGATGACATTACAGCAGCAGATCATTGAAGAAATGGATGTGCAGCCGACCATCGATCCTAAAAAGGAAAATGAACGTTCCATTGCGTTCATGAAAGATTACTTAAAAGCCCATCCGTTTTTAAAGGGATTTGTCCTCGGGATTTCCGGCGGTCAGGATTCAACGCTCGTCGGACGACTGGCGCAGATGGCGGTCGATCAGTTGAACGAAGAACAAGGGGGCGGTTATGCATTTTATGCGCTTCGCCTGCCCTATGGCGAACAATTTGACGAAGAAGACGCTCAGGATGCCCTCGATTTTATCCAGCCGACACAGGTGTATACGGTTAATATAAAAGAAGCGGTGGATGCAGCGGAGCGAGCGCTGGAAACGGAAGGCATTGAAATCAGCGACTTCATCAAAGGGAATGATAAAGCCCGTGAACGGATGAAAGTGCAGTATGCGGTTGCGGCGGCTAAGAGTTCCGCAGTCCTCGGAACCGACCATGCGGCTGAAGCCATCACGGGTTTTTATACAAAATACGGCGATGGTGCTGCAGACCTTGTGCCGCTTCACCGGCTGAACAAACGGCAGGGGCGCGCGATGCTGAAAGAGCTTGGAGCTCCTGAACATCTGTACAATAAAATCCCGACAGCTGACTTGGAGGAAGACCGTCCGGCGATCCCGGATGAAGTTGCACTCGGTTTGACCTATGAGAACATTGATGACTACCTTGAAGGGAAAACCATTCCGAAAGAAGCGCAGGAAAAACTTGAAAATTATTATTTAAAGACCCGGCATAAGCGTCATTTACCGGTAACCGTCTTCGATGACTTCTGGAAATCCTAAATTCGTGAGCAGAGCTTTTACTAAAGCTCTGCTTTTTTTGAGAAAAAAATGCTTAGGATGGACGGGCGAAAGTTGAGTTTACCCCCCTTATCCGATATGCTAAAGTTAAGTTTCGGACAATTTGAAAAACAATTTGGACCATTTGGGGGAACGTGAATGAGCGCGAAAGAACAGCTGGATAAAGTGCTGGATAATATAGAAAAGGTAATAATCGGCAAGCGGGAAGTCGCGGAACTCAGCTTGGCGGCACTTCTGGCAGGCGGACATGTCTTATTGGAGGATGTGCCGGGAGTCGGAAAAACCATGATGGTGCGCGCGCTGGCTAAATCGATGGGTGCAAAATTCAAGCGGATCCAATTTACGCCGGATTTGCTACCATCCGACGTTATTGGCGTTTCCATCTATAATCCGAAAGATCTTGAATTCCACTTCCGTCCAGGGCCGATTATGGGCAATATTGTGCTTGCGGATGAAATCAACCGAACCTCGCCGAAAACGCAGTCATCGCTCCTGGAAGGCATGGAAGAAGGGAGTATCACGGTCGACGGTGAAACGATGGTTATTCCAAAGCCGTTTTTCGTAATGGCGACTCAGAACCCAATCGAGTATGAAGGGACGTATCCGTTGCCGGAGGCGCAGCTGGATCGCTTTTTACTGAAACTGCGGATGGGGTATCCCAGCCGGGAGGAGGAAATGGAAGTGTTGAACCGCTCGAGTACAACCGTATCAATCGATGAATTGGAGCCGGTTATGTCACTTGAAGAACTCCTGCAGATTCAGCAATTAGTGAAGACGGTGAAAGTTGACGAGACGATCCGCAGCTATATTGTAGATCTTGCTCTCCATACCCGTGAAGAATCCTATGTATATCTGGGCGTGAGTCCCCGCGGATCAATTGCCCTTATGAAAGCGGCTCAGGCGTATGCACTTCTTTCCGGCCGCGATTTTGTCAAACCGGATGATGTACAGTACCTGGCGAAATTTGTATTTCAGCACCGGGTCATTCTGCGTCCTGAAGCACGGTATGACGGTGTGACAGCAGAAGAAATCGTAGAGCGGATTATCACAAGAACGCGGATTCCGGTGAAGCGGCTGGCGGGCCGATGAAACGACGCACCCGTTATATAGCGTTTGGAGGCCGGCTGCTTTTTGTGGGATTCCTGCTGATTGTAACGTTCTCCTTTGCGATGTTTCAGGGCGGCTTTGTCAGCTGGTTCATTTTTTATATGTCTTTGCCATTCGGCCTGTACTCTTTCTTTCTTGCGCTTTATCCGCTGAAGGACATACGAATTACACGAAGTATTGAGACAGCGAACATCCAAAGCGGAGGGCGCTTTACAGCAGCGGTGACGATGGAACGGTCCATTCCGTTCCCGCTCTTATATACCGTATTTTCAGAAGCGACAGATTTCGAAGTGATTGGAAAAAAAGAACGTGAAATGGCAATCCCGGGATTTCGTCGTTCGCTATCCTGGACTTATGAAATCACTGACATGCCAAGGGGTGAACATATCCTGGAGGGGATTCAGGTAGAGGTGGCTGACTTTTTTGGCTGGATCCGGAAATCCCGGCTCGTGCCGTACCGGCAGCGTGTTCTTGTTTACCCGCGAATTACAGAGCTGACTTATCGCCCTTCTAAAACTAATTTTGAACAAGGAACAGCAGCTTCGCCATTTACACTTGTCCGGGATACCACGATTCCGGCCGGACTCAGAGAGTACCAGCCGGGTGATAAGATGACGTGGATTCATTGGAAATCATTTGCGCGCACTCAAACTCTGCAGACAAAAGAGTTTGAAGAGCGGCAGTCACAGGAACTGTTCCTGCTCGCTGACCGTTCACCGTCGCCTTCCTATGAAACGCAGGTCGAACTTGCCGCCTCCATTCTGCGCGCTGTTGTGCGAAGTGGAGCCAGTGCAGCTTACTTGGCCGCCGGAAAAAACCGGACCCATTTCTCAGCTATCAATGGAGAAGGACAATTCCAGCAGCTCATGCACCACTTGATGAAAGTGCAGCCCGATTCATCGACGCCCTTTGCTGATATGATTGAACATGATTTTGGTTTAGCACAAGCGACGAATATGGTTTTTATCACCGGTGAACTGACCGAGGAAGCGCTGAATGCTATCCAGCGCGGAGCAAGGCAATTGAAAATGTGTACATGTCTTATTGTGAAAAACAAAGATACCCGATTAACTGCCGATGAAGAAGCGGTGCATCATATGGCTAAGCTAAAAGGATTTCACGTAAAAGTTATTCTGCCTGGGAATTTTGAAAATGCATTCACGGAGGTGGGACGTACATGACGTCCATCCGCAAACATAGAGGTTTCATGTTTTTTCTGTATGTCCTTGTTTTTCTGCTGCTTCTGGAATGGCTGACGCCAATTGCGGAACTCACAGCTACAGGTTATCAGACAGTCTTCCTGGTCTTTTTAGGAGCAAGTCTGTTTATGGCATTTTTCCAGGTTTCTTGGTGGATATCAGGTGGTTTGAAAGCCATCTATATTCTATGGGCACTCCTGTTTATTTTCACGGAACACCGATTTTTTACCCGCGATGCTATTGCGGCGTTTGAAGTTAATATTGAAACCAGTTTTACGGCTCTGTTCAGCCAAAACTGGACGGGTGTAACAGATATGTTCCGTACACTGCTGTTCTTTGTCCTGTTATGGATGGCGGTTTATCTGTTGCATTACTGGATCAGCTTCCGTCTTAGTATTTTTGCATTTTATTTGTTTACTGTTATTTTTATCGCAGTCCTTGATACATTCAGCACATATTCCGGAGATGCAGCCATCATTCGGATTATGGTTATCGGTCTCATGTTGGCCGGGCTTCTTCATCTGGCACGGTGGCTCGAACTGCATCATATTCCGCTCCGGAACAGCGCCGTTATCGGGTGGCTGGTCCCGCTGTTCCTGATGGTGGGCACTTCGGCCGCGGCTGCATTGCTGTTGCCGAAAGTGGATCCGGTCTGGCCTGACCCCGTTCCTTATCTGACTTCTCACACAACCAGTGAAACGGCAAGTTCCGGCAAACCGCCAATCGGGAAAATCGGCTATGATCAAGATGATTCCCGTTTAGGCGGATCGTTCGTAGGAGACGATACTGTCGTCCTGCGTGCGGAATCGGGAAGTGGACAATATTGGAAAATAGAATCTAAGGATGTATACACATCGCATGGATGGGAATTATCGGAAGTCGAAGACGAGCCGGTTTTCTACAGTGACAGCGAGCCGATCGGTGCGCTGGATATAGAGCCGGGGGCATCTGAAGAGCAGGGAACTGCGTTCATCACCATGGCAGAGGAACGGTTCCCCTTTGTCCTTTATCCATATGGGACGGAATCGTTCACAATGGAAGGGGAAGCGGACTACCGATATAACCCAGCAGATCAGCGGATTGGCACATACCGGGCCGGCAGTACATTCGAGCCATACATGTATGAAGTTATCTACAGTGAACCCACATACAGTCTGACCGCACTCCGTGCAACTTCAGAAGAAGGGCTTACTGATCTTCCTCGTGAACTCGATCGTTATTTGCAGCTGCCGGAAACATTGCCGGAACGTGTCGGGGATTTAGCGACCGCAATCACGGCTTCCGATGAGAGTTTGTACGGAAAAGCGCGGGCAATAGAAGCGTACTTCGCCAACGGAGAATTCACTTACAGCCAAACGAACGTGCCGGTTCCGGCTGAAGGGCAGGATTATGTCGATCAGTTCTTGTTTGAGACACAAATAGGCTATTGCGATAATTTCTCTACGTCCATGGTTGTCATGCTCCGGTCAATCGGTATTCCCGCCCGTTGGGTAAAAGGGTTTGCTGAAGGGGAAGAAATTGGAGCGGCTGACGGAAAAGTATTATATGAAGTGACCAATAACAATGCTCATTCTTGGGTGGAAGCTTATCTGCCGAGCGTCGGCTGGATCATGTTTGAACCGACAATCGGGTTTGCCGGGACAGCTAATATTGATTTTGATTTGGAACTGGACGATTCGGAAGAAGATGCGGCGCCTCTTCCTGAGAAGCCCGATACACCAGCGCCTGCTGAAAATGAGCCTGAAGCGACTTCGGCAAACAGCGGCCTGGAGATCGGCAAATGGGCAGCAGAGTTTTGGAAAGAACAGCAAACCCGGATCATCTGGGGCGTGCTGGCGGTGATTGCTGTCGGACTGATCCTTTACTTCCTGCGCAGAAAATGGCTGCCGGCTGTGCTGGTGCCTTATTACAGGTTGCGTCAGGGGGACGAATCGTTCGAACGGGCCTATCTTCACCTGCTAAGGCAGCTTGATCTCTATGGAATTCAACGGAAAGAAGGAGAAACTCTTTCTGCCTATGCTGACTACATCGATAAGTTTTTCGGCACCCGGGATATGACTGTGCTGACGGATGCCTATGAAAAAGCCGTCTATGGGGGAATGAGGCACGCAGCTGATTGGAATACATTGAGGGAAAATTGGGAAAGTTTAATCAACCGGACGAGCGGTTGATTTTGACCGATGCAGCCTGTACAATTGAGAAAATCATAGAGTCAGGCACCCTCATATATGTCCGTTAATAAGGTACGGATGTCTCTACCAAGTCACCGGAAATGACTTGTCTATGAAGGTGAATGCGCACAGGTTCCCTGTGCGTATTTGCCTTTTATTATTGTAGAACGCAGGAACGCGACTTTTCCGCGTTCTTTTGTTGTTTTGAGGGAGCTTCAGCGGTTTGAAATCATTAGAAGAGGTGAAGGCAGTGCCAGTCAGTCCGATGTTGAAAGAACAGCAAAAAATCGTTGTGCTGGATTTTGGAAGTCAGTACAACCAATTGATCACACGGCGTATTCGTGAATTTGGTGTTTACAGTGAGTTGCACCCCCATACTGTTACGGCAGAAGACATCCGTGCGATGAATGCAGGGGGAGTCATTTTCTCAGGCGGCCCGAACTCGGTATACGATTCAAATGCGTTTTCAGTCGATCCGGAAATTTTCGAGATGGGTTTGCCGATTCTCGGGATCTGCTATGGCATGCAGCTGATGGCATTGAAACTTGATGGCCGGGTGGAGAGATCCTCCAATCGCGAATATGGAAAAGCGGAAGTGACCGTCACAGAGGAAAATCACCTGTTCGGTAATCTGCCTTCTGAGCAGATTGTGTGGATGAGCCACGGAGATTTGGTAACTGCGGCGCCTCCCGGATTCCAGACGGTCGCTACAAGTGCCGGCTGTCCGGTTGCTGCAATGGCAGACGAAAGCCGTCGCTTCTATGGCGTGCAATTCCATCCGGAAGTGCGTCACTCAGCATATGGCAATGAACTCCTCCGGCAATTTGTCTTCGATGTATGCGGAATGGAAAACAATTGGTCGATGGAAAGCTTCATAGAGATGGAAATGGAAAAGATCCGCGAGCAGGTGGGGGACCGGAAAGTATTGTGCGCACTGAGTGGCGGTGTCGATTCTTCCGTCGTGGCTGTATTAATCCATAAAGCAATCGGCGATCAGTTGACATGCATGTTCGTCGATCATGGACTGCTCCGGAAAAATGAAGCGGAAAGTGTTATGAAAACATTTGCGGATGGCTTCAATATGAATGTGATTAAAATCGATGCCCATGACCGCTTCCTCAGTAAGCTTAGAGGGGTTTCAGATCCTGAGACGAAACGGAAAATCATCGGCAATGAATTTATTTATGTCTTCGATGATGAAGCATTGAAATTAGAAGGAATGGACTTTCTTGCACAGGGGACGCTTTATACAGATATCATCGAAAGCGGGACGACCACTGCGCAAACGATTAAATCGCATCATAATGTCGGCGGATTGCCGGAAGAAATGCAGTTTAAGCTGATTGAGCCGCTTAACACGCTGTTCAAGGATGAGGTGCGCAAACTTGGTTCGGAACTCGGCATACCAGATGAGATTGTCTGGCGTCAGCCGTTCCCGGGACCGGGACTGGCCATCCGCATTATGGGCGAAGTAACAGATGAGAAGCTGGAGATTGTCCGTGAATCGGATGCGATTTTGCGTGAAGAAGTGAAAAAAGCCGGTCTTGATCGGGATATTTGGCAATACTTTACTGTTCTGCCCGATATCCGGAGTGTCGGTGTCATGGGAGACGCCCGTACGTACGATTATGCGATCGGCATCCGGGCAGTTACGTCGATTGATGGCATGACATCTGATTGGGCCCGTATTCCGTGGGATGTACTTGAGAAGATCAGCGTTCGTCTGGTCAATGAAGTTCCGAATATTAATCGGGTATTGTACGATGTCACGAGCAAGCCGCCAGCAACGATCGAGTGGGAATAAAAAATTCGGTTGTCCGATTCATGCTATTGTGCTATAGTTCCATAGTAATCAAATAACGTTGTCGTATAAAGTTGGGAATAAGGCCCAAAAGTCTCTACCGGATCACCGTAAATGATCCGACTACGATTATTGACTGTCTGCATTATGCAGACAGTCCCTTCTGTTTTATTCAGAAGGAATCGGAGCACGTGCGGCAATATAAACCGCATGTGCTTTTTGTTTTGCCTTATGCGATGGCACACGGAGGAAGAATTCAGTTATGAAGAAGTTTTTTCAATTTGAAGAGCTGGGCACCAATTACCGGCGGGAGTTTATCGGAGGGCTGACGACTTTTCTTGCAATGGCCTATATCCTTGTAGTCAACCCGCTGACGCTATCCCTTGAAACAATTCCGGATCTGCCGGAAGGAATAGGAATGGATTACGGCGCTGTATTCGTCGCGACAGCTTTGGCTGCAGCGGTCGGCTGTTTCTTCATGGGGTTCATTGCAAAATATCCGATTGCTTTAGCGCCGGGAATGGGATTAAATGCATTTTTCGCTTATACCGTAATTTTAACGTATGGAATTCCTTGGCAAACGGCTCTTACAGGTGTGTTGTTCTCAGGTCTGATTTTTATTGCATTGACATTGACTGGGATCCGGGAAACCATCATTAACGCAATTCCTGCTGAGCTGAAGTTTGCGGTGGGGGCCGGAATCGGCTTGTTCATCACGTTTGTCGGTTTCCAGAATGCCGGCATAATTGTCGGGAATGATGCTACGCTTGTCACACTGGGTGATTTATCAACCCCTGCTACACTGCTCGCGATTTTTGGTCTGGTCGTTACAGTGATTTTGATGACGCGCGGTGTAAAAGGCGGCATCTTCTATGGACTTGTGATTGCGGCAGTGGTCGGCGTGTTGTTCGGCGTCATAGACCGGCCAAGCGGTGTGATCGGGAACATACCGAGTATTACACCGACCTTTGGAGCGGCGCTCAGTCCGATTTTCAATGACCCGGCATCGTTGCTGACGATTGAATTTCTGGTGATTGTGCTGACGTTCCTGTTTGTGGATTTTTTTGATACGGCCGGAACATTGGTCGCGGTTGCCAACCAGGCGAACCTGATGAAGGATAATAAACTTCCCCGGGCAGGGAAAGCGCTCCTCGCTGATTCGTTGGCGACCGTAAGTGGTGCGATTTTTGGCACATCGACTACAACCTCTTATATTGAATCTTCTTCCGGTGTGGCAGCGGGAGCAAGATCCGGTTTTGCGGCAGTGGTTACTGGTATCCTGTTCCTGATTTCCATTTTATTTTTCCCGCTGCTTGAAGTAATTACAGGAGCTGTAACAGCGCCGGCTTTAATCATTGTCGGTGTGCTGATGGTCTCGGTAATCGGCAAGATTGACTGGAACCGGTTTGAGGTAGCTGTGCCGGCATTTCTTACTATTATCGCAATGCCACTTGGTTACAGTATTGCAACCGGAATTGCAATCGGGTTTATTTTTTACCCGATCACAATGATCATCAGTGGACGAACTAAAGAAATTCATCCGATTATGTATGGGCTTTTCGTTATATTCGTCCTGTATTTTATTTTCTTGGCATAAGAGAGGAGCCCGCCGATTTTGGCGGGCTTTTTCATGTAACGGAATTGCTTCCTTTCAAAGCTGTTAAAAGTCTGTAGTATTTATTTGAGGGTAAACATGGCCGAGGGTCATTGCCTTTCGAAGCTCCCCGTTTCAATGGGGAGTGGTTCGCAATTTTCTGTTATAATTATTATACGTGCCTAGATAAAAAATGATTTTCATGGTTGACTTTTTATATGGATGTTTTATATACTAGGGAAGTTGCTGTTGAGAGACAGTGGCTATGAAAATTGTTTCGTAATTTCTTGTTGACTTCCGAAAGGTATGTTGATATAATTAAAAAGTTGTCGCAAAGCAAATGGCGGCGATCGAAACTGAACCTTGAAAACTGAACAGCAAAACGCTAAGAAACAAACACGATTCTTAAGTGAATCAAATAGCAGCGCGTCATGCGTCACCTCCGTGACCATGGCCGCTGCGCCAGCAAGAGTCAATCAAGACTCCATATCGGAGAGTTTGATCCTGGCTCAGGACGAACGCTGGCGGCGTGCCTAATACATGCAAGTCGAGCGGACGAATCGGGAGCTTGCTCCTGATTCATTAGCGGCGGACGGGTGAGTAACACGTGGGCAACCTGCCCTGCAGATCGGGATAACTCCGGGAAACCGGTGCTAATACCGGATAGGTCGGAACCTCGCATGAGGTTCCGCGGAAAGACGGCATCTCGCTGTCACTGCAGGATGGGCCCGCGGCGCATTAGCTAGTTGGTGGGGTAGTGGCCCACCAAGGCGACGATGCGTAGCCGACCTGAGAGGGTGATCGGCCACACTGGGACTGAGACACGGCCCAGACTCCTACGGGAGGCAGCAGTAGGGAATCTTCCGCAATGGACGAAAGTCTGACGGAGCAACGCCGCGTGAGTGAAGAAGGTTTTCGGATCGTAAAACTCTGTTGTAAGGGAAGAACACGTACCAGTTAACTGCTGGTACCTTGACGGTACCTTACCAGAAAGCCACGGCTAACTACGTGCCAGCAGCCGCGGTAATACGTAGGTGGCAAGCGTTGTCCGGAATTATTGGGCGTAAAGCGCGCGCAGGCGGTCTTTTAAGTCTGATGTGAAAGCCCACGGCTCAACCGTGGAGGGTCATTGGAAACTGGAGGACTTGAGTGCAGAAGAGGAAAGTGGAATTCCACGTGTAGCGGTGAAATGCGTAGAGATGTGGAGGAACACCAGTGGCGAAGGCGACTTTCTGGTCTGTAACTGACGCTGAGGCGCGAAAGCGTGGGGAGCAAACAGGATTAGATACCCTGGTAGTCCACGCCGTAAACGATGAGTGCTAAGTGTTAGGGGGTTTCCGCCCCTTAGTGCTGCAGCTAACGCATTAAGCACTCCGCCTGGGGAGTACGGCCGCAAGGCTGAAACTCAAAGGAATTGACGGGGGCCCGCACAAGCGGTGGAGCATGTGGTTTAATTCGAAGCAACGCGAAGAACCTTACCAGGTCTTGACATCCCGCTGACCGCCCTGGAGACAGGGCTTCCCCTTCGGGGGCAGCGGTGACAGGTGGTGCATGGTTGTCGTCAGCTCGTGTCGTGAGATGTTGGGTTAAGTCCCGCAACGAGCGCAACCCTTGATCTTAGTTGCCAGCATTCAGTTGGGCACTCTAAGGTGACTGCCGGTGACAAACCGGAGGAAGGTGGGGATGACGTCAAATCATCATGCCCCTTATGACCTGGGCTACACACGTGCTACAATGGACGGTACAAAGGGCAGCAACCCCGCAAGGGCAAGCGAATCCCAGAAAACCGTTCTCAGTTCGGATTGCAGGCTGCAACTCGCCTGCATGAAGCCGGAATCGCTAGTAATCGCGGATCAGCATGCCGCGGTGAATACGTTCCCGGGCCTTGTACACACCGCCCGTCACACCACGAGAGTTTGTAACACCCGAAGTCGGTGGGGTAACCCTTACGGGAGCCAGCCGCCGAAGGTGGGACAGATGATTGGGGTGAAGTCGTAACAAGGTAGCCGTATCGGAAGGTGCGGCTGGATCACCTCCTTTCTAAGGATTTCTGTCGGAAGACAGTTCGGAACGGACCGTTTGGTCCGCTTAGCGTTTTGCGTTCAGTTTTGAAGGTCTCAGGATCTTCACGACTTGTTCTTTGAAAACTGGATAACACGACATTGAAAGCAATAAACCAAAGTAGCACCGTATCACGCGAGTGATGCACGTGATTCTTTTTAATTTGAGGTTAAGTTAGAAAGGGCGCACGGTGGATGCCTTGGCACTAGGAGCCGAAGAAGGACGGCACTAACACCGATATGCTTCGGGGAGCTGTACGTAAGCGACGATCCGGAGATTTCCGAATGGGGAAACCCCCCGCCTGTAATGGGGCGGGATCCATGCGTGAATTCATAGCGCATGAGAAGGCAGACCCGGGGAACTGAAACATCTAAGTACCCGGAGGAAGAGAAAGCAAATGCGATTCCCCAAGTAGCGGCGAGCGAAACGGGAACAGCCCAAACCAAGAGGCTTGCCTCTTGGGGTTGTAGGACACTCAACAGTGGAGTGATAAAAGAAGCGCATAGCTGAAGCGGCCTGGAACGGCCCGCGATACGCGGTAACAGCCCCGTAGGCGAAATGCGCTTCTCTCCCGAGTGGATCCTGAGTACGGCGGAACACGTGGAATTCCGTCGGAATCCGGGAGGACCATCTCCCAAGGCTAAATACTCCCTAGTGACCGATAGTGTACCAGTACCGTGAGGGAAAGGTGAAAAGCACCCCGGAAGGGGAGTGAAACAGATCCTGAAACCGTGTGCCTACAAGTAGTCAGAGCCCGTTAATGGGTGATGGCGTGCCTTTTGTAGAATGAACCGGCGAGTTGCGATTCCTTGCAAGGTTAAGCCGAGAAGGCGGAGCCGCAGCGAAAGCGAGTCTGAATAGGGCGAATGAGTAAGGGGGCGCAGACCCGAAACCAGGTGATCTACCCATGTCCAGGGTGAAGGTGAGGTAACACTCACTGGAGGCCCGAACCCACGCACGTTGAAAAGTGCGGGGATGAGGTGTGGGTAGCGGAGAAATTCCAATCGAACCTGGAGATAGCTGGTTCTCTCCGAAATAGCTTTAGGGCTAGCCTCAAGCGAAAGAGTCCTGGAGGTAGAGCACTGTTTGGATGAGGGGCCCATCCCGGGTTACCGAGTTCAGACAAACTCCGAATGCCAGTGACTTGTGCTTGGGAGTCAGACGGCGAGTGATAAGATCCGTCGTCAAGAGGGAAACAGCCCAGACCGCCAGCTAAGGTCCCCAAATATCCGTTAAGTGGAAAAGGATGTGGCGTTGCTTAGACAACCAGGATGTTGGCTTAGAAGCAGCCATCATTTAAAGAGTGCGTAATAGCTCACTGGTCGAGTGACACTGCGCCGAAAATGTACCGGGGCTAAACGGATTACCGAAGCTGCGGACTGTTCGTATGAACAGTGGTAGGAGAGCGTTCTAAGCCGCGTTGAAGCCGGACCGGAAGGACCGGTGGAGTGCTTAGAAGTGAGAATGCCGGTATGAGTAGCGAAAGAAGGGTGAGAATCCCTTCCACCGAATGCCTAAGGTTTCCTGAGGAAGGCTCGTCCGCTCAGGGTTAGTCGGGACCTAAGTCGAGGCCGAACGGCGTAGACGATGGACAACAGGTTGATATTCCTGTACCACCTCCCCGCCATTTGAGCAATGGGGGGACGCAGGAGGATAGGGTGAGCGTGCCGTTGGTTGCGCACGTCCAAGCAGTGAGGTGGGGAACGAGGCAAATCCCGTTCCCACAACCACCAGGCTGTGATGGCGAGGGGAAGTATCCCCGGAGTCCCTGATTTCACACTGCCAAGAAAAGCCTCTAGCGAGGCGGGAGGTGCCCGTACCGCAAACCGACACAGGTAGGCGAGGAGAGAATCCTAAGGTGTGCGAGAGAACTCTCGTTAAGGAACTCGGCAAAATGACCCCGTAACTTCGGGAGAAGGGGTGCTCTTTTGGGTGAACAGCCCGAGAGAGCCGCAGTGAATAGGCCCAGGCGACTGTTTAGCAAAAACACAGGTCTCTGCAAAACCGTAAGGTGACGTATAGGGGCTGACGCCTGCCCGGTGCTGGAAGGTTAAGGGGAGCGCTTAGCGCAAGCGAAGGTGCGAACCGAAGCCCCAGTAAACGGCGGCCGTAACTATAACGGTCCTAAGGTAGCGAAATTCCTTGTCGGGTAAGTTCCGACCCGCACGAAAGGCGTAACGATCTGGGCACTGTCTCAACGAGAGACTCGGTGAAATTATAGTACCTGTGAAGATGCAGGTTACCCGCGACAGGACGGAAAGACCCCGTGGAGCTTTACTGCAGCCTGCTATTGAAGTTGGATACAGCCTGTACAGGATAGGTAGGAGCCGAAGAAGCGTGAGCGCCAGCTTACGCAGAGGCAATGGTGGGATACTACCCTGGCTGTATTGGACTTCTAACCCGCCGGCCTTATCGGCCGGGGAGACAGTGGCAGGCAGGCAGTTTGACTGGGGCGGTCGCCTCCTAAAGAGTAACGGAGGCGCCCAACGGTTCCCTCAGAATGGTTGGAAATCATTCGCAGAGTGCAAAGGCAGAAGGGAGCTTGACTGCGAGACAGACACGTCGAGCAGGGTCGAAAGACGGGCTTAGTGATCCGGTGGTTCCGCATGGAAGGGCCATCGCTCAACGGATAAAAGCTACCCCGGGGATAACAGGCTTATCTCCCCCAAGAGTTCACATCGACGGGGAGGTTTGGCACCTCGATGTCGGCTCATCGCATCCTGGGGCTGTAGTCGGTCCCAAGGGTTGGGCTGTTCGCCCATTAAAGCGGTACGCGAGCTGGGTTCAGAACGTCGTGAGACAGTTCGGTCCCTATCCGTCGCGGGCGCAGGAAATTTGAGAGGCGCTGTCCTTAGTACGAGAGGACCGGGATGGACACACCGCTGGTGTACCAGTTGTCTTGCCAAAGGCATCGCTGGGTAGCTATGTGTGGCCGGGATAAGTGCTGAAAGCATCTAAGCATGAAGCCCCCCTCAAGATGAGATTTCCCATTACGTTTACGTAAGTAAGATCCCTCAAAGACGATGAGGTGGATAGGTTCGGGGTGGACGCATGGCGACATGTGGAGCTGACGAATACTAATCGATCGAGGACTTAACCAAAGAAAAGCGCAGGTGGCCACGCAAGGCCCGACCGGCGTAGAGACGGCCCATGGCGGAAATCCTGATTTCCAGAATGGGACGGCTTACGACCCGAGGGCCTGGCCACCGAGCTAGACACCACAGCATTTCAATGTCGGTTATCCAGTTTTGAGTGAACAAGCACTCAACCAAATAAGTCCAGTGATGATGGCAGAGAGGCCACACCCGTTCCCATCCCGAACACGGCAGTTAAGCTCTCTTGCGCCGATGGTAGTTGGGGGCTTCCCCCTGTGAGAGTAGGACGTCGCTGGGCAATTAAAAGCAGGGGCTGTCCAAAAAGCCCCCTAAATTAAAAACAGGGAGAGAATAACCAATCGGTTGTTCTCTCCCTGTTTTTTTAAAGTTCGCTTTTTCGGAAAGTGACCGGAGGAAACCGGCCACTTTCCGAAAATTATGCGCCATGGCGATGAGTCCGAATTCGATGTGCACTTTCTGAAGCCCCCGGAGATGGAACCGGCGGAACGCCAAATTGCCCTTGATATCGCCGAAACCGGTTTCCACCTCGATTTTTCTTCGGGCGTATACCAGTTTTCGGTCCTCACATTCAAGGGCTTCTTTCGCTTTCATTTTCAATTCCTCATAGACCGGGGTCCAATGAACCTGACGGTTCCCCTTTGCCTTGGTACACGATTCTTTCAGCGGACACCCGGTACAGTCTTCACATTCGTAGATTTTATAGGACTGAACAAAGCCCGATGCATTTTTCTTCTCCTGATATTTTTTGAAAACGACGCGGCGGCCGTTTGGACAGATGAATCGGTCATCCGCTTCTTCATATATCCAGTTTTTTGCATTCCATTTATTATTTTTAGACTTCTTTGTCTGCTCTTTCAGATAAGTACCATACGGGATCAGGAAGCCGGCAAGTGGTTCTTTTTCATCCCCGATCAGGTAGAGGTAGTTCTCTTCGCTTCCATAGCCGGCATCCGCGACGATGGTCTTCGGCATAGGCAGGGCAGATGCCTGCAGCGCTTCCAGATGTGGAATCAGGCAGCGAGCATCTCCTGGGCGCTGATGAATGGTATAGAACAGCACGAATTGATTCTCGGTCGCCATCTGGATATTGTACCCGGGTTTCAGCTGGCCATTCTTCATATGATCTTCCTTCATCCGCATGAATGTGGCATCCGGGTCCGTCTTCGAGAAGCTGTTGCGCTCTCCACAGATTGCGAGCTGTTCCGCATACGTTTCTTGGCGGGGAATGAAGTTTTCACGAATCAGTTTCACTTTCTTTTTCAGGAGACTATGCCGTTTGCGGAGTCCTTTTCTGTTTTCCACGAGCTTTTCCTCAGCGATGAGATCCGTCAGGATATCCACTTGGTCTTCCAGCCGGTTCGCAACTGAAGCCAATTCCACAGCCGCCGGCTCCTCGGCCAGCTGGCCCAGTTCCAATCCCTCCGCCTTGGCAATCTCCTGGATTTCCTGAAGCGTTTCCTGGATTCTGATTTTCAGTTTCGCTTCCCGCCCCGTCACCGCCTTACGGAAGACAAAGCTATACTTATTGGCGTCCGCTTCCATCTTCGTCCCGTCCAGGAAGTAGTTCTCAAACTCGACAAACCCTTGCCGGTGAAGTTCCAAAACAGTGAACTCGAATAACTGATCGATGACCGCTCCCATTCGGACGCTCCGGAAATGGTTGATGGTCCGGAAATCCGGTTTCTGCATCGCCGCCAGCCAGATCGCCGGAAGATCCTCGTGCAGCATCGTGGCGATGCCCCGGCAGGAATAAACTTTTTGGGAATAGGCATAGAGAATAACTTTGAGCATCAGTTTCGGGTGGAAGGGTGGCCGCCCGCCGCCAGGGTAGCAGGCGGTCAACACCTCATCGGGGAAAGCCTCAACCAACTGATCCACCACACGAGCCACATGATGGTCGGGAATCAGGGCGCCAATATCAGGAATGGATAAGGCCTGGGTCGGATCATACGGTTTGAATGCGGGCGCCGGCCGGCGCCCTTGGGTGGAGACTACGATTTCATGTTCAAGTAATTCACCTGACGGAAGAGGTGGTTGCATGGTATAATCGGTAGAAGCAATCGTTGGATTGCGCATAAAAATCGTCCTTTCTGAGTGGTTGTCTGGTAACTCCCATTTTACAGAAACGGACGATTTTTGTATGCATTGATGACTTGACTAGCGGGAAGGCCGGCGGCGACTCCTGCGGGACCAGCACGAGCTGAAGACCCTGGACCGAGTATAGCGAGGGAAGCGTCTGAAGCCGTGCCCGCGGAAAGCGTCCGCCGGGCCGAACCCCAGCTACTTCTTTACGAATAGAAAAAAGGGGCTGCCCCTCGAGGTCATTTTTCATGACCTTTCGGGACAGCCCCTGCTTTTTTACTTTGATTCCCTTTTTTCGTCTGACGGTGACAGACAATTATTTATTTATTTGGAAGAACAAGTAGCTATCTTGTCAAATTGCTACTCAGACTTCTTAAAAACATTGAATTGATGAGCTTCCTACTTTAATATGGGGGAATCCGGATTATGAAGAGGAAGTGATAACAGATGACTTTTGATGGGGCAGCGATGATGATCATCATCTTCTTGATCAATATCGTTTACGTGACATTTTTGACTATGCGGACGATTTTAACCTTAAAAGGTTACCGGTATATAGCGGCTGCTGTCAGTGTGATGGAAGTGCTGATCTATATTATCGGTTTAGGGCTGGTGCTTGATAACCTGGACGAGATTCAAAACTTGATCGCTTATGCTCTTGGGTTTGGTTCCGGTGTTATAGTCGGCATGAAGATTGAGGAGAAGTTGGCACTCGGTTATATCATGGTCAGTGTCATTGCGCTGGATCGGTCGGAACTGTCTCCCAAAAAATTACGTGAAAAAGGATATGGCGTAACGGATTGGACTGCCAATGGCCTTGATGGAGACCGGCAGGCCATGCAAATTCTGACACCCCGAAAATATGAATTGAAGCTGTATCAATTGATCAAAGAATTGGACCCGAAAGCTTTCATTATTTCTTATGAACCGAAGACCATTCACGGCGGTTTCTGGGTCAAGAATATTAAAAAGGGAAAGCTGTCCCGCTAAAAGGTATAAAGAAAGCAGAAAAAGGATGCATGGGTAGGTCTCTTCAATATATTCCCGCCTTCTTGAATTTTTAAGATCATTCCAGTAACATAGAAGAGATTCTGAAGTATCAGCAGGAAGGGATGGCTTTGTGACAGTTGAAATGATAGCGATGGCAACACTGATTTTTGTGATTAATATTGTAGTGATCACGCTTTATACAATACGGATGATTTTAACGATGAAAGGTTATCGATATATTGCTGCAGCTGTGAGCATTGCAGAAGTAGTTATTTATATTATTGGTCTGGGACTGGTTCTTGCTAATATCGATCAAGTTCAAAACGTAGCGGCATATGCTTTGGGTTACGGAACCGGTGTAATTATAGGGATGAAAGTGGAAGAGAAACTGGCACTCGGTTACACGATGGTGAATGTCATTACAGCGGATGCTCATACCTATTTGCCGGCGCAGCTCAGACAGCGGGGATACGGAGTTACTGACTGGCAGGCTAACGGTCTGAATGGTAACCGGCAAGCTATGCAAATTCTGACTCCCCGGAAAAATGAACTGAAACTGTATCAGCTCATCAAGGAGTTGGATCCGAAGGCCTTTATCATTTCCTATGAACCGAAAGAGATATTCGGCGGCTTCTGGACGAAGAGTATCAGACAGCAAAAAGCTGCATGAAAATTGCACATACTCTTATTTACTCACATGCTGGAAGCTCATGCTTCCGGCTTTTTTATTTGGTTTACTGCCGTATAATGATAGGGAATTGCCAGACATACAGGAAAAAATTTGAGATATTGCGATAATTCATTCATAATGAAGGGGGAACGCATCAAAGGGAATGATTCGATGAAACCTTTGATAGAGAAGTACGTATAGAATAAAGAGCAATTAACAGGAGGGAATTGAATGGCAGTCAACCTGGTAAAAGGACAGAAAATTGATCTGACAAAAGGACGCTCTTCGTTATCGAGTGTCATGGTCGGACTCGGCTGGGATCCAGTCAAAAAAGGAAAAAGCGGAGGCGGCTTTCTGAGCAGCCTTCTTGGCGGAGGCGGTGGCGGAGCAGAAGTGGATTGTGATGCATCCGTACTGCTGCTGGATGCGAATGATAAGCTGACAGCCAAAGAAAATCTAGTCTATTTCGGCAATAAAACGAGCAAGGACCGCAGTGTGGTTCACTCGGGTGACAACCTGACAGGCGCAGGGGCTGGAGACGATGAAGTAATTACCGTCGATTTACGTGCGGTCTCTCCTTCTGTACATAAACTGGTGTTTGTGGTGAACATTTACCAGGCGAAACAGCGTAAACAGGATTTCGGATTGATCCAAAATGCTTTCATTCGCTTGGTCGATAACAGCAGCAAGGAAGAGCTCGTCCATTATGATTTAACTGATAGTTATGCCGGTAAGACTTCACTGATTCTGGGCGAATTGTACCGGAGCGGGGAAGAGTGGAAATTCTCGGCGGTCGGTGAAGGAACAACAGATGTCGATATCAGTTCAATTGCCAATAAATATGCATAAGGAGATGTTGAAATAATGGGAATCAATTTATCAAAAGGACAGAAAATCGATTTAACGAAAACGAATCCAGGTCTGGTGAACGTAACAGTCGGACTGGGCTGGGATACAAATAAATATGATGGTGGAAAAGATTTCGACTTGGATTCTTCCGTCTTCCTATTGAATGGTGATGGAAAAGCAACATCGGAAAGCGATTTTGTTTTCTACAATAACACAACCGGTGGCAATGGTTCGGTCGTTCACACAGGCGATAACCGTACCGGTGAAGGTGCAGGGGATGACGAGCAGGTCAATGTGAATCTCTCAACTGTTCCAGCCTCAGTTGAAAAAATCGATTTCTGTATTACGATTCATGAAGCGGAAGCAAGAGGACAGAATTTTGGCCAAGTCAGCAATTCATATGTACGGATTTTAAACGCCGACACAAATGAAGAACTGATCCGTTATGACTTAGGAGAAGATTTCTCCATCGAAACTGCAGTTGTCGTCGGTGAACTGTATCGCCACGGCAGTGAGTGGAAGTTCAATGCAATCGGCAGCGGCTATCAGGGCGGACTTGCTTCACTTGTTCAGGATTTTGGATTAAGCTAAACAGCATGGCGACAAAAAGCAAGGGAATCTGTCCTTGCTTTTTGTTTGCCTGTTAAACGGGGTAAGGAAGAAGTATTGCGCTGCAATGCTTTCTTTATTTTTTTTGGGAGTGTGAACGATGAAACATTTTAGAGGCATGAGCAGGGAGGCATTGCAGGAATGTTTTTATGTCTGCCCGTCAGAGTTTTCACGGGATGCAGGCAAGCGGACACTGGGCATTGCAATGGGGGCCTCGCTGTATATGCCGGGCACGATGAAAGAAATTGCTGTGAAGCTGACCGGGACCCGGCTCAGTAGTCTGACAAGTGTCATTCTGTGTTTGGAAGATGCAGTTTCAGATGGGGAGCTGGCTGAAGCAGAGGAAAATGTTATCCGGGAACTAAAAGTGATTGAATCGCTTTACATAACGGGAAAGTTCAGTGACGGTAATTTGCCGTTGCTGTTTATCCGTGTGCGAAATACCAATCAGCTGCAGGATATTGCTGAGCGCCTCGGCAGTGCGCTCGAATTGGTGACAGGTATTGTCTTTCCAAAATGTACTTCGTCGAATGCACAGGGATTTTTTCGCTGCCTTCAGGAGCTGAATATGCAGCGGGCTATAAATTTGTACGGGTTGCCGATTCTTGAGACGAAGGAGATTCTATATTCGGAATCACGGGAACAGGAGCTTGCCCGGCTTTATGTAATTTTCAAGCAGTTTGAAGAACTGATCTTGACGATTCGCGTAGGTGCGACTGATTTTGCAAGTCTTCTCAGTCTGCGGCGCTCTAGACTGCGACCGATTTATGATCTTCGGCTGGTTGCGGATTGTCTATTGGCTATTGTGAATAAATTCGGCAGAAGAGATGACAGTTTTTTGATATCAGGACCGGTATATGAGCATTTTGAAGATGCAGCCAGCACTGGGACCTTTGATAACCCTTCGAGTGCCGATGCTGTGCTGTGGGAAGAAGTGCAGCTGGACAGCCTGAATGGATTCATGGGGAAAACTTGTATTCACCCTTCCCATATCGCGATTATCAATGCAGCTTACGCAATACCAAAGGAAGCATATGATGACGCAAGAGCAATTACGGAACAAAGCATTGAAATGAACGGCGTGCTGAAAAGCCCGGCAAAAAATAAAATGAATGAGGTCAAGCCTCATTACAATTGGGCGCTGAATGTATTGGCGCAAGCAGAGATATATGGGGTGTTAAAAGAAAATGTCACATCATTCGACTTTCTCCGCCGCCTCCGCACAGCACTTGTATAAAGTGCATGGAGATTTGAAACTGACAATCAAAGTGACGGAAAATCCATACGGGATTTCGCCGGACTCCTTGTTTGGCATGGGCATGCGGATCAATAAAAAACGGCAGTTCCTGTTTGTCAGCCGGCTGCTCGGCAAGCACTTGGCAGTTGATCCGGCATTATCACTGGGCACAGGAACTGTTTTGGCGTCTATGCTGCTGGAAAGTGAAGGCCAGGAATCACACCCGGAAACCAACCGGATTGCTGCTATGATTAACAGGCAGCAGCCGGATCGTGCCTTAGTCAAAAAATCATTAGCTTATAAAGCACAACTTCCGACGAGGACTGTCTTTATCGGGTTTGCGGAAACAGCGACCGGCTTGGGTCATGCTGTATTCCAGCATTTCAATGAAGCTGTCTACCTTCACACCACCCGGGAAGAAATGGTCAATGCGGAGCCATCTTTTCGTTTTGAAGAGGAACATTCACATGCAACATCTCATCGGGTATATGCACCGGAACATGTTTTACAGGAAGCGGAGACAATTGTGCTGATTGATGATGAAATCACATCAGGACGAACTGCCGCAAATCTGATTATTTCTCTGAATGAGGCGTATCCTGGAAAACGATACAAGGTTCTGTCGATTTTGGACTGGCGCAGTGATGAGCACCGGCAAGAGTTTACAGAAGCGATGGCCATTCGTCATGTTTCTGCAGAAGTGCTTTCAATGTTGGCCGGTGAGTTTGTGCTGCACAGTGAAGACACAGCTGAAGAACCGGCACTGGACTACTTGTCAGGTTCCGGAGAGTTCAGTGCGGTGACCGGTGAATTGCCGGCAGAAATGCATGCACCTTTTAAAAGTGCTTTTGCCACGTACAGCCTGTTCACCGGCCGCTTTGGTCTGACAAGCAAACAGCATGATCGGATGGACAACTGGATTCGACAACTTGGAGACCGGATTCGCATGGAGCCGAACGATGCGAACATACTGATCATTGGGATCGGAGAAAACATTTATATTCCACAGCGGCTCGCATTGGAACTGGGCTCAAATACACGGGTACAGACAACGACCAGGAGTCCGATCTTCCCTTCAGATAAAATAGGATATCCAATAAAATCAAAAACTAAATTTTTACTTCCAGATTCTTCCGGAACAGAGCAGTATTTATATAATTTAAACGCTATTAAAGCCGACAGAATCATTGTTGTTGCGGAATCAGTGCGTGAACAGGAGAGCTGGCAGCCACTGCTTGCGCATCTTGGAGAGCTGGCACCTGTTACGTGGCTCGCTCTGACATCAGAAGAAAAGCAGGTGAATAGCAATGAAACTTGATACAGCCGGTCTGGTGCCCACTAGTTATGATCCTGAAGATATCATTTTTTTATTAAAGGATCTGTCGGATGCAACGATTGAAGCTCCCGTCGAAGAGCGGGAACAGGCATTCCGGAAGGGGAGTCATTATTCAGAGTCACTGCCGGTCGAGTACCGGCCGACTGCCGCCTATACAGAATTATATCATCAGGCATTAGCGGCTTCTGCCGAAGAAATTGCCAGACTGACGGGCGTGCTGGCCAGAAGAATCCGCCGTTATGCCGCTACGGACGAGGTGGTGCTCGTATCCCTTGCGCGGGCGGGCAGCCCGGTCGGTATTTTGCTGAAGCGCTATGCAAAGCAGGCAATGGGCTTGGATTGGCCGCATTTCAGTGTCTCCATCTTGCGCGGCAAAGGCATTGATGCTGAAGCGCTTCAGACTGTGCGGGAACTGTATCCGGAGAGTCATATTCAATTTGTTGATGGCTGGACAGGGAAAGGGGCTATCCAGCAGGAATTGAGCAGGTCGGTCGGGGAATTGAACGCGGATTTCCAATTGGATCTGAATGATGATCTGGCAGTTCTGTCGGATCCCGGCGCTTGTTCAACGTTGTTTGGCACACGGGAAGATTTCCTGATTCCGAATGCCTGTCTGAATGCCACGGTTTCAGGCCTTGTCAGCCGGACTGTACTGAACACCAGACTGATCCGGCCTGGCGAATTCCATGGCGCTAAATATTACGCAGATCTGGAAACAGAGGATGTCTCCAATGATTTTATCGATCGGATCTCCAGTGAATTCAATGGGCAGGAACCGGCGATTGAAGCGAGCCTGAAGGGCCGGTCCGTCCTGGATCCGCGGACATGGCAGGGAATGGAGGAAGCGGAATCCATTGCCAAGCGACATTACTTAAGCGCTGATATCTCTAAAGTGAAACCCAGTGTCGGTGAAACAACAAGAGTTCTGCTGAGAAGGCAGCCATATAAAGTGCTTGTGCAAGATAGCGGCCATGAAGCTGTTCAGCATATTCTCTATTTATGCCGGGAAAAAGAAGTGCCTGTTGAGGAAGTACCGGATTTGTTTTACCGGGCCATCGGCTTGATCGAAGCGGAGGACCGGCGATGACCGTGTTATTTGCAAGTGATCTGGACCGGACGCTTATTTACAGCAGACGTTCAATGGGACCGGATGCCGATCCGGAGATGCTTACAGCAGTAGAAGAAATCAATGGAAAACTGACTGCTTTCATGACGACTGCCGGCTTGGCACTTCACCGGCAAATGTCATCGAAGATCTCATTTGTACCGGTGACAACCCGGACAGCTGAACAGTATAAACGGGTGACCGGGCTGCTGGATGAGGTTCAGGAGCCAGAATATGCAATTGTCGCCAATGGCGCAGTCATTTTAAAAAATGGGGTACCGATGGCTGAATGGTCGGCCCGGATACAAAAACAGCTGCTCGAGGACCGGGCGACAGTTAAGCATGTTCTGAAGCAGCTGGAAGTATATACCGGTAAGGAATTCATTCTGGAAGTGAAGCAGGCGGAAGAATGGTTTATCTATATGATTATTGATGAACAAAAATTTTCACCGGCAGAACTCGAACACTTAGCGAAAATCTTTTTCAGGCAGGGTTTCACATTTTCTCAGCAAGGCAGGAAACTGTACATCATGCCGAATTGCATTAATAAGGCAACCGCTTTGAATTTCGTCATTAAACAACTACAGGCGGAGACCGTGCTGGCAGCCGGCGATTCACTGCTTGATCTGGAGATGGTCAAAGCTGCGGATCATGGTTTCATACCCGCCCACGGAGAAGCGGCACAAGATGCGGAGGTTCCTGCTTCTGTCCGGATCACTGCTGCGAGCGGCATTCAGGCAGGAGAAGAAATTCTGCAGAATGTTCGACGTTTTTTGCTATAATTAGGTAAGAACGAGGGGGGAGAGGCCATGGTTATTTTAAAGCCAGTCAGACTGACAAAATGGGATTCGACTGATAGCGGGAACTGGCTGAAGAATTCGCTTCAGCAGGACAGCCAGGTTTCTGTTGAGGAAGAAACACTCTCCTACCCGCAATTGGTCTGCCAATATGTTGGTGTACCACTCGATTATGATGAGTATTTCGCTTTCCTGTATACGCAGGTGGAGCAAGCAGAAGGCAAATTGATCATTTTAACAGATGCACTAAACAAAGTGATTCCATCGGAGAAATTACAATCGATCAACGCCTTATTTGAGATTCATAAGAAAGAAAAGGGCCTGTCGCCAAATCGGATGGTCGCATTCATGGACGGTCATGCCCTGCTGCCGCGCCTGAAAGACCCGCAGCTGAACCGGCATCTTCGATTGGTACTGATTTCTGTGCTGACAAAGCTGCAATCCGCCTATACAGAAGGAACGCTTCATCATGAATACCGCCGGATCACGATCGATTTGATCAAATGGATTTTCAATCATGTGGAGCCGGCACTGGCCGATCTTGATTTTCGGACAGGATTGCCTGGTTTTCTCTGGTATGGCGAAGCGACACCGAGCGAACGGTGGTTCCTCGCTTTTCTGGCGGAATTCGGCTTCCATCTCGTCGTGTTCAATCCGCTCGGTGAACAATGGCCGGCAGACATGCTGGAAATCAAGGAAGAACAGAGTTATAAGTTTCCGAAAATGGCTTCTGATCTGAAGCCGCTTCCGGCTGAAAAACCGGATGTTGTCGGGACTGTGGCCTTTCAGGCAACGCAGGAAATCAATGAGCTGTTGCATCATGACAATTCCGGACTTTATAAGCCGTTCCAATTGAATTCATTTTTAGTGGATCCTCTCCGGCTGAAAACGACAGAAGACGAAGCCTTCCTGCTTGCTAAAGAACGGGCGATGGTCCGGCCCCGGTTTGCAGCGGCTAATGGCACAGTCACGCTTCCTGTTATTTTTGCCAAGATGATGGGCATCGATCAAAACCGGAAACGGTTCTGGGCGAATGTCCATTCATTGACCGAGCGGGAAGATACCCATGTCATCCGTGAATTTCCGTTCACAAAAGAGCGGAAAGCAAATCCGCTGTTTCATTACCGGGATGCTTTGGGCCGTGATGGCAAGCTTGATCCGGAAAAAATGAGACGTGCGAATTGGTGGACCTACGGAAAACTGCCGGCCGGCACACAGGCCGCGATAGGCGAGGCGATTTCCCGGCATGTGAACAAGCCGCTCCTGATGCGACAGGGTCAGGAGACAGAAGAGGAATTGAAGCTCTTTGCTTTTGCTCAATCCATGCAATTGCCAGGATTTGCGCTCCGGCTGATTCAATTATTTGATTACCCGCAATTTGTGCCTACAATTTTTATATATAATGAAGAAACAGGACCTGATCTGAGCCGGGCAGATGCAAATGCGCTGTGCATAATGCATCAATTGGGCTTCGATATCATTGTGGTGAATCCGAAAGGCCACCAGGACATTGAACGATGGATCAGAGAAGGCGTTTATGATCTTCATTGGCTGAGTGATCGCAGTTTTAATGAACCGTTTAAAGAAGAAGGTGCAGTACAGAAAATATTGAAACGATTTTTATAACACAAAGGGGGTATTCAAATGGAAACTCAAAATCTGGAACTGGCACAAAAAGAAGAGCTGCTTGAAAAAGATGACAACGAATTGAAAGTTCAGCTGAAACGCGACCCGGAAGTGCTGCAGCTTGTTGCGAAAATTGATCCGAAAAATCAAGTGTCGCTGCTGGAGTTCGGGCGGGAGCCGGCGAATGAGATTTCAGCATTCACCGGACAGGTGCTGAACACAATCCAATCGAGCAGTATGGAAGAATCGAGCGAATTGCTCAAGCAACTCGGTAAAATCATGGATAAATTCGATAAAAAAGACTTTGTCGAAAAACCATCTCTCATGAACAAATTGTTCAAAAAAAGCGAGAAGCTGATTGAAAAGCTGTTTAATAAATACCAGACAATGGGTGGAGAAATCGACAAGGTCTACGCGGAAATTACAAAGTATGAAGCGGAAATGAAAAAGTCGACGAACACGCTGGAAGAATTGTATGACCAGAATTTCAATTACTTCATGGAGTTGGAAAAGTACATTACAGCAGGCGAACTCAAGCTAAATCAAATGCGCGAGAATCTACCAAAAGTAGAAGAAAAGGCGCAATCCGGCAATCAGATGGCCTTGATGGAGCTGACAACGCTGCAAAACGCAATCGAAGTGCTCGATCAGCGCATTTATGATCTTGAGATGGCGAAGCAAGTATCTTATCAGGCGGCACCGCAAATCCGGATGCTGCAGCGCGGGAACACGAAGCTGATCGGCAAAATCAATTCAGCCTTCGTCACGACGATTCCGATTTTCAAAACCGGTCTCATTAATGCAATTGCGGCCAAGCGGCAGAGCCTTGTCGCTCAGTCGATGAATGAATTGGATAAACGGACAAATGAAATGCTGATCCGCAATGCCAATGATATTTCCCGGCAAAGTGTGGAAATCGCCCGTTCCGCCGGCCAGCCAAGCATAAAAATCGAAACGATAGAACAGACATGGGATACCATCATGCAGGGCATGACCGAAACCCGGGCCATCGAAGAAGAAAACACGAAGATGCGGGAAGAAGGACGTCAGCGTCTGGAGCAGCTGCAGCAGAAATACGAAAACATGCAGCGGAAGTAACTGCATTTACCCCGGCAAAGAATATTCTTTCTGTAGAAGCCAAAACCCGTTTCACTTACCCTGAGAGCAGGCAAGTGAAACGGGTTTTTATTGCTGCAAAAGTCCCGTTCGCACAATGGACATTATTTCTTTCGTTTTCATAAATAAGCAGTTTGGGTTCTTGCTTTCTTAAACCGGTTTTACTAAGATGAACTTTATTGTGCAATAAAGAAAGAGGAGTGAACGTTTTGAATTTCGATCCAATTACGATGGTTTTGATCATCTTTACTATTAATGTCGTTTTCGTAACCATCGCAACGATCCGGATGATTCTCACATTGAAGGGTTATCGCTACATTGCAGCCCTCGTCAGTATGGTGGAAACAACGATAAATGTAATCGCGCTGGGTCTGGTGCTTGATAATCTGGGGGAAATCCAGAACTTGGTCGCTTATGCGCTTGGTTTCGGTTCCGGTGTAGTCGTCGGTTCGAAAATTGAGGAAAAACTGGCCCTCGGCTATAGTATGGTGAATGTGATTTCACTCGACGAAGAAAATTCACTGCCAAGAAAATTGCGGGAAAAAGGTTACGGTGTTACAGATTGGGTTGCGAGCGGCCTGGACGGCAACCGGCAGGCGATGCAGATTTTGACGCCGAGAAAATACGAGTCAAAGCTATACCAGACAATCAAAGAACTGGATCCGAAAGCGTTCATTTATGCTTCTGAACCGAAAACCATCCATGGCGGCTTCTGGGTAAAAACCATTAAGAAAGGGAAGCTGGCGGGATGACTAAAAAAACAGTTTGGTTTGAAGTGCAGGAAGATGAAACAGTCGAGGCTTGCCTGGAACGAATGAAAAGCGAAGGGTATATGCCTGCCGGCCGGAAAGAAGAACCGATTTTCGAAGAACGGAACGGACAGCCGGTGCCGGTCCGGCAGCTGATCAAATTCAAAGGCATCCGGACAGACGAAAAGTAAATATCAGTAAAAAGACGAACGATATGGCATGTCCTCACTTCATCATTCGGTTTTCATTGACGTGTTTAATGGAAGTTGATATGATGATGAAGGAAACCCGACATATATGCAGGAGGATTGGCTCCTGCGTCTCTACCCGGACACCGTAATGACCGGACTATGCGGGAAAGCAACTTTTGGACTTTAAACGAAAGAGGCGATGAGGAGATGCTAGGTTCCGTCATCGGTTTCTTTTATTTTTTAGATGTCCTCAGGTAAACTGCTTTTCACGCATCCGTGAGCAGTTTAGCTGAGGACATTTTTTATTTGCTGAAGGAGGACTCGGTGGATGAAAGCGCGTGTTGGTGTAATTATGGGAAGCGCAAGTGACTGGGAAGCAATGAAACATGCATGTGATGCACTTGATGAGCTTGGTGTGGTTTACGAAAAGCAAGTCGTTTCTGCACACCGTACGCCTGATCTGATGTTTACGTACGCAGAACAGGCCAGAGGGAAAGGTCTCAGCGTAATCATTGCCGGAGCGGGAGGGGCAGCCCATCTGCCTGGTATGGTGGCCGCGAAGACGACACTTCCGGTGATCGGTGTGCCCGTGCAATCGAAGGCGCTGAACGGGCTGGATTCGCTTCTGTCGATTGTACAGATGCCCGGTGGCGTTCCGGTTGCAACCGTCGCAATCGGGAAAGCAGGCGCTGTGAATGCCGGTCTCTTGGCGGCACAAATTTTATCGATAACAGATGGAAATGTGGCATTGGCGCTGGAAAACCGAAGACAGCGAATTCACGATGAAGTACTCGAAAGTTCAGGTGATCTGATATGACGAAAACGATTCTTCCCGGCCAGACGATTGGCATTATCGGCGGCGGACAGCTTGGTCGAATGATGGCCCTTGCGGCAAAAGAAGCCGGATTTCGGATTGCGGTGCTTGATCCGACCATCGATTCGCCGGCCGGTCAAGTGGCGGATGTGCGGATTGCGGCTCCCTATGACGATTCAGCGGCATTGCAGGAATTGGCGGAAGTCAGCGACGTTATTACGTATGAATTTGAAAATATTGATGCGGATGGGCTGGAAGCGCTGTGTGAAATTGCTTATGTACCGCAGGGAGCTGAGCTGATCCGGGTTACCCAGAACCGGATTCTTGAAAAACAGAGAATTCGCGAAGCTGGCGTGCCGGTAGCTCATTATATAGAAGCAGACTCTTATGGAGACTTGCTGGCAAAGTATTCGGAACTTCCTTATCCGTTCATCGTAAAAACCGCAACCGGCGGCTACGACGGAAAAGGGCAGCAGAAAATCGACTCGGAACAGGAGCTGGCGTTGGCGGAACCGCTGTTTACTAATGGCCCGTGTGTGGCTGAAGCGTTTGTGCCATTTAAAAAAGAAATTTCCGTGATCATTCAGCGGAGTACGGCCGGAGAGACAGCCATCCTGCCCATCGCGGAAAATGTGCACAAGAATCACATCCTGCACGAATCGATTGTACCGGCCCGAGTGCAGGAAGCGACAATAGCGATGGCCAAAATGGCGGCGGAACAAATTGCAGCTCACTTGGACCTTATCGGAACGCTTGCGGTTGAGATGTTCGTGTTGCCAGACGGCAGCATCGTCGTCAATGAGCTCGCACCGCGTCCCCATAACTCCGGCCATTATTCCATCGAAGCGTGCAGTGTATCGCAATTCCATCAGCACATCCGCGCCATCTGCGGCTGGCCGCTGAAAGAACCGGAATTATGGTCGCCGGCTGTCATGGTGAACGTGCTCGGGGAACATATCGCACCGCTCACATCAAAAGGGATCCATCGTCCGGATTGGTCGATTCATCTTTACGGCAAGGCAGAAGCAAAACAAAAGCGTAAAATGGGACATGTAACCATCCTCACAGCGCAATTAGATGAAACATTGAATGAAATAAAAGAGACCGGCATCTGGCCGGAGTAACTGGAGGCACTTGACTGATGATTGAACGTTATACACGGCCTGAAATGGGCGCGATCTGGACAGATGAAAACCGCTATGATGCATGGCTTGAAGTGGAGATTCTGGCGTGCGAGGCATGGGCGGAACTCGGCGACATTCCAAAAGAAGATGTGAAAAAGATCCGGGAGAACGCATCGTTTTCCATTGACCGCATCCTTGAAATCGAACAGGAGACGCGCCATGATGTCGTCGCATTCACCCGTGCGGTCTCGGAAACGCTCGGCGATGAACGGAAATGGGTACATTACGGCCTGACATCAACGGATGTGGTCGATACGGCGTTGTCTTATCTCATCAAGCAGGCGAACAATATCCTGCGCAACGACCTGACGAAATTCATTGAAGTGCTTGCTGCGAAAGCGCAAGAGCATAAGTATACGGTCATGATGGGACGGACGCACGGCGTGCATGCGGAACCGACGACGTTCGGTCTGAAGCTTGCACTTTGGCATGAAGAGATGAAGCGCAACCTGGAACGGTTCGAAGCGGCCGCAGCGGTTATCGAGACCGGCAAAATGTCAGGAGCGGTCGGCACGTATGCGAATATTGATCCGTTTGTGGAACAGTACGTATGCGAGCAGCTTGGATTGGCCGCTTCGCCGATTTCCACCCAGACACTGCAGCGTGACCGCCATGCCCAGTACATGAGCACGCTCGCCCTGATCGCGACATCGGTTGAGAAGTTTGCGACAGAAGTACGCGGCTTACAGAAGTCGGAAACGCGCGAAGTGGAAGAGTTCTTTACAAAAGGTCAAAAAGGATCATCTGCGATGCCGCATAAACGCAATCCGATCGGCTCGGAAAATATGACCGGTATGGCGCGCCTCATCCGCGGGTACATGGTTACAGCCTACGAAAACGTCTCTCTCTGGCATGAACGGGACATTTCGCATTCATCAGCGGAACGCGTGATTTTGCCGGATGCGACGATCGCGCTCAATTATATGCTGAACCGCTTTAGCAATATCGTGAAGAACTTGACGGTATTCCCGGAAAACATGAAACGCAATATGGATTCGACGCTCGGCCTGATTTATTCACAGCGCGTCCTGCTTGCACTGGTCGATAAAGGACTCGCGCGCGAAGAAGCGTATGATGCGGTGCAGCCATGTGCAATGGAAGCGTGGGAACGCCAATTGCCATTCCGGGATATCGTGGAAACGAACGAAACGATTACGTCCCGCTTATCAAAAGAAGAACTCGATGATTGCTTTGACTATAATTACCATCTTCAGCATGTCGACATGATTTTCAAGCGACTCGGATTAAACGGATCGGGGGAATAACGAGTGGAAAAAGGCCAGCTGTTATATGAAGGGAAAGCGAAGCGCCTGTATGCAACCGATGAAGCGAACGTGCTGTGGGTCACCTACAAGGATTCCGCCACGGCATTCAACGGTGAGAAGAAAGCGGAAATCGCCGGCAAAGGGACATTGAATAACAGGATCACCTCTCTCTTGTTTGAAAAACTTGCGCAAGCGGGCGTGCCGTCTCATTTTATCCGGCAGCTGTCCGATCAGGAACAACTCGTAAAACAAGTGGAAATCGTCCCGATCGAAGTGGTCGTGCGCAATCTGTCAGCCGGCAGTCTGGCGAAACGGCTCGGTATCGAAGAAGGCCGGGTATTCAGTGAAGCGATTGCGGAATTTTACTTGAAAGATGATGCACTCGGAGACCCACTGATCACGGAAGACCATATCCGGTTGCTGGACCTTGCGACCGCTGACGAAGTGGAGACATTGCGGCACAATGCATTAAAGATTAATGATGTGCTGACCGGCTTTTTCAAGGAAATCGGCGTGAAGCTGGTGGACTTTAAAGTGGAATTTGGTCGCGATGAAGCAGGGAACATCCTGCTGGCTGATGAAATTTCGCCCGATACGTGCCGCTTATGGGATATGGAAACAAACGCAAAACTCGATAAAGATGTGTTCCGCCGCGATCTTGGTGATCTTACAACCGTGTACACGGATATTCTGACTCGTCTGGGAGGACAATTGACATGAAAAAAGTGAAAATTTATGTGACCTTGCGTGAGAGTGTACTCGATCCCCAAGGAGCTGCTGTCCAAGGGTCTCTTCATAAACTCGGTTACGGGGAAGTGGTGGACGTGCGCATCGGGAAATACATGGAATTGATGATCAAACCGGATGGTCGCAATGTGGATACACTTGTGCAGGAAATGTGCCGGAAACTCCTGACGAATACTGTGATTGAAGATTACCGCTATGAAGTGGAAGAGGCGGTCGCCCAATGAAGTTTGCGGTGATCGTGTTTCCAGGCTCTAATTGCGATTTGGATCTGTACCATGCAGTGAAAGATGAACTCGGTGAAGAAGTGGAGTATGTCTGGCATGATTCACCGGATCTTTCCGGTTTTGATGGCGTACTGCTGCCGGGCGGCTTTTCATACGGCGATTATTTGCGCTGCGGAGCGATCTCCCGATTCTCTGCTGTCATGGAAGAAGTGAAAAAAGCGGCGGATGCCGGTAAACCCGTTCTCGGCATCTGCAACGGGTTTCAGATTCTCACCGAAGCAGGCCTGCTGCCAGGCGCGTTGCTGCGCAATAAAAACCTGAAGTTCATGTGCCGGACAGTCGAACTGACCGTTGAAAACGCGGATACGATGTTCACGGGAGAATATGAACAGGGCGAGACGGTCCGCATCCCGGTTGCGCATGGTGAAGGCAATTATTATTGCGATGACGAGACGCTCGCGCAGCTGAAAGCAAACAATCAGATTGTGTTTACGTATAACGAAGACTGCAACGGCAGCCGTGAAGGGATTGCCGGCATCACGAATGCGCGCGGCAATGTCCTCGGCATGATGCCGCATCCGGAACGGGCCGTCCATGAACTGATCGGCGGAACCGATGGGCTGGCTTTGTTCAAATCAATCGTCAAACAGTGGAGGGAAGCACATGTCACTCATGCTTGAACCGAACATCACAGAAATCAAAGAACAAAAGCTGTACCGGCAGATGGGTCTGACCGATGAAGAATTCGCCAAAGTTGAAATGATTCTCGGCCGTACGCCCAATTACACGGAAACCGGCTTGTTCTCTGTCATGTGGTCTGAACACTGTTCCTATAAAAACTCGAAACCTGTCCTCTTCAAATTCCCGACAACAGGTGAACGCGTCTTGCAAGGGCCTGGGGAAGGAGCCGGCATTGTTGATATCGATGACGGGCAAGCGGTTGTCTTCAAAATGGAATCCCATAATCATCCATCAGCGATTGAACCGTACCAAGGAGCGGCAACAGGTGTCGGCGGGATCATCCGCGATGTATTCTCGATGGGAGCGCGGCCTGTGGCGCTCCTGAATTCCTTGCGTTTCGGTGAATTGACGACCCCCCGCGTAAAGCATTTATTTGAAGAAGTTGTAGCCGGAATCGCCGGCTATGGCAATTGCATCGGCATTCCGACAGTCGGCGGCGAAGTGCAGTTCGATGCGTCGTATGATGGCAACCCGCTTGTGAACGCCATGTGTGTCGGATTGATCGACCATCAAGATATCCAAAAAGGCGTGGCGAAAGGAACTGGTAACCCGGTGATGTATGTCGGCGCAAAAACGGGCCGCGACGGCATCCACGGCGCCACGTTCGCATCCGAAGAACTGTCGGAAGCTTCGGAAGAAAGACGTCCTGCTGTGCAAGTCGGCGATCCGTTCATGGAAAAATTGCTCATGGAAGCATGTCTGGAACTCGTGAAGTCCGATGCACTGATCGGCATTCAGGATATGGGCGCAGCGGGGCTGACGTCTTCGAGTGCAGAAATGGCTTCAAAAGCAGGTTCCGGTATTGAAATGAATTTAGATCTCATCCCGCAGCGCGAACGGGGCATGACCGCGTATGAAATGATGCTGTCGGAATCACAGGAACGCATGCTTGTTGTCGTGCAGCAAGGCCGGGAAGATGAAGTGACCGCATTGTTCGATAAATATGGGTTGGATGCAGTGACGGTCGGACGGGTAACGGACGACCAAACGCTTCGCCTGGTTCATAAAGGGGAGACGGTTGCGGAAGTGCCGGTGGATGCATTGGCGGAAGATGCACCGGTTTACCATAAACCATCCCGGGTGCCAGCTTACTTCAATGAGTTCCAGGCGATTGAAAATGCAGAACCGGAAGTGACGGATCTGGAAGAGACGCTGCTGTCGCTTCTGTCCCAGCCGACAATCGCATCGAAAGAATGGGTATACGACCAATATGATTACCAGGTGCGGACCAGCACAGTCGTGACACCGGGGTCCGATGCGGCGGTAATCCGCGTGCGCGGGACGAATAAAGGGCTTGCGATGACAACGGATTGCAACTCCCGCTATATCTATCTGGATCCGGAGACCGGCGGGAAAATTGCTGTAGCTGAAGCCGCGCGGAACGTCGTTTGTTCAGGCGCGGAGCCGCTTGCGATTACGGACTGCCTGAATTTCGGCAATCCGGAAAAACCGGAGATTTTCTGGCAGCTTGAAAAAGCGGCGGATGGAATGTCTGAAGCGTGCATCCTGCTCAATGCACCAGTGATTGGCGGCAATGTATCACTTTACAATGAAACGAATGGTACGGCTGTTTATCCGACCCCGACGATCGGTCTGGTTGGTCTCGTGGAAGATTTATCTCATGTAACAACTCAATATGTAAAACAAGCCGGAGATTTCGTCTATATGATTGGTGAAACAGTAACGGAATTCGGCGGCAGCGAACTGCAAAAGCTGACGGCCGGTCAGATGTTCGGCAAAGCGCCGGCGATCGATCTGCATGTGGAAGCGAAGCGTCAGCGGGAGCTGCTTGCTGCAATTCGCCAGGGACTTGTCGCTTCTGCCCATGATGTGGCGGAAGGCGGCACAGCGGTTGCACTCGCTGAGAAAACATTCATGAATGGACTCGGACTTGATGTCATCCTTGCAGGTTCACCTGTTACAGCTTTATTCAGCGAAACTCAGTCCCGGTTCATTGTTACAGTTGCACCGGAACATGCAGCAGCGTTCGAAGAGACCGTCACGGATGCACGACAAATCGGAACGGTTACAGAAGGCAATGTGATCATTAGAAGCGAAGATGGATCGGTTTTAATCGACCGGCCGGCTGATGACTTGCGCGCCGTCTGGAAAGGAGCTATTCCATGCTTGCTGAAATCAGAAGCTTAAATGAAGAATGCGGCGTATTCGGTATTTGGGGACACGAACAGGCATCACAGATTGCGTATTACGGACTTCATGCCTTGCAGCACCGGGGGCAGGAAGGTGCCGGTATTGTCGGAACAGATGGCGAAACCCTGAAAGCACAGAAAGGCGAAGGGCTTGTAAACGAAGTGTTCACACTCGAAAAGCTTGCTGAGATGAAAGGCCATGCAGCAATCGGACATGTGCGTTATGCGACAGCCGGCGGCGGCGGGATACAGAATGTTCAGCCGCTGCTGTTCAATTCATCCACCGGCAGTCTGGCGATTACGCATAATGGCAATTTGGTCAATGCCAATCAGCTGAAAGCCCATCTGGAACGCCAGGGAAGCATTTTTCAAACGACTTCTGATACGGAAGTGCTGGCGCATCTGATGAAGCGGAGCGGCTATGAAACGATTGAAGAATCCGTGAAAAGCGCATTGTCACTTTTAAAAGGAGCTTATGCTTTTGTACTCTTAACGGAAGACAAAATGATGGTCGCGCTGGATCCGCACGGCTTGCGTCCGCTGTCGATCGGCCGTCTGGGCGACGCTTGGGTTGTGGCATCGGAAACGTGTGCATTTGATATTATCGGAGCGGAATTTATCCGCTCCGTGGAGCCCGGTGAATTTCTGACGATTTCTGATGAAGGGCTGCGGCTTGACCGCTTTTCCTATCCGTCCAAACGGGCGATCTGCACAATGGAATATGTTTACTTTTCCCGTCCGGATTCAGACATCGATGGCATCAATGTGCATAGTGCCCGTAAGCGGCTCGGCAAACAGCTGGCACGCGAAGTGAATATTGAAGCGGATGTGGTCACCGGTGTGCCAGATTCAAGCATTTCCGCGGCGATAGGATTCAGTGAAGAAAGCGGTATCCCGTACGAACTCGGTTTGATTAAAAACCGCTATGTCGGCCGGACATTCATCCAGCCGTCTCAGGACCTCCGGGAACAGGGCGTGAAAATGAAACTGTCACCGGTACGGCAAGTCGTCGCAGGCAAACGGGTCGTCATGGTCGATGATTCGATTGTCCGCGGCACCACTTCCCGCCGTATTGTCGCCATGCTGAAAGAAGCGGGGGCGACGGAAGTGCACGTTGTGATTTCCTCACCGCCGATCAAGAATCCGTGTTTTTATGGCATCGATACATCGACTTCAGGAGAACTAATCGCATCCAATCATTCTGTTGAGGAAATGCGTGAACTGATTGGAGCGGATTCACTGACGTTCCTGTCCGTTGAAGGAATGGTTGAAAACATCGGCCGTACGGATGCGGGAGCGGACTGCGGACATTGCCTGGCGTGTTTTACAGGTGATTATCCGACAGACATCTATCCGGACACTGTGCTGCCGCATGAAAAAGAATTAGTGCAGCTGGGAGGAACGTCGAGTGGCAAAGGCATATGAACAGGCAGGCGTGAACATTGAAGCAGGCTACGAAGCGGTCAGCCGGATGAAGGCGCATGTGGAACGGACAGCCCGCCTTGGCGTCATGGGCGCCTTTGGCGGATTTGGCGGCATGTTTGACTTATCACAGCTGAATCTGAAAGAACCGGTATTGGTATCCGGAACAGACGGTGTCGGAACAAAACTCAAGCTTGCCTTCCTGACAGACAAACATGATACGATTGGGATAGACTGCGTGGCAATGTGCGTGAACGATATCGTCGCGCAAGGTGCGGAACCGCTGTTTTTCCTCGACTATATTGCAACCGGTCAGACGGAACCGGCAAAGATTGAAGCGATCGTAAAAGGTGTCGCGGATGGTTGTAAAGAAGCGGGGGCGGCATTGATCGGCGGGGAAACGGCTGAGATGCCGGGTTTGTATGAAGTCGACGAATACGATATCGCTGGATTTGCCGTCGGCGCTGCGGAAAAGAAGAACATTGTCACAGGTGAAGCTATTCAGGCCGGCGACGTGCTCATCGGACTCGCTTCAAGCGGCATCCATTCAAACGGTTATTCCCTCGTGCGGAAAATTCTTTTTGAGGACCATAAACTCGACATCCATGAACCGGCAACTGGCTACGAGCAACTTGGTCCGATCGGTGAGCAGCTTCTAACACCTACGAAAATTTATGCCAAGGCGGTCCAAGCTATGTTGCCGGAAGGCGGCGTAAACGGCATGGCGCATATCACCGGCGGCGGGTTTTATGAAAACATTCCGCGGATGATGCCGGACGGACTTGGAGCGGAAATTGAACTCGGCAGCTGGCCGCTGCCGGCTATTTTCAACTTGCTGCAGGATAAAGGGAACTTGACGGACCGCGACCTTTATTCGGTATTCAATACCGGTATCGGCTTTATCATTGCTGCTGCACCGGCCAAAGCCGAGAAGCTCATGGAAGCGGTAAAAGCATCCGGCGAACAGGTGTACAGAATCGGAAAAGTCACAGACCGTGATGGGATCCGCTTCAACGGGCAGCATGACGGGAGCCTGAATGATGACGACGAATAAAATCGCTGTGTTTGCGTCCGGAAGCGGTTCGAATTTCCAAGCCATCCATGATGCAATCCGGAACGGGAAACTCGCGGCGGAGCTTGTGCTCGTCGTGACGGATAAGCCGGATGCCTATGTACTCAGAAGAGCAGCTGCCGCAGGAGTCGAAGCTCTTGCCTTGCGCCCGCAGGATTTCATTTCAAAAGCGGATTACGAACGGGCAATCTTAATCGAGCTGCACAGTCAGGGAGCGGAATGGCTCGTGCTGGCCGGCTACATGCGATTGATCGGTCCGGTGTTGCTGGAGGCCTATCCGAATCGCATTGTGAATATCCATCCGTCGCTTCTGCCGGAGTTTCCAGGAAAAGATGCGATCGGTCAGACGTTAGCGGCAGGCCGTGAAGAAGCGGGTGTAACCGTGCATTTTGTTGATGCCGGCATGGATACAGGCCCCATCATTGCTCAACGCACATTCCGACTGGACAACCGCGATCGGCAGACGGTCGAGGAAGCGGTTCACCGGATCGAACACGAGCTGTATCCGGCAACGTTACAAAAACTATTCAGCCGGCAGTGATGCCGGCTTTGATTTGGGAGGAACTATGCAGAACAAACGGGCGTTACTCAGCGTATCAGATAAGACAGGCATCCTGACATTCGCGCAGGAACTTGAAGCACTCGGTTATGAAATTCTTTCCACTGGCGGGACGAAACGGTTTCTGGAAGACAACGGCGTCGCCATCACACCGGTCGGCGATGTGACAGGATTCCCGGAAATATTGGACGGACGGGTAAAAACACTCCATCCGATGATCCACGGGGGCTTGCTTGGCAGACCGGCGGATCCGAATCACGTGCAACAGATGACGGAACACGGGATCCACCCCATCAGTGTGGTATGTGTCAATCTGTATCCGTTCAGGGAGACGGTTTCAAAAGCGGATGTAGCGTATCAGGATGCGATTGAAAATATCGACATCGGTGGCCCTGCGATGCTCCGGGCTTCTGCAAAGAATCATGAATCCGTAACGGTGATCACGGATGCAGCAGATTATGACGTTGTCATAGAAGAATTGAAAACGCAGGGTGAGACGGCATTTAAAACCCGCCGACGGCTCGCGGCGAAAGTATTCCGCCATACTGCAGCTTATGATGCATTGATTGCAGGGTATCTGACCGAACAGGCGGAAGAGACATTCCCGGAACAGCTGACATTTACATACGAATTGCAGCAGCCGTTGCGCTACGGGGAGAATCCGCATCAGAACGCGGCTTTTTACAAAAGTCCGCTCGGTTCTGATTTTTCGCTCGCCAATTCGCGTCAACTGCACGGCAAGGAGCTTTCTTATAATAATATTCAAGATGCAAATGCGGCATTGCAGATCATCAAGGAATTCAAAGAAGCAGCAGCAGTCGCCGTAAAGCACATGAACCCATGTGGTATCGGCGTGGGCACAGGCGCAGCAGATGCTTTCAGGAAAGCATACGCTGCTGACCCGACATCTATTTTCGGTGGCATCATTGCGCTTAACCGCCCGGTGGACCGGGAAGCGGCGGACGAATTATCCAAACTATTCCTCGAAATTATCATCGCGCCATCCTTCGAACAAGAAGCGTTGGATAAGCTGACCGAGAAAAAGAATGTCCGGCTGTTGACGATTCCGTTTGAACAAAAGCGGCAGGACCGGTGGAACAGCGTATCTGTTGAAGGTGGTTTACTGCTGCAGGATGCGGATGCGAAAGGCTACGAGGACGCGACAATCGAAGTGGCGACCGACCGGAAGCCGACAGAAGATGAACTGGCTGCATTGAAACTTGGCTGGGCAGCAGTGAAGCATGTGAAATCGAATGCGATTGTTGTAGCATCAAAAGATGCGACACTTGGCGTAGGAGCCGGGCAGATGAACCGGGTCGGCGCCGCGAAGATCGCGCTTGAACAGGCGGGCGAGCAGGCGAAAGGCGCTGCGATGGCATCGGATGCATTCTTCCCGATGAACGATACGGTTGAATTGGCCGCACGCTACGGCATCACAGCAATCATTCAGCCCGGCGGTTCCAAAAAGGATCAGGATTCTATTGATATGGCAAATGCACACGGGATTGCCATGGTGTTTACCGGAATCCGGCATTTCAAACATTAAAACAGGGGGCGACTTCCATGAACGTACTCGTAATCGGCCGGGGCGGCCGTGAGCATGCCATCGTCCGCCAGTTCGCTGCCTCGCCATCTGTGGAAAAGGTATATGCGGCACCCGGTAATGACGGAATGATGGAAGCGGAACGGGCGAATATCAGCGAAACAGATTTCCCGGCACTTGCCCGGTTTGTCCGTGAACACGATATAAAGTTGACGTTCATCGGTCCTGAACAGCCGCTGACAGCCGGTATCGCTGATTTTTTCAATGAACAGGGACTTGCTGTCTTTGGTCCCTCGCAGGCAGCCGTCCGCATTGAAAGCAGCAAGACGTTCGCGAAAGAATTGATGCAGCGCCATGCTATTCCGACGGCAGCTCACGCGGTATTCACAGATGCCACTGAAGCGATTTCTTACATCAAGAAGCAGGGAGCCCCAATTGTCGTGAAAGCGGATGGCCTGGCAGCCGGCAAAGGCGTCATTGTGGCAGAGACGGTGAAAGAAGCCGTGGTTGCAGTAAAAGAAATGCTCGAGGATCAGAAATTCGGTGCATCCGGTTCCTCAATCGTCATTGAAGAATTTCTTGATGGAGAAGAATTTTCCTTCATGTCATTCGTCCATGACGGTCACATTTTTCCGATGCCGCTGTCACAGGACCATAAACGGGCATACGACGGGGACAGAGGCCCGAATACAGGCGGCATGGGCGCTTATTGCCCGGTACCGCAAATCCCTTCTGCAATCCGGGATGAGACTTTAGAAAAGGTTGTCCGCCCGGCTGTCAATGCCATGGCACAAGAAGGAATCCCGTTTACCGGCATTTTATATGCCGGTTTGATTCTTACAGCGGACGGGCCAAAAGTGATCGAGTTCAATGCGCGCTTCGGTGATCCCGAAACACAAGTCGTCCTGCCGCTTCTGAAATCCGATTTCGGCTTGTTTATCGATCGGCTGCTTGCCGGTGAGCCATTTGAACCTGATTGGAAAGAGGAAGCGATACTTGGAGTTGTCATCGCGGCAGACGGATATCCGGATTCCCCGCAAAAAGGCCATCAGTTGCCGGACCTGCAGGAAATGAAGGATGTTGCCGTCTACCATGCAGGCACAAAAAAACAGGATAACCAGTTTATCGGGAATGGCGGCCGTGTGCTGCTGGTGGCTTCTGCCGGCGGAAATATTCAGGAGGCTGCTGCCAACGTGTACCAAGCATTGGGTAAACAGGATTGGCCTGGGTTTTTCTACCGGTCGGATATCGGCTGGCGTGCAAAATAAAGCCTAATATGATATAATAAGAGACAGCATGATTTCAAGGGAAACATGCTGTTTTTGTTTGCCTGATCCCCAAAAACAGGCAAAAAGCAACACGAGGTTTTCAATTGCCCACTTTTACCTCACGTTTTAACCTCATAATCACTCCTGACAAAAATGCCGGGCACCTAAAAACGAAAGGAGCACGACACATGAATCACTTGAATTGGTATGAAAAACTCAATCAGTACTTCCCAGTACAGGAAATGAAATCAAAAGAGCATATGGAGACGCTGCTGAAAGAACGCAGTGACGTATATCACAAAGATGAAGGGCCGTATCACGTGCTGATGTATGCGGAATTCCCGAATTTCTCATTTGTGGATTATTTGTTCGTTTCGGCGGAATCCCGCGGCATGGGTATCGGCAAAAAGACGCTTCAAATGCTGAAGGACAAAAACAAGCCGATCATCCTGGAAGTGGAACCGGTCGATTACGATGACTCCGATTCAGAAAAACGGCTTCGCTTCTACGCACGCGAAGGATTCCAGCATGCAAGTTCCATTGGCTATTCCCGCCGGTCACTTGCGACAGGTGAAGAAAATGTCATGGAAATCCTGTATTGGGCGCCGAACGGAGAAAGTGAAGAAGAGATTTTCGAAGGCATGAAGAACATGTATGAAAACATTCACACATATAAAGATGAGCAGTTCTACGGTGAATGCTATGATCCGGTGGCAAAAGTGCTCACCTTTGAAGAAGAAGAAAAAGACAATATTTTAGAAGCGGTGGCAAAGCCGGTCTGATGCGTCTGAACCCCTTAAACGGTATTCCGTTTAAGGGGTTTTTTGATAACCATTTCAGTCACGCCGCCTATAGCAGTGGAATGCTTTGTGAATTAATTCACAAATTTGTCATATCTAATCTGAATTTTCGTGCAAAGCTAGGTTTTCATCCTTCATTATGCTAATATAGAAAACAAGGAATTTGCAGATGAGGGGCGGTTACATGAACACACAAGGTTGGAAAATCAAAGAGTTAAGGGATCAGTTGAAAGTCATTTCCGATGAAGCACCCCCTGACATCGTATTGAAAAATGCAACGTATTTACATAGCATTTTCAAAAAGTGGATGACCGGCAACATCTGGATCAAACAGGATCGGATCGTGTATGCCGGCAAGGAATTGCCCCCGGTGCATGAGAAAACAGAAACAATCGATCTGACAGGAAAACGGGTCGTGCCAGGATATATCGAACCGCATGTTCATCCATTCCAGCTATATAACCCGCAAAGTTTCGCAGACTATGCTGCGCAGGGCGGAACGACGACGTTCATTGCCGACAATATGACACTCTTTTTAGCATTGGAAAATGAGAAAGCGTTTACAATTGTGGATCAGTTGCATGAGCTGCCGTTCTCATTCTACTGGTGGAGCCGGTTTGATGCGCAGACTGAACTGGCGGATAACGGCAACCGGTTCACGACAAAAACTGTCGGAGAATGGATCGATCGGCCGGATGTGCTGACAGGCGGCGAGCTGACAGCATGGCCGCGCCTTCTGGCGGGAGATGACCAGATGCTGTATTGGATCCAGCTTGCCAAACAGAACGGGCAGAAAATTGAAGGGCATTTTCCGGGCGCATCCGAAAAAACGCTTGTGCGCATGAAACTTCTCGGAGCGGATGGTGATCACGAGGCCATGACGGCGGAAGAAGTGGAAATGCGTCTATTGCACGGGTATACGGTCACATTGCGCCAGTCTTCCATCCGGCCGGATCTGCGGAAGCTTCTGCAGGGAATTCAGGAACGCGGAATCGAAGCCTACGACCACCTGCTGATGACAACAGACGGATCCACGCCAGGATTCCACTCCGATGGCGTCATGGATCTCTGCATCCGAATTGCATTGGAAGAAGGTGTGCCGCCGATTGACGCGTATTTAATGGCATCTTATAATGTGGCGAAGCATTACGGAATAACGGACCAGCACGGATTGATTGCAACCGGGCGCTATGCGGATCTGAATGTCCTTGATGATGAACAGAACCCTGTTCCTTCTGCTGTATTATCCAAGGGTGTCTGGCTGAAAAGGAATGGCCGAAAAGTGCAGACGCTGGGAGAAATTGATTGGTCGGATATGCCGAAGTTCAATCCGGACTTTGAACTGAACGAAGAAGACTTCCAATTTTCAATGCCGTTTGGAATGGAAATGGTCAATGATGTTATTATGAAACCTTATTCCGTCTCATACGACCCAAGAGACGGTGAATTATCAAAAGAGCACGATGAATGCTACCTGATCCTGCTGGACAAATACGGAAAGTGGCGTGTGAATACGCTGATCAAAGGTTTTGCCAATCAGGTGGAAGGCTTTGCTTCATCTTATTCCAACACCGGTGACATCATTCTGATCGGTAAAAGTACCCGGGAAATGCGGAACGCTTTTGAAGAAGTAAAACGGATGGGCGGGGGGATTGCACTGACAGAGAATGGCCGGACAGTGGCAAGTATACCGCTTCCGATTGGCGGAAGTTTATCTGCTGAACCGATGGAAAAATTAATGGAGCAGGAAGCAGTCCTGAAGGCGGCATTAAAGGAACGGGGCTTTAGACATGGCGATGCCATTTACACGCTGTTATTCCTGCAGTCTACCCACCTGCCCTATCTTCGGGTGACACAGCGGGGAATTTACGACGTGATGAATAAACAAGTGCTGTTTCCGTCATTTATGCGATAATGGAACTGTTAGACAGCAAAGGGGAGATGACGTTTGCAGATAGATAAAATACGGGGCTCGCAGACAGACCAGCTGTTCCGGGCGGTGCTGGAATTGAAAGACCTGGAGGAGTGTTACCGGTTTTTTGATGATTTGTGCACCATTTCGGAAATCCAAGCCATGGCTCAGCGGCTGGAAGTGGCCCACATGCTTCGCATGAAAAAAACATATGAAGCGATCAAAGATCATACAGGTGCAAGCACGGCTACCATTTCGCGGGTCCGGCGATGCCTGAACTACGGCAATGATGGATACGATGAAATGCTCAGCCGGCTGTATCAGGACGGCACGGCATCGCCGCTTACAGAAGACTGAATGGAGGGATTCCTCTTTCAGTCTTTTTTTACTGATTTTTGCTGAAATCGGATTAATTATATAGATTGAACTTACGATTTTTACATTTCCGGTTAGGTCTTTTGTTCACGCAACGCCCGCTCGGTCTTCCGCAGGCGTCTCGCAAGGTTGCTGCTCACAAAGCACGGAGAAAATGACTGCCTTACATGGTGTCTTTTAAATTAAGTAGGATAGACCGCTTATGCCAGTCAATCATGAATTGCGCTTCCCTGTTTCAATATTCCTTGTTTAGCGATGACAGTAACAGAGGTGATTTGTTGAGGTAAGAGCAGAAAGTGGTGATTCTGACAGGGTCAGCGAATGAGTGGGGCAAGAGGTTTTGACCCGCTCATTTGCGACGAGCATGCACAGGAGCATCGGTTTTAACTGCGCCAAAGCGCATAGCGCCGAGAAGCAATCTTCTTTGCTCTTCCCCGAGCGACCAATGCGAATTCGCTGAAGATTCTTTTGTTCAACCTATATAGTTTAGTATACGGAGGTGTATGAAGTCAGATTTGTTCACTTCAGAGCTTCAGCAGTAAATAAATTTCTTCACTTTATAAAATATTAAATAATTCTTATGAGGCAAGAAACGATGTTTTTCGTCCCCGAGGTAGGTTTTACAGTTGAACCGTTGTATAATGGAATGATGAAAATCTGATTGTAAAGATAGGTGAAGTTCATTGGATTTCCATACATGGCAACACATATTCAAGCTGGATCCTGCTAAACCGATTTCAGACGACCATCTGGAGCAGGTGTGTGAATCAGGGACAGACGCAATCATCGTCGGCGGAAGTGACGATGTCACGCTGGACGGAGTGCTGGATTTATTGGCGCGCATTCGGCGCTATACGGTTCCGGTTGCACTGGAAGTATCAGTGATCGAGGCGGTGACGCCCGGCTTTGATTTTTATTTTATACCGACTGTACTGAACAGCGATGATCCGAAATGGATTAAAGGGCTTCATCATGAAGCGATAAAAGAATTCGGTGAATTGATGGACTGGGACGAAGTGGTTCCGGAAGGCTATTGCATCTTGAACCCGGACTGCAAAGCAGCGGCGCTGACGGGCGCTGATGCGGAATTGTCTGCGGAAGGCGTGCTGGCATATGCTCGTCTGGCAGATAAATTGTTCCGTCTGCCGGTTTTTTATATGGAGTACAGCGGTACATATGGGGATGCAGATCTTGTCCGGCGTGTTCAGCAGGTGCTGGATGATGCCCGGCTGTTCTATGGCGGCGGGATCGATTCGCCGGAAAAAGCCCGTGAAATGGCAGCCGTTGCAGATACAGTGGTTGTTGGGAATGTCATCTATGACAATTTGAAACTGGCTCTAAAAACTGTTAAAGCAGTTGCCGAAACGAAAGCGAAACAGGTATGATGAAGAGAACAAGCGTTCGAGGAGGCAAATTATGAACCAATTGGCGAAGAACTTGCTGAACGGCATGAACCCGCAGCAGGCAGAAGCGGTGCAGTATACGGAAGGGCCGCTTCTGATCATGGCAGGTGCAGGATCAGGCAAAACACGTGTGCTTACGCACCGCATTGCATATCTTGTGCTTGAAAAAGACGTTTATCCGTCTCATATTCTGGCAATCACATTTACAAATAAAGCCGCCCGTGAAATGCGGGAGCGGATTGATGGCTTATTGGGTCATGGCAGCGGACAGCGGATGTGGGTATCCACCTTCCACTCGATGTGTGTGCGCATTCTGCGCCGGGATATCGACCGGGTGGGGATTTCGAAAAACTTCTCGATTCTCGACGGATCCGATCAGCTGACGGTGATTAAAAACGTCCTGAAAGAACTGAACATGGATCCGAAGAAATTCGATCCGCGGACAATGCTGAATGCTATCTCGTCAGCAAAAAATGAATGCATCAGTGCCCGGCAATTCAAGGAAAACTTGAATGCGCTGAATCCATACGAAAAAGCGATTTCTGATGTGTACACATCCTATGAAAAACGGCTGCTGAAAAACCAGTCGCTCGATTTCGATGATCTGATCATGACGACACTTAATCTTTTCGAACAAGTACCGGAAGTGCTCGATTTCTATCAGAACAAATTCCAGTATATTCATGTCGACGAATACCAGGATACGAATAACGCCCAATACCGGCTCGTGAAGATGCTTGCGAGCAAATTCAAGAACATTTGCGTGGTGGGTGATTCGGACCAGTCGATCTATCGCTGGCGCGGCGCGGATATCCAAAATATCCTGTCGTTCGAAAAGGATTACCCGAATGCAAAAGCGATCATGCTTGAGCAGAATTACCGGTCGACAAAAACGATTCTGCAGGCAGCCAATGAAGTGATCAAGAACAATACGAGCCGCTACCCGAAAGAACTTCGGACAGATAATGCGGACGGCCAGTCCATCACTTTATTCAAAGCCGGGAACGAGCGCGAGGAAGCGCAGTTCATCGTTGAGAATATCCAGAACCTGATGCGTGAAGATGGCTACAAACCGGCTGATTTTGCGATTCTGTACCGGACAAATGCTCAATCCCGGATGATGGAGGAAATGCTTGTTAAATCGAATATGAGCTATACCATCGTCGGCGGCACGAAATTCTATGATCGCAAAGAGATCAAGGACCTGCTCGCTTATTTGCGTCTCATCGCTAATAACGACGATGATCTTTCGCTGGCTCGGGTCATCAATGAACCGAAGCGGGGGATCGGCGGCACAAGTTTCGAGAAAATCGTCCGGTTTTCAATCGATCAGGACCTGACGATCTTGGATGCGCTCAATGAAGTCGATTTCATGGGGCTGACACCGAAAACTGCCGCGTCAGCAGCGGAATTCCGTGATATGATTCAGGGATTCACGCAAATGCAGGAGTACTTATCCGTAACAGAATTGGTGGAAGAAGTGCTGGTGAAATCCGGCTACCGGCAGATGCTGCAGGCGGATAAGACGATCGAAGCGGAAAGCCGCCTTGAAAATATCGATGAATTCCTGTCTGTGACCCGCGCATTTGAAGAACAGAACGACGATAAATCACTCATTGCCTTCCTGACCGACCTCGCACTCGTTGCCGATATCGATTCACTCGGCAATGACGGCGCAGATGAGTCGGAAGGCCAAATCGTCCTCATGACCATGCATGCAGCAAAAGGACTGGAGTTTCCAGTCGTGTTCATCATTGGACTCGAAGAAAATGTCTTCCCGCACTCCCGCTCCATTCACGATGAAGAGGAAATGGAAGAAGAACGGCGCTTATGCTATGTCGGGATTACGCGCGCCGAGCAGAGGCTCTATTTGACGCACGCCGCCTCCCGCACGCTGTTCGGGCGAAGCAGCTATAACATGCCGTCCCGCTTCCTGAACGAAATATCGGAAGAGCTTATGGAACCGGCAGGAATTCAGCGGCCGGCATTCAAAGTAGCAGGCCGGCCGGCAACGCAGAAGCGGGCACCGGTCCGCAAACCGGTTTCTGCGGGTTCCGGCAGTGAGAAACTGAACTGGCAGCCAGGAAACAAAGCACAGCATAAAAAATGGGGCACCGGCACGGTCGTCAGCGTACGAGGTGAAGGCGATCAAATGGAACTGGATATCGCATTCCCAAGCCCGACCGGTGTCAAACGGCTTCTTGCGAAATTTGCACCGATTGAAAAAGTCTGATCTGGAGGAACGCCAATGGACCGATTACAAGCTGAACAGCGCGTTGAACAATTAAACAAACAACTCCGGGAATATGGACACGCTTATTATGTTCTCGACAGGCAGGCCGTGCCGGATGCTGTCTATGATCAGTTGCTTCATGAGCTGATCGATCTGGAAACCCAGTACCCGGATCTTGTTTTTCCGGATTCGCCGACGCAACGGGTTGGCGGCGAGCCGTTGTCAGGCTTCAGCAAAGTAACCCATGCTTATCCTATGCTAAGTCTGTCCAATGTGTTTGGAGAAGAAGACTTACGGGAATTCGACCGCCGGGTGCGCAGCGGCGCAAGCGGCGAAGTGGAATACGTATGTGAACTGAAAATTGATGGGCTCGCTGTGTCGCTCCTGTATGAAGACGGGAAATTCATCCGCGGCGCAACCCGCGGAGACGGGCGCGTCGGAGAAGATATCTCGGCGAATCTCCGCACCATTCGTTCGGTCCCTCTTAAACTGAACGAGACCGCGACGATTGAAGTGCGCGGGGAAGCGTTTATGCCGAAAGGTTCGTTCCACCAATTGAATGAGGAACGGGAAAGCCGCGGGGAAGAGTTGTTTGCCAATCCCCGGAATGCGGCAGCAGGTTCCTTGCGTCAGCTGGATCCGCGCATTGCAGCCAGCCGCAATTTGAGCGTATTCGCATACGGAGCGGGCGGAGACGGAAGCAACCTGCCGGTGGCCGGCCATGAGGAAACACTTCGTTATATGGAAAGTCTGGGCTTCAAAGTGAATTTGGAACGCGAAGTGTGCAGAAGTGTTGAGGAAGTGCTCGCTTATATCGAAAAATGGACTGAGCAGCGCAATGAATTAGCCTATGAAATCGATGGCATTGTCATCAAAGTAAACAGTTACGAGCAGCAGGAAGAGCTGGGTTTTACATCGAAGAGCCCACGCTGGGCGACTGCTTACAAATTTCCGGCGGAAGAAGTCGTGACAAAACTGCTCAATATCGAATTAAGTGTCGGCCGTACAGGAGCAGTTACGCCAACCGCTATCCTCGAACCGGTGCGCGTCGCCGGAACAACGGTGCAGCGTGCATCCCTGCATAACGAAGACTTGATCCGTGAGAAAGATGTGCGCATCGGGGATCAGGTGATCATCCGGAAAGCGGGCGACATCATTCCGGAAGTTGTGGCGGCTCTCACGGAACAGCGGGAAGGAACAGAAGAACCGTTTGTGATGCCGACGGAATGTCCGGCTTGCGGAAGTGAACTTGTCCGGATCGAAGGGGAAGTCGTGCTTCGCTGCGTCAATCCGAAATGTCCGGCACAAATCACGGAAGGGCTGATTCATTTCGTCTCGCGCAACGCCATGAATATTGAAGGACTCGGTGAGAAAGTGGTTGAACAGCTGTACCGGGAAGGGCTCGTCAAGGATGTGTCCGATCTGTATAAACTGACGCAGGAAGATTTGCTGACGCTTGAACGGATGGGTGAAAAATCCGCATCCAATCTGATCGCTGCGATCGATACGTCCCGGTCCAACTCCATGGAACGGCTGTTGTTCGGTCTTGGGATCCGGCATGTCGGTGAAAAAGCCGCCCGGCTGCTGTCTGAAGAGTTTGGTACGATTGACCGGCTCATGACCGCTTCACTCGATGAGCTGACCGCTGTTCATGAGATCGGTGAAAAAATGGCGGATGCTGTTGTGACCTATTTTGATAATGAAGATGTTCAGGCGCTCGTGGAACGTCTCCGTGACAGAAACGTCAATTTAGCGTATACCGGCAAACGGGTCCGGCTCGCGGAAGGCGAAACCGTCTTTGCGGGCAAAACGGTTGTGCTGACCGGGAAGATGACGCAGTTGAGCCGCAGTGAAGCAAAAGAACGGATCGAGGCACTTGGCGGAAAAATATCCGGCAGTGTGAGCAAAAAGACGGATCTTGTCATTGCCGGTGAAGAAGCCGGATCAAAACTCGACAAAGCCCGGGATTTGGGAATAGACGTATGGGATGAACAACGGTTTTTGGAAGAACTACATGATTGAGAGGGACCGGAAATGAAACGAATTTGGTGGATTCCGGCAATGCTTCTGCTGCTGATTGGCTGTACGCCTTCGTCGGACGAAGCGGAAGTCGTGGAAAACGAAGAGGCGGAAACCGCATTAATTCCAAGTATTCAGCTCGATGACCGGTATTACCGGACACTGCTGCCGTATAAAGAAAGTGCAGCGCGGGGCATGACGGTACACCGGTTGAATACCCGCTATGATATTGAAGAAGCCGGAACCGGACTGATGCGGCTGGCCCAACGGCAGTTTTCGCCGGATGATTATTTTTTCCAGGAAGGCCAACAGCTCTCGGCGGATGACATCAGATCTTGGCTCAGCCGGGAATCAGAAGACAACCCGGTCGGCCTGAATCCTGCGGATAGCCGGACAGAAGCAGAGACCGCAGCAGGGGAGCGGCCGGAACCGGAAGCACTCGCTCATATCATTGAACAGAATTATTTAGTGAAAACGGACGAAGAGACCATCCGGCTCGGCGGCATTGCGATTGGCCTTGCCCTGAATTCGACTTACTATAACCGGACAACGGACGGTACGTACGAGGAAGAGATCCCGCGTGCGGAACTGGAAGCGGCAGGGAAAGAAATTGCCGGTGAAGTGGCCAGCCGGCTCCGGCAAAAAGAGGGACTGACGAATGTTCCGATTGTCATCGGCCTTTTTGAGCAGAACGGCCGCAATGCCATCGTGCCGGGTTCGTATTTTGCCGTTGGCACCGTCCCGGCAGGCAAGAAGGAAGTCGGAAATTGGCAGGAAGTCCAGGAAGAGCATATCGTTTTCCCGACGACTGAGCCAGCTGAGACATACCGGGAGACAGATACAGCATTCCGCAATTTCGAGCAGGATATTGAGGAATACTTTTCTGATTTTACCGGAGTTATTGGTGCCGGGTTTTATGCGGAAGGTGAACTTCAGGAATTGACGATTGAAATTCCGGTTCAGTTCTACAGCTCAACAGAAATTATTGGGTTTACACAGTACGTGACAGGACTTATCATCGATCACTTTCCGAATAATTCACTGATTGAAGTCAGCATTGCATCGGAAAACGGCCCGGAAGCGCTGATTTTGCGGAAGCCCGGTGCAGAAGATCCGGAAGTTCATATATATAGATGATCCAACAGGGAGTGCCATGCAGGCGCTCCCTGTTCATTTTTTAGAAAAAATGATATGATAACCGGTATGGTTTAGATACCCGGAGGTGTAGGAAATATGGCGAAAATCACGAAAGAAAAAGTGACGGAAGTAGCGCATCTGGCCCGGCTGGCAATCTCGGAAGAGGAAGCTGAACATTTTGCTGAACAGCTCGAGGCAATCACGAATGCGATGGAATTGCTGAATGAATTGGATACAGAAAATGTGGAGCCGACAACACATGTCTACCCGATGGTGAACGTGCTGCGGGAAGATCAGGCAGAGCCCGGAATTCCGCGTGAACTGGCATTGAAAAATGCACGGGAGCACGAAGCAGGACAAATTAAAGTGCCGAATGTATTGGACTGACAGGAGGAAAAAACATGAGTTTATTCGATAAAACAGCCGATGAACTTCAACGGTTGATAAAGGCAGGCGAGCTGTCATTTGCGGATGTGACGCAGGAAGCGTTTGACCGCATCCGGGAATTGGATCCGGAAGTTGCGGCCTTTTTGCAACTGAATGAGGAGCAGGCGACTGCACGTGCTAAAGAATTGGAGCAGACACCCGCCAGTGAACGAGGGCCGTTGTTTGGTATGCCGATCGGTGTGAAAGACAATATTGTAACCGAAGGAATTGAAACGACCGCCTCAAGCCGTATTCTGGAAGGTTTTATCCCGATTTATGATGCGACGGTCGTCCGGAAATTGAAAGACGCCGGTATGGTCATCACCGGTAAGCTGAACATGGACGAATTCGCGATGGGTTCTTCCAATGAGAACTCGTATTATAAGAAAACAAAAAACCCGTGGAACCTTCAGACGGTTCCAGGCGGGTCATCCGGCGGATCAGCGGCTGCAGTGGCAGCAGGGGAAGTGCCGTTTGCTCTTGGTTCTGATACTGGCGGATCCATCCGGCAGCCAGCCGCTTTCTGCGGAGTCGTCGGCATGAAACCGACATATGGCCGCGTTTCGCGTTTCGGCCTGATTGCTTTTGCTTCATCCCTTGATCAAATCGGTCCGGTAACCCGGACTGTTGAAGATAATGCGAAACTGCTGCAAGTGATTTCAGGACACGATGACATGGATTCGACATCAGCCGACGTGCCGGTTCCTGATTTTGCCGCTGCGCTCACAGGGGATATCAAAGGACTGCGGATCGGTGTGCCGAAAGAGTATTTAGGCGAAGGCGTCAGTGAAGGAGCCAGACAGGCTGTGCTGGATGCGCTCCGCGTCTTGGAAGAAAAAGGCGCGACATGGGAAGAGATTTCAATGCCGCATTCCAAGTATGCATTGTCTACGTACTATCTGCTGTCGTCTTCAGAAGCTTCCTCGAATCTTGCCCGATTCGATGGTATCCGCTACGGTTACCGGACAAATCAGGCGGAAAATTTGCTTGATTTCTATATGAACACGCGGGCAGAAGGCTTTGGCGATGAAGTGAAGCGGCGTATTATGCTCGGGACCTATGCACTCAGCTCGGGATATTATGATGCTTACTATAAAAAGGCCCAGAAAACCCGGACGCTGATCAAGCAGGATTTCGATCAGGCTTTTGAAAAATTCGATGTGATCATTGGACCGACAACACCGACACCGTCATTCAATATCGGTGAGAAAATCGATGATCCGCTGACGATGTATGCAAACGACATTTTAACCATTCCAGTAAACCTTGCCGGTATTCCGGCCATTTCAGTGCCATGCGGTTTTGATAATGGGCTGCCGCTCGGTCTGCAGATCATTGGGCGCCCATTTGATGAAGAAACGATTTATCGGACAGCACATGTATTCGAACAGGCAACGGACTTCCACAAACAGAAGCCGGGACTGTGGGAGGTGGCAGCAAAATGAATTTTGAAACAATCATTGGACTTGAAGTGCACGTTGAGCTGAAGACAGATTCAAAAATGTTTTCGCCATCACCGGCTCATTTCGGGGCAGAACCCAATACGAATACGAATGTAATTGATCTCGGATACCCGGGTGTACTCCCGGTCGTGAATAAACGGGCCGTGGAATTCGGCATGCGGGCTGCGCTTGCGCTGAATTGTGAAATCGCCCGCCATACGAAGTTCGACCGGAAAAACTACTTTTATCCGGATAATCCGAAAGCTTATCAGATTTCCCAATTCGATGAGCCGATCGGCGAGAACGGCTGGGTGGAGATCGAAGTGGACGGCAAGAAAAAACGCATCGGTATCACCCGCCTCCATTTAGAGGAAGATGCCGGGAAACTGACACATACAGATGAAGGTTACTCCCTCGTTGACTTTAACCGCCAGGGGACGCCGCTGATCGAAATCGTTTCTGAACCGGATATCCGGACGCCGGCAGAAGCCTATGCATACTTGGAGAAGATCAAAGCGATCATCCAGTATACGGGTGTATCTGACGTGCGCATGGAGGAAGGCTCCTTGCGCTGTGATGCCAATATTTCCTTGCGGCCATACGGCCAGGACGAGTTCGGAACAAAGACGGAACTTAAGAACCTGAATTCATTCAGCTACGTCCGCAGAGGGCTGGAGCATGAACAGGTACGCCAGGAGCAGGTGCTGCTCTCAGGCGGTGTCATCCGCCAGGAAACCCGGCGCTTTGATGAATCGACCGGTAAGACCGTCCTCATGCGGGTCAAAGAAGGATCGGATGACTACCGCTACTTCCCGGAACCGGATTTGCTTGATATCATCATTGATGACGCATGGATTGAGCGCGTACTTGGTGAAATTCCGGAGCTGCCGGATGCGCGGAAAGAACGGTATGTCACAGAGCTTGGCTTGCCGGCATATGATGCGGCTGTTTTAACCCTTGCCAAATCAATGTCGGATTTCTTTGAAGCGACTGTCGAAGCGGGAGCTGATCCGAAACTCGCTGCCAATTGGCTCATGGGCGACGTATCGGCTTATCTGAATTCCGTGCAGAGAGAAATCAATGAAACACCGCTTGAGCCGAAAGAATTGGCTGCCATGATTAAATTGATCGAAAAAGGAACCATCTCTTCAAAAATCGCGAAGAAAGTGTTCCGTGAATTGATTGAAAAAGGCGGTTCTGCCGAAGAAATCGTTAAAGCGAAAGGACTCGTGCAGATTTCGGATGAAGGGGAGCTGCTCCGCATGGTGACGAAAACACTTGACGCCAACCCGCAGTCCATCGAAGATTTCAAGAATGGCAAAGACCGGGCGATCGGTTTCCTCGTCGGTCAGATCATGAAAGCGACGAAGGGACAGGCGAACCCGCCGCTTCTGAACAAACTACTGCTTGAAGAAATCGCAAAGCGCTGATCGAAGACCGGAATCCGATGAGGGTTCCGGTTTTCAATAGCATCTTCGATATGAAGGGCGTAAACTGGTGATGAAGGAGTGACTGGATCAATGAGAACAGAACAGCAGTATTTTGAAGATGCATTGCCGCTGGAGAAGTACATGGCGCAGATGGAAGTGCATCAGGAGAAGTCCTATCAAGTCTACGAGCGATTTGAATTGCCGGAAGATGAGGCGTTTTTCGATTTGCTCCGCGAAAAGCAGCCTCACGTGTTGGCGATTACAGAAGATTGGTGCGGCGATGCGATGATGAATAACCCGATCCTGCGGAAAGTCGCCGAGCGGGCAGACTTGGAAATCCGCTGCGTTTACCGGGATCAGAATCTGGAGCTGATGGACCGTTACTTGACGAATGGCGGCCGCTCAATTCCAAAATACATCATTTTATCATCGACTGGAGAAGTGCTTGGGACATGGGGCCCGCGGGCACCGCAGATTCAAGAGTTTGTCATGACGGAAAAAGCCAAGCTTCCGGACCCGGATGATGCACGCTTCGAGCTTCAGCAGAAAGCCTTCCATAGCGATCTCACCGAGCGGTTTGCAAGCAGTGAAGAGTTCTGGCAGCTCGTCTATGAAGACTTGCGCAATACGTTTCGGGAAGCATTGAAGTGACAGCGCAGGGACAATTGGATCAGCAGTCCATATAAGTGCTGGCAACCTTTTTGTGTTTTTACAGTCCTACACGAAGAGAATGAAAAGGAAGGCTGAGTTCTGATGAAACGTGCACGCATAATTTATAATCCGACTTCCGGACGGGAGCTGTTCCGCCGGCATTTGCCGGAAGTGCTGGAGCAGCTGGAACGGGCAGGCTATGAAACCTCTTGCCATGCCACCACAGGACCGGGAGATGCGACAAGAGCGGCAATGTTAGCGGTGAAACGGGAATTTGATGTGGTGATTGCAGTCGGCGGAGACGGGACGCTGAATGAAGTGGTGGCCGGGGTGTCAAATTCCGAAAAAAAACCGAAGATCGGCCTTATCCCGATGGGCACCACGAATGACTTTGCCCGTGCCATTCATATTCCGCGGGATATCAATAAAGCGATCGAGATTATCATACAGGGCAAAACGATTCCGGTGGATGTCGGACTCATGAATGGCAAGCGGCACTTCATTAATATCGCTGGTGGCGGACGGATGACAGAACTGACGTACGAGGTACCGAGTAAGCTGAAAACCGTGCTTGGTCAGATGGCCTATTATCTGAAAGGGATTGAAATGCTGCCGTCTATCCGATCATCAAGAGTACGAATCGAGTATGATGGAAATGTATTGGAAGGCAGCGTCATGATGTTTTTGATCGGCCTGACAAATTCGGTTGGCGGTTTTGAAAAACTGGCACCGGATGCCAGCATCAATGATGGCAAATTTACCTTGCTCATTCTGAAAGAGGTCAATATAGCGGAATTTGTCCGGCTGGCTTCCCTTGCATTGCGCGGTGAACATTTATCAGACCCTAATGTTGTTTATGTAAAAGCGAGCAAAGTGACCGTCACTTCAGAAGAGCGGGTCGTACTGAACCTGGACGGGGAATACGGCGGTGCGCTGCCTGCCGTATTCGAGAATCTGGCGCGCCATATTGAGGTATTTGTCCCGCCTGACTCCGTTGATAAACTGAATTTGAAGTGACAGCCAGACAGCGGGAGGCTCAAGCTCTCCCGCTGTCTTTTTAAGTGTACGCAGCAATAGAGATGAGGAGGCGGATGGATGAAATCGTACAAGACGCTGCTGTTTGATTTGGATGATACACTGCTGGACTTTAAGGCGGCGGAACAGGAAGCGCTTAAATCACTGTTCAGCGCGCAAGGGATGTCGCTGACAGATAAAGTCGCTGCCCGTTACCGGCTTCTCAACAAAGACTTGTGGCAGTCGTTTGAGGAAGGGAAGATAACAAAGGAGGAAGTGATCCATACCCGGTTTGCAAGGCTGTTCGCCGAATACGAAAAAGAAGTGGATGGCCGGGAAATGGATGATGATTACCGAAAACATTTGGAGAGAGGGGTCCAGTTTGTGGCCGGGGCCCGGGAGTTGGTTTCATCGCTTCATGGGAGATTCAGTTTATACATTGTCACGAACGGAATAGCCAGAACTCAATTGAAACGGCTGCATGATTCAGGGCTCTATCCGCTGTTCGATGGCATTTTCATATCAGAAGAATTGAAAGCTCAAAAACCGATGAATGCATTTTTCAAAGCTGTTTTTGCTGAAATTCCTTCCTTTACTCCGGCTGGCACGTTGATTATCGGCGATTCCTTCAATGCGGATATCCGGGGCGGTCAGGCGGCGGGCATCGATACATGCTGGTTTAATCGGCATAACCTTCCCCGTCCCGGCGATATTCAGCCCACATATGAAGTAAGAGAGCTGCAGGAGCTGCAGCGGCTGCTGCAAGATAAACCGGGGAAGCAGAATTGACAAATTGAAAAGCGGTATAAAACAGCCGGCGATCAGACAAGGTCTGATCGCCGGCTGTTTCTGTTTAAAGCATGTCGATTGCCTCATCCTGGTCTTTTGCCAGTTTCGGCAGGTCTTTGAGAGATGCCCAGCGGTACCGGAAGATACGGCCGCTGCCCGGTTCCTTATGCTCCCAGGCACTCGGCCCATTCCCGGTATACTCGAAATGGAAGATATTATGCTCATATGCTTTTTCAATATCCCGTGGATATACCATATGCTTATGGATCTTACCGATAAATACAAGATTTTCCCGTGCAAGACCGGTTTCTTCCGCCACTTTGCGGTATAAGGCATCAATCACCATTTCATTTTCGCCAATTGTGCCGCCAGGTACCTGGAGCCCCTGTTCCGGTTCCCCACTATATTCGAAAATCAGAAGTTCCTGTCCGTCTCCCTCTCCCCGAGTGATGTATGCGTAAACTTTTCGTTTTGTTTCCATAGTAGCTCAGTCCTTTTAATATAGGTATCTATCTAGAATACTAAAAATTTAAATTATTATCAAATCATTTCTTAATCTTGTTGTCACAGCATTTTCATAATTGACCGATTCTATGAGCCGGCCAGGCGTTTTCTCTCTATGGATTAAGGTACAATATAGACATAGAGGAAGGTGAAGGCCATGTATAAACAGCAAGAACGGATGCTGATCTGGCTTTCTTTTATTGTCGGCGGCATTATGTTCCTATCGATTCTCAGCAGAATATTCGGCGGCTGAAGACGAAGCCGCCAGTCAAATCGAAACGTTGCTGGACATAAGGAGAGGAGATGCATAGATGGTCAACGGAGACGCAGTGTTTTACAGTCGGTTACTGACTGAACTGACACTGTCATTTCATATCATTTACGCAACAATCGGAGTCGGAGTCCCGCTTATGATCATGATCGCCCAATGGGTTGGAATCCGGAAAAATGACGAGCATTATATCCTGCTCGCCAGACGCTGGGCGCGCGGTTTTGTCATTACTGTAGCGGTAGGGGTCGTCACTGGAACAGCTATCGGTCTGCAGCTATCGCTGCTATGGCCGAATTTCATGGAATTGGCGGGGAATGCGATTGCCTTGCCACTGTTCATGGAAACGTTCGCGTTTTTCTTTGAGGCCATATTTCTCGGTATCTACCTGTATACATGGGACCGGTTCGAAGATCAGCGGAAGCATTTCCTGCTGCTGATCCCTGTGGCAATCGGCGCGTCATTTTCAGCTGTTTTTATCACGATGGTGAATGCATTCATGAGCTCGCCTCGGGGCTTTGATCTGGTGAGCGGGGAATTGGTGAATATCAATCCGGTCCTTGCCATGTTTACTCCGGCCATGCCGACAAAAGTTTCACACGTTGTGGTGACAGCCTATATGACAGCGGCATTCGTTCTGGCAGCAATTGCTGCGTTCCGTATGTTGCGCGGCTCGGATCACATTTATCATAAAAAGGCATTGTTCCTGACAATGAAACTCGGGCTCATCTTTGCGATTGCCACTGCGATTATCGGTGATTTTTCCGGTAAGTATCTGGCTGTGTACCAGCCGGAAAAACTGGCGGCTGCGGAATGGCATTTCGAAACAGAAGGCGACGCGTCGCTTGTGCTGTTCGGGTTGCTGGAGGGGGAAGAAGTCAGATATGGCCTTGAACTTCCTTACGCACTCAGCATTCTGGCACATGGCAATCCGCGTTCGGAAGTAATCGGGCTGAACGATTTTCCGGCCGATGAGCTGCCGCCGCTGTATATCCATTATTTATTTGATTTGATGGTGACCATTGGTATGGCCCTCACGCTGCTGTCACTCATTTACGTCGCTGCGAAATGGCGCGGATGGAAATTCATCGAATCCCGCTGGTTCCGCTGGCTCATTGTGCTCGGCGGTCCGCTGTCCCTTGTGGCCATCGAGATGGGCTGGTGGTTCACAGAAGTCGGCCGGCAGCCTTGGGTTCTCCGGGGCATCATGCGGACGGAAGAGGCGGCTACAACAAGCGGTCAAGTCGACCTTATGCTGATCCTGTTCGCCGGTCTGTATTTGATCCTGGGTATCGGCAGTATCGTCGTGCTGACGCGTATGTTCCGCCGCAACCCGGTTGAGCAGGAGCTCGCCGACCGAGAAGCCGAAAGAGGAGGTGGCCGGGCATGACACTTGAAATCGTCGGAATATCCGTCTTATGGATGTTCCTCTTCGGATATGTGATCATCGCCAGTGTCGACTTTGGTGCCGGTTTCTTTAATGCCTACAGTGCATTTACAAACAAAGAGCATGTCCTGACGAATATCATTCAGCGCTATTTGTCGCCGGTATGGGAAATTACAAATGTGTTCCTGGTATTTTTCTTCGTGGGGGCCATCGGCTTTTTCCCGAAAACAGCGTTTTATTACGGAACAGCCCTGCTGGTCCCTGCGTCGATCGCTATTGTGTTATTAGCTATCCGCGGATCCTACTACGCATTCGCGACGTATGGAGCCAGGATAAGCCACAAAGGCTACATCTACATGTATGGGCTGGCCGGGTTGCTGATTCCGGCCGCCTGGTCGACGGTACTGACCATCTCTGAGGGCGGTTTTATTTATTTGGAAAACGGGGCACCGGTACTGGATTACTGGGCATTGTTCTCAAGCCCGCTTACCTGGAGCATCGTGGTTCTGGCCCTATCCGCCGTTCTGTACATCTCTGCTGTGTTCCTGACGTGGTATGCACGGAAGGCGGGGGATGACCGGGCATCTGATCTCTTGCGGAAATATTCGCTGATCTGGTCGGTTCCGACCATCGTGACGGCGACGGGTATCATCGTCGAACTCCGGGCGCATAATGAAGAACATTTTGCCAATCTGATTGGTCTATGGTGGGTATTCGCGCTGTCGGCCCTGCTGTTTTTCGGAACGGTATTTCTGCTGTGGAAGCGCCGCAATTACGGCATGGCGTTCATCTTGCTCGTCGGGCAATTCTTCCTGGCGTTTTCCGGTTACGGCGTTTCTCATTATCCGTATCTGCTGTATCCGTACTTGACGCTTTATGATGGCTTTACAAATGAGGCAATGGCCATTGCGCTCATTATCGCCTTCCTGGCCGGTTTCGCCCTGCTTTTGCCATCACTGTATCTCGTACTTCGGCTGTTCCTGTTCGACAAGGACTATGTTCAAGGTAAGTCGGATTATCATGTATAAGGAGGGGACTGCATGACTGAATTTATGATTTTTGTCGCCCCGTTTCTCGTACTCTTCGGCTCGATGATTGCCGGTTTCTGGCTGGCCATGAAAGATGGACCGGTAACAAAAGAGAAAAAATGACGGATAACGTGCAGCGGCCGCTGCGCGTTTTTTTATGGTCAGCCTGGGGCAATGCAAGGCTGAACAAGGCGCTTTTGCGTTTCTTATGGTAAGATTAGTGACGCGAAATGGAGTGAACCAAGTGAAACCTGTACAGAAAAATGACCGCTTAAACGTATATGTGGAGGACTTAACCCATGAAGGGGCAGGCGTGGCAAAAATCGATGGTTATCCGTTGTTTATACACGGAGCACTTCCGGGAGAAGAAGTGGAAGTGCATGTTGTAAAAACACTGAAGTCATATGGCTTTGCAAAATTGCTCGATATCAAACTCTCGTCCCCTTTCCGGGTTACGGCTCCGTGTCCGGTATTCGATGTATGCGGCGGCTGTCAGATGCAGCATTTATCCTATGATGGTCAGCTGGCTTTCAAAGAAAAACTGGTCCGCGATGCGATGGCACGGCTTGGAAAACTGCCGGATGTGCCCGTCCATGCCATTAAAGGAATGGACAATCCATGGCGCTACCGCAATAAATCCCAAATTCCATTCGGGGAACGGGATGGGGAAACAATTGCCGGTTTCTATCGTACACGTTCTCATGATATCGCGGATACGGATACATGCATCATTCAAAGTGAAGAAGCGGATATTGTTATGCGTGAGCTGAAGCATCAACTCCATGCGTTTGGTATTCAGCCGTATGACGAAACCGCACATAGCGGACTGCTCCGTCATGTAGTGGTCCGGAAAGGGCGGGCGACAGGAGAAGTCATGGTTGTGCTCGTCACCCGAAAGAAAAAGCTGCCGCAACAAGAAGCGGTGATTGCGTTGATTCGGAACCAGGTACCGAATGTGAAATCGATTGTGCAGAACGTTAACCCAGGCAAAACGAATGTGATTTTCGGTGATGAGACCGTGACACTTTGGGGCAATGACGTGATCGAGGACCGAATTGGGGATGTGCGTTTTGAAATTTCCGCACGGTCATTTTACCAGGTCAATCCGGATCAGACGGAAGTGCTGTATAAGCAGGCGCTCGATTATGCCCAATTGAACGGCGATGAAACGGTAATCGATGCGTATTGCGGTATTGGAACGATCTCACTGTTTTTGGCACAGAAAGCAAAAGCGGTGATGGGTGTCGAAATCGTGCCGCAGGCGATTGAAGACGCCAAGCGTAACGCTCAATTGAACGGATTCACCAATACGTTGTTTGAGGCCGGGCCGGCGGAAGAAGTCATTCCACGCTGGTTCAAAGAAGGGCGAAAAGCAGATGTACTCGTAGTTGATCCGCCGCGCAAAGGGTGTGACGCCCATCTGCTTGGCACCATTTTGGAACAAAAACCGGAGCGAGTTGTTTATGTATCATGCAATCCGGCGACACTTGCCCGGGACTTGCGTATTTTGGAAGACGGCGGCTATCGCACCCGGGAAGTGCAGCCGGTCGACATGTTCCCGCAGACAACGCACGTAGAGGCCGTTGCATGGCTTGAACTCGGGATGTGACTTTTTAATACATGGTAAAAGGGGTTGTCCCAAAAGGTCATGAAAAACGACCTCGAGGGGCAGCCCTTTTTTCTATTCGTAAAGAAGTAGCTGGGGTTCGACCCGGCGGACGCTGTCCGCGGGCACGGCTTCAGCCGCTTCCCTCGCTATGCTCGGTCCAGGGTCTTCAGCTCGTGCTAGTCCCGCAGGAGTCGCCGCCGGCCTTCCCGCCTTTATGCATTCTACATGGTTGTCTCCTTTAACTAGCTTGGAACGGCAGAAGCCAGCAGAAATGCGAAAACCCCAGACTGCTCCTGCATCGCTTCGCTAGCTTCGTCGCAAAGCTGAGGGCTCTTCAAGAGCCCTCAGCTTGCCTGCGGAAAAACGGACGGATCAAGACTCCGCATGCCGGCGGAGCCGGCAGAGGAGGCTTGGCCGTTCGTCCGCGGCAAACGGTTTTATCTGCGACGAGCTTGCGCAGGAGCAAGTGAGTGTTTGCGCAGCAGAAGCCGTTCCATTATGGAAGAACATCTGGGCAAGATAAGCCTAAGGGCTTTTTGGACAGCCCCTTAATCGTTCTGCTATATTTTACGCGCGCTAAAAAAGCTCTTTACTGGTTACTATTGGCATTTACTCCGGACAAGATATATTTGGATTGAACGGTGCAAAATCACCGGCTGGATTGTCTTGCCAAACCCAAGCATGGAGCGAATGTTGTGGTACGGCACTTGGTGGGTCGAATAATTCACCGAATAATTCATTCTCATCAATTGACAAGTATTCCACACCGATAAGTTTTAGGCCGCCTTTTGTCGGAACATAAAGCAAAGCTTCAGGTTTCGCCATGTCGACTTCATTATCCACTAGAGCAGGATTCACGAAATGAATCCCCATTCCACCGAGACCAGGTACTTCCACGCATTCTTCTGTATTGATGTACCCCGCTTTCTCTGCCTGCTTCAAACTATGATACCTTGCTGTCGCTTTTTTTACTGCAATTTTTTCTTTATGAGTCAATTCCCCACGACCGCCTCCTCCATCTTCATGCGCTGTAACCCCAACCCCGCCTGATACGAGCAAACCAGCAATCGCCATGGACCCAATAGCAGTTTTCATGTGCTTGTTCATCTCGATGCCTCCTTAAAATTTTTTAGATGAGCAGGATTATGATTCCGTGACAGAGTGAGAAAAACTTACCGTTAAACTTATCTTAACATTCTAAATACTTAATGTTATAGTATACCAAAGCATACATCTGAAGGGTGAGTGCCTTTGAATCGCATCCGGTCATCGTTGTATAAAACGTCTCAGCATCATCGGAGTATCCGGTTTGCAGAAACCCGTTTTTTTACAGGCAGGGAGCGGGAACTAACTATGCTGTTGAATGCAATTTCCGGTCAGCGGGAATACCGCCTCGTTCATGTGTGCGGCACAGGAGGAATCGGCAAGACGGTTTTGCTTCGGGAAGTAGAAATGCGTGCTGCCCAGAGAGAAGTGGAATTTCTGCTGATAGACGGAGAAAGTGCTTTTTACTCACCATCTCAATTTACTGAAAGCCTGTTTTTTCTATTAGAAGAACACGGGTTATTGGAAGGGTATTCTTCTCGGAGTATTTCTCTTGCCGCTTGTCTTGCAGCATTAAAAGTAGCCGCGGAATCGAGGCAAATCGTTCTTGCAGTGGATTCATATGAGCATGTCGCATCCTTGGATAACTGGTTTCGCCGGAGCGTTATAGAACCGTTATTGCCTCAGGTCGTTGTCATCCTGGCTGGAAGACAATCACTGAAAGGGGAATGGGTTCATTCGCCAGCTTGGCGGCGAATGATCAAAGAGCTGCACCTGAAAGAGTTCGATTACAGTCAGACAGCGTCTTATTTGACCAAATTTCAAATCAGTCAGCATCATAGGGAGACTATTTGGCGTTTTGCAAAAGGGCATCCGCTGACGCTGTCTCTGGTCGCTGCGTTGCCGGAGACGAGCATTGCAGTAATGGACAAGAAAGACCGGCAGGCTGATGAAGTATTTGAATCGGTTGCGAGACGATGGCTCAAGGAAGTGAACAATCCTTACCTGGACGATTATATAGAAGCAGCCAGTATACTGCGGAAGTTCGATCAAGCAGTGCTTTCTTACTTGATGCAGACCGAGCCGGATAATGCTGTTTTTTTTGCGTTTACCGAATTATCCTTCGTAAAAAAAACAGGAGCCCATTGGAGTCTTCACGAACTATTCCGTAACTTCATGGCTCAGGATTTTAAGAAACGAAACGGCGAAAAACACGGACTTATCAGTCAGCGGGCTATTCAGTACTATATGGACCGACTGATGTCATCCAAGCGATCTGCAACGGACTTTGCTGAATTGTTTTACCATATCGGCAATGAAAAAATTAAAGCAGCGTTTTTCCAAGATCTTACCCGAAAAAGTTACTATGTCGAGAAAGCGGAACAGGCTGACATGGAAGATGTAAGTACTTATTTTCAAAAAAGAAAAGAGCTGAGCATGGAAAACTCTGTGGACTTTTATGAGCAGGATACGGCAGAAACGATCACCCATTTCGTTTCAGAAGCACACAATAGAAAGGAAAACGAGTTATTTTTCGATCTCGAAGACTATAAGGAGCTGGGCTGCGAAGCGTTTCATTTGCTTCGCGATGATAAAGAAGGTGAAGCACTGGGACTGTCCGTTGTGATTCCAATTTCAGCAGATACAATAGATTATTTGAAAACAAAACCGGTATCACGCGCTTATTTTCGTCAATTATCCGCTGAAGAACTGATAGAGTACCATGTTGAAGACCGCATTGCCGGCTGGTTTATCCGCATGATAGACTGTCTGGATCCGACGGATGCAGAAGCCCGTTCCTGTTTATTGCATGAGTTGTTTCCGCTTTTGTTATCCGGTGGCCGAATTCTGGTCTCAACACCACTGCCGTTTTATCAACACCTTCTTCACGAATTTGGATTCGAAGAAGTTCCGGGAGCTACCCACTATGATTACGGAAAGGATCAACCTTCTCCCACCTATTTATTGGACGTGCGCGGGCATCGGATCGCAGATTATTTAAGAAGGCTACTTGAGCCGGTGACAAAAAAACCTGAGCTATCTGCAGCGACGTTATTCAAGTTCACAGAACGGGAACAGGCAATCGTCGAGTTGGTTCTTCAAGGCTATCAAAATGGTGAAATTGCGAAAAATTTGTATGTAACTGAAGTGACAGTGAAAAAGCATATGACCCGTATTTTGAAAAAGGTGCAAGTTCGGAACCGGACGCAGCTCGTTAGAAAAATGATGGAGATGAATGCATTGCCATTTCAGTGAACTTTAAACGTATAATAATCAAGTTCCGGAACCGGATGGTTTCGGTTTTTTATTTTAATGCTCTTCTATAAAAAAAGTGTTTGTTTTTTTACTTTCCAGATGATGGAGCTTTTTTGCGAAAGTCCGACAGAATTATTTAACGCAGCCTTTACTCTCCCACTTTCCTTCAGGGATCCGGCCAGAGCCGACCGGATGCGGAAATGCTTGTTTCAAAAAACAAGCAATCTATAAGGGAAGGGAGGGCGGTGTTCTTCTACTGAATACAGACTTACTGAAATTCTAGAATAAATCAGTTCATAGTAATATTGACTTTAACTTGTTTAAGCATAAGGGGAGGAGCTCAAAAAAGGTTTTTGCTAAATAATTAAATAAATTTAAAAAAATCCTTGCAAAAATTACATGTTTACGTTAGGGGGATAACGTCTATACAAGTAATATGACAGACATGATATAAAAATAACAATTAATTAAGGAGCTGAATACAAAATGAGTAAGCGAACAAACAAAATTCTACCGACAGCTTTAGCGACGACGCTGGCATTTGGAGCAGCTCCATTTGCTGTAAATGCTGAAGTAGACCTTGAAACGATTGGGGAAACATACCCGGCAACGGTGGACTGGACCGAAGATGACTGGAACACTTACCTGGGAGAGAATTTCGGAACGGACCTCAGTGAATATGAATCGAACGACGAATTGCTCGGTGAGTTGGGTGCACCGGTTGATATCAACGCATGGATTTCCGACCAGTCCGACGCCAATGTTCTGGAAGCGATGGAACGCTATGGCGTAACCGGCGATGAACTGGCTGCGATCCTTGAGGAAAACGACAGCCTGGAAGATATCCATTTCGTCGGTGACCTGGAAAATGTCCTGGAAGATGAAGGCTACACCGATGCAACAGCGGATGAAGAAGTTGTGGAAGAGGAAGCCGTAGTAGATGAAGAAACGGCTATCGACGATGAAGTCGCCGACGCGGAAGTGTACGATGACGATGTGGTCGAAAGCGAAGGCGAAGATGAAATCGTCGACGATGAAGAAGCCGCCGCTGCTGGCGAAGAAACCGGATTCGATTACGGGGAAGTCGACCAGGCGCAGCTTGAAGAGGTTTACCTGACGCCGCTCGGCATGACCGCTGAGGAGTTCGACGGCTACCTGATGGACAATTACGGCATGGGCATTGCGGACTTTGAAAGCTTTGACGTGCTCGAGACGACCGTCGGCCCGTTCATCGATGTCAATGAACTGATCACCGATGTGGAAGACGGCACGGTTGACGATGCAGGCGTAGTCGGCCTGATGGACGAATACGGACTGGATGCCGCGGAGACGGAAGAATTCCTGACCGGCATTGAAGATCCGGACGCCATCAACTTCTATGCGGACCTGGAAGCTGAGCTCATTGCCGCCGGTTACAGTGACAGCACAGGCGAAGACGATGAAACCGGTACGGATGAAGACGTCGTGGATGAAGAAGAAACCGCCACAGACGAAGAAGAAACAACCAAAGATGGTGAAGTGATCGAAACAGGTCTCGACATGACACTCGTGGAAGAGACGTACCTGACACCGTACGGCTGGGCCGAAGATGACTTCAATACGTACCTGATGGACAATTACGACATGGAACTGACGGACTTCAATGACTTTGCGGAACTGGAAGCCACCGTTGGCCCATTGCTCGATGATGAGACCCTGTCAGCGACACTGTATGAATATGACCTGACAGAAGACGATTACAACACCTTCCTCGAAGACAACGGATTCACAGAAGATGACTTCGTATTCGTTGCCGACCTGGAATGGGCACTTGAAGATGCAGGCTATACTGTTGTGAATGAAGTGGACGGCGAAGAAATGCCGGACACTGCGACAAATGCCGTTCAGAACGCCCTGATCGGTACCGGGATTGCCCTTCTGGGTGCTGCCGCGTTCTTCATGTCCAGAAGACGTGAAGGCGAACAATAATGAGTAGGCGTAGAAGACCCGGAAGAACTGTGCGGCAACGCATGGTTCTTCCGTCTTTATCTATTATTCTGATGGTATTCGGATTGTGTTTTGCCGGCTATAGTTTATTCAGCTTTGGTCAAGGCTATTTTGCTGTAGGCGATGCAGATCTTGAAAATGATCAATTTGCAAGTGCCGCAGTTACAGGTGCAGGCGGTTCAACTGCTCAGCCTGCTGGAGATCGGGATTTTACTCCTCTCTATGCGGACTTTCCTGAAGAAGGAGAGGAGTTTGGTGAACTGATCATTCCGAAGCTGGATGCAGCAATGCCGATTTTTCATGGCGCCGATCCGGATGAATTAGCCAAGGGCGTTGGTCACTTTGCAGCAAGTGTGCTTCCGGGAATGGGAAATAATTCTGTTCTTTCCGGACACCGCGGCACAGTTTTCCGTGAACTTGGGGAAGTAGGCGAAGATGACTTGCTGATTGTCCGGACAGATGCCGGCAAATTCACCTATAAAGTTCATACTGTACGGATTGTGGATGAACTGGATAAAACGGTTATTGTACAAAAAGATGAAGCGACATTAACACTCACCACTTGTTACCCATTCGGATTTGTCGGGGATGCCCCGCAGCGTTATGTGCTCGTGGCAGAATTGGTGAATTCAGAAACAGCTGAAACCGAAGAAGCGTGAAGTTCCTTTCAGGAGCTTCACTTTTTTAGTGTCCAATACTCTCCGCAGGCAATGGGATGTGTATACTTATTAATGAGGTGCTTCTGTAATAATTCAGCAGATGTGAAAAACAAGGAGCCTGCTCCTGAAGAAAACAGATTTTTCTTTAAAAAAATTGATTAGAACAGGAGGTTCAGCGTTGATACTGCTCAGGAAGTTATATTTACAGGCAACCAGTCTTTCCTGGCTGATGCTGACTGTCAGTACCATTATTTTGATCGCTCTCAGCACATTAATGATGCCCGTCATCGAACCTGAGACCTTTACAGATTACGCCGACTCATTATGGTTTACCATGACGACTGTCTTGACAGTCGGATACGGTGATCTGTATCCGATAACATTGGAGGGGCGGTTATTCACTGTCATTTTTCTCTACATAATCGGCATCGGGTTATTCGCTTCTTTTGTCGGAAAAGGGATTGAAAGTCTGACAGTACATAAAAGACGGGAAGAAAGGGGCGAAATCATGTTTAAAGGGCAAGGCCATATTGTGATTATCGACTGGTCATACAAAGCGGAAAATGCCATCGAAGAAATTTTAAAGAAAGACAAACGCATAGAAATTGTAGTGATTGACCGATTGGAAAAAGCAAAAGAAATTAACGCGCGTATCCATTATGTGAGAGGAAATGCTACGCACGGAGATATTCTCCGAAAAGCCAACATCCAGCAGGCGAAGGCTGTACTGATTTTCTCAGATGACCGAATTGAAGATCAGATGCTGACCGATGGCAAGTCTTTGCTGATCGCTACAGCAGTTGAGAGAATATCACCGAATGTCTATACAACGGTGGAAGTGGAACGTGAAGAACACATTCCGAATTTCTCGCACATTAATGTTGATAAGTTCATCATGTCAAATGGCACGATAGCGAAGATGGCCGTTAATTCGATTTTTCAGGAATCAGAATAACAGGTGCGAGCAACCGGAAAGCTGAACCCAGCTTTCCGGTTTTTTGCACCTTGTTCTGAGGAACAATTACTTATAGAAATCTCTTCTTAGTTGTATCCAATCACTTTGAAAAGGCGTATAATGTAATCAAAACGTAATATAACTGAAATTTACATAATTAAAGAAAGGAGATGGCGGTGTCTTTTATAGGTATAAGGTTTTGGTCTGGTGGCGTGTGATGAAAAAAATAAGAAGGGGCGATGAGTAGGATGTACGCTAAGTTTCTTAAAGTGATTGCTGTCTTTACCTTGGTTCTCTTTTCTTTACTCTCATTTTCGTCTGCAACTGACGCAGCCAGTTCCACATACGTGACAAAAGGCTACACGACAAGCAAAGTCGTAGCCCTTACGTTTGATGATGGCTCGGATGGTACAAACATCAATAAGATCCTTAAAATTCTTTCGGATAATAATGTCAATGCTACTTTCTTCCTAACGGGTTCGGGCGCAAATGCACATCCGCAGGCCATTCGGAATATCGCTGCCAACGGGCACCAGCTCGGCAACCACTCATATTCACATCCCGATTTCACGACAATTTCTGCTGCGAAGATTAAAAGTGAGTTGGATCGGACAGAGGCCACCATTAAAAGCATAACAGGAAAGTCGACAAAACCGATCTTCCGTGCACCGTTCGGAGCAAGCAATGCTGCTGCATTACAGGCGATTGGTGATGCAGGCTATACACATACGATTCAATGGGATATCGACACAATCGATTGGAGAGGCATTTCCTCCAGTCAAATTTTGTCCAAAGTAATGAATAACGTTCAGCCGGGCTCTATTATTTTGATGCATACCGGTGCAGGCGCATCCGGTACACCTGGCGCACTTCCATCCATGATTTCGCAATTGAAAGCGAAAGGATACAAATTCGTTACGGTTTCTGAGATGTTGAACCTGCCGTCAAGCACGCCGCCATCAGGTGCGACATATACGGTGAAATCCGGGGATACTCTTTATAGTATTGCAAACCGGTATAATGTGACGGTCGCTCAATTAGCTGCAGCGAATAACATCTCAAACACGAGTTTAATCCGGGTAGGGCAAGTGCTCGTCATTCCGGGCAAAACGACAACTCCGCCACCAGTTACTTCAGTCAAATATACAGTAAAGTCCGGTGATACTTTGTACCGGATTGCCTTGAAATACAATGTATCTGTTTCGCAATTGGCCGCAGCGAATAATATCGCAAATCCGAGTCTGATCCGGGTAGGGCAAGTGCTGGTCATTCCGGGTAAAACGACGACTCCACCGCCATCAACAGCGGTCAAGTACACGGTGAAATCCGGGGATACATTATACCGGATTGCGCTAAAATATGGCGTATCGGTTTCCCAGCTTGCAACAGCAAATAACATTTCCAATCCGAGCTTGATCCAGGTGGGGCAAGTGCTGGTTATTCCAGGCAAGACGACGACTCCGCCACCTGCAACGACTGTCCGTTACACAGTGAAATCAGGGGACACGTTATATTCAATCGCACAGCGCTATAATGTGTCGGTGATGAAGATTGCCAGTGCCAACAATATTTCCAATCCAAGCCTGATCCGGGTTGGACAAGTGCTGGTCATTCCACAATAATAATTGCCCGCTGCTTTTTGCTGAACGCCTTCTGGAGATTATTGCGCGATGACTCTATCATCGTTACAATGAAAAAAGCCGCCGCAAGCGGCTTTTTTCATTGGGGAAGGGAGATGACGAGGGATTGCGGGAATTAGCGACAGGCATGATCAATAATTTTTTCTTCATCATTTTCCCCATTGTTCTATACCAATTGTTTGCAATAGCTGGCCGTCAGCAACTCTTCTCTAAACACAAAATCATCCTCACTGCGCTATTCTCCATTTCCAGCGTGCTTTGCGTGTTGTTTCCGTATCAGTTTCTATCAGAAGACTATATCTTTGATCTGAGGCAAGTGCCGCTTATTGTCGGCGGGCTTTACGGGGGACCGGCAGTAAGTGCGGTGATCTTCGTGGTGACTTCTGCAGTGCGCATCGGTATCGGAGGAGACGGCATGTACATTGCCGTCTTGAATCTGCTGTTGGTTGCTGTTGTTGTGCCGTTGCTTCGCAATTTCTATCTGCGGATGGGATGGCTGGCGAAAATTCTCTTCGTGTTTCTCGTTTCAATAACATCCTTGCTGTTCAACCTGGTGGCTGGTCACTTGCTGTTTGGTGATCCGATTCATCACATTGTGGATGTTTGGTTGATGCTGATGCTGAACCAGGGAATGATCGCAGCCATTGCCGCCCTGTTAATTGAACGCATCCAGCGACAGGAATACATGCTGAATGCGCTCATCAAGCATGAGAAACTGGAGACGGTCAGTCATTTTGCGGCTTCCGTTTCTCACGAGCTCAGGAATCCGATTCAAAGTATCAAAGGGTTTGTACAGCTATTAAACAACCACGAGTATGATCGGGATAGACAGACGGAATTCCATAACACCATTCTGCAGGAAATCAATGCGGCCGAAAAGCTGATCGAGGATTATTTGATCTTTGCTAAACCGGCGTACGGCCGGATCGAAACAATTCATACGAAATCGGAAATTGAAAAAATCATGAATATTCTCGGTCCCTATGCAGCAGAAAGGGAAATTAAAATTGTGCTGACTGCTCCTGAAGATGGCTTGCGGATTGCTGTAGACCCGCAGAAATTCCAGCAAGCGGTTATTAATATCATTCGAAACGGCATAGATGCCATGCCGGCGGGTGGTCTTTTTTCCATTGTCATCCAACGGGAGAAATCAGCTGTTCTGATAAAACTGACAGACAGCGGCAGCGGCATGACGAAAGAGGAGATACAGCGGCTGGGCGAGCCGTACTTCTCGACGAAGACAACGGGAACGGGACTCGGAATGATGGTGACATACAGTGTCATCAGCCAAATGCATGGAGAGATTGACGTCATTTCAGAAAAGGGCCAGGGCACAACTTTCACTCTGACTTTTGCGGCAGCAGAATGAATCGCGCTGTGTCGGATGGGAGTCATTCATGTGCGGTTCAATTGTGCAAGAAATGGTAAAATAGCCTGTTCTTTCAGTTTGGCTTCGAACATGATATCTGCATCTGTTCCTTTCAGCAGCACCAGCAATTCCTCGAAATCCTCGGCAGATACAACACCGTGGTGACGCCGGTCTGTCCGGCTTTCTTTACCGGTACTGATATGGATTTTCGGTATCCCGAATCCTTTCCAGGTAGCCATTATTGCAGCGATATCGACAGGGGTACCGTCATTATTGCAATTATGATGATGGATATCGAAACAGATGGGGATGCCACAGTCCCGGCTAATATCGAGTACATCCTGGACAGTAAATGTCTTATCGTCATTTTCCAATCGCAGTTTTTGTCTGATGCTGGCTGATAATCGGCGGTAGTTTTGTGAAAACCGGAGTTTTGCCTGTTCTTTGTCGCCATATGCGCCTCCCGTATGCACGATCAGATCGGTTCCGCCTAAAAGGGTGATAAGTTTGTCATGATATTCCAAATCAGCGACCGATTTATCAACCACTTCTTCTTTCGGTGAATTTAAAACTGTGTACTGTCCGGGGTGCATGGACAGCCGCATATGGTGCGTGCGGACCAAGTCGCGAATCTGTCCTGTCAAAAAGAGGACATCTTCGTCTGTCCACCAATTCCAGTCATTCACCGGATGAGTGGAGAGAGGGACAATCGAACTTGACGCCCGGTAAAAATAAATATCATGCAACAGGTTCCATTCAAGTATTTTTAAGGTGGTCTCCAAATTTTTTACGGTCAATTCTTTAATGACAGCTGAGCCTTGTGTTTCAGCTGTCGCTGTGCGGCATGTTCTGAATACGCTTTGCAATTCAGTATTCATGCAGGCATATCCAAGTCTCATGGTATCAGCTCCTTATTCCGGCTATACCCGCAAAATGGCAGATGGCAAACGGCAAATGTTTCAGCGCAGTCGTCTGCCGGGTATAGAAGGGACGGAACAATAATGACGAGGAGAGAATACAACGTGTTTGAACAGCCACCGGAATCACCGTTTGAATTCAAGCGGGAACAAATTATCGAAGACCTGGTAGAAAACAATATATTCAAAGTGGGCGGCCGGCAATTATACGAGCTATCACTTTATGAACTGCTGAAAACCCATACAGAAGACCAGACAGCCGAATAGACTTCGGCTTTTTTCAATATACCGATTAAAGGGAGGCGGCGGCATGCACAGCAAAGAACTGGAGAAGTTCCGGAAAGAACGGCTTGATGAAGTTACAATTGATGAGCTCCAGGCATTGATGGAAGCGGGGGAACTGACTGCAGAGCAACTCGTTCTGATGTACAGGGAAAACATTTCACTATACGGTCAGCAAATCAATGCTGTACTGGAATTGAATCCGGATGCTTTGCAGACGGCTCAGGCATTGGACTTTGAGCGGCAGATGAAAGGCCCGCGTTCAAAGATTCACGGGATTCCCGTATTGGTGAAAGATAATTTTGACACGAATGACAAAATGCATACAAGTGCCGGTTCACTTGCCCTGAAAGACCATTATGCACTTGAAGATGCTGCAGTCGTTAAACGGCTGCGCGGGGCAGGAGTAATTATTCTCGGCAAGACGAATATGACCGAGTGGGCGAATTTCATGTCGCAGGATATGCCGAACGGTTACAGTTCAAGAGGCGGACAGGTAAAGAACCCTTACGGTGAATTTGATGTCGGCGGATCCAGTTCCGGCTCGGCAGCGGCTGTCGCGGCTAATCTTACAGTTGCTGCACTTGGAACAGAGACATCGGGTTCCATCATTAACCCGGCTGCACAGAATAGCCTGGTCGGCATTAAACCGACGGTCGGCCTGGTGAGCCGGAGAGGGATTATCCCGCTGTCCCATACACAGGATACACCAGGACCGCTGGGCCGGACGCTGCGTGATGCCGTTGCGTTGCTTGAAGGAATGATCGGCAAAGATGGGGGCGACCCCATTACGGTGATGGCAGAGCCGTTCGAACAATATGACTGGACCCGTCATTTTAATGAAAATGGACTCAGCGGTGTACGGATCGGCATCGCCCGCCATTTATTTGAAGATGACATTTCCGAAGAGATGGCGGAACAGTTTAAAACAGCACTTCAGCAGCTGGAAAAATGCGGCGCCGTTATTAAAGATCAGGTAAAATTAGGCGTGAATCAGGAAGATCTCGGCTTCGCCGTGCTGCTGCATGAATTTAAAGCAGACCTCGATGATTATCTCGGAAAATCGAATCCCCATAACCCAATCCGTTCCATGCGGGACGTTATGAGCTTTAATGGAGAACACGCTGATAAAATGCTGAAGTACGGGCAAAATCTGTTGGAGCAGGCGAGCAGATTAAGCGGTGAATTGACCGAGCGCGCATACGAGGAAGCGCTCGAGCGCAACCGGTTTCTTGCAGCAGAACAAGGACTGCGTAAAAACCTCAAGGAAGCCGGAGTAGATGTGCTCGTGCTGCCGCAGGATTTCGGCTGTAATATCGCCGCTGCTGCCGGCTTCCCGTCCATTACAGTTCCGTGCTCATTCACGTCTGAAGGGGAGCCGTTCGGCATCACCTTCACCGGTCACGCATTCTCCGAACCGAAACTGATTGAATATGCCTATGCATTTGAACAGGCGGCAAAAGGCCGACACAAGCCCGGATTTTCAAGCGGGTCCTAGTGTGGTAGACTGGATATTATGAATTTAATCAAAGTGAGATGATGTTAGGATGTCAACAATGAATGCAGAATTTCTGCCCGTTTTACTGGGCTCTGATATGAATGCCTATGGGATGGCCCGTTCGTTTCATGAAGCATACGGCATTAAGCCGCTCGTCGTGGGCCGGGCGGCTATGACCGTGACGCAAAACAGTAAAATTCTTTCATTCCGCTCGGTTGAAGGGTTAAATGAAGATGGCGTATTTCTGGAAGAGATGATGAAGCTGGCCAATGAATTTCCGGAAGTGCCTAAATTGCTTCTGGCCTGCGGAGATGATTATGCCAAATTGATTATCCGGCATAAGCCGGAACTCGAAAAGCATTTCGCCGTTCCGTATATCGGTGAAGAACTCATGAACCGGATTGTACTGAAAGAGAATTTTTATAAAATCTGTGATCAGTACGGATTCAGTTATCCAAAGACAGCAATGGCTACTCCTGAGGACCGCGGGAACCTGAAGCTCGATTTCGATTATCCGATTATTATTAAAGCGTCGAATTCTGTCGCTTACTGGAATTGCAGCTTCCCCGGTAAAAAGAAAGTATTCGTCGCGCATGATGAAATGGAACGGAACGCCATCTTTGAGGCAATCTATTCCTCAAGTTATCAGGATAACCTGATCATCCAGGAATTTATCCCGGGTGATGATTCTTATATGCGCGTGTTGAATGCATATGTCGGCAAGGACGGCAAACTGAAACTCATGTCACTTGGCAATCCGATTCTTGAAGAACACACACCGGAAGGAATCGGAAGTTATGCAGCTATCATCACCACATACGACGAAGCATTGATGGACCGGGTGCGGTTTTTCCTTGAAGACATCGGGTACACCGGTTTCGCGAATTTCGATATGAAATATGACGTGCGGGATGGAGAGTATAAATTATTCGAGATCAATCTGCGTAACGGCCGCAGCAGTTATTATGTGACAGCGAGCGGTTATAATTTGATGAAGTATGCTGCGGATGACCATATCTTCAATATCCCGCAGCAAGTGACTTATGCAGATAACGAACATCTATGGACGATCATTCCGAACGGTGTGCTGTACAAATATGCACAGAACAAGGAATTGAAGAAAAAAGCGCACCGGCTGATCAATGAAGGAAAAGTGACGAATTCACTTTTTTACAATCAGGACATCAACCCGAAGCGCTGGTTCAATCTGACGCTGAACAGCATGAACTATTACCGCAAGTATAAAAAGTATTTCAATAATAAGGGATTGTCATGAAAAAGACACTTGGCATTATCGGCGGTGTAGGACCGCTTGCAACCATGTATCTCGGTGAAAGCGTCGTCCGGCGCACCCTCGCTTCAAAAGACCAGGAACACATCCCGATGCTGATCTCCAATAATCCGCACATTCCCGATCGGACGGCCTATATTCTTGGGGAATCAGCGGAAAATCCGGTTCCGGTAATGATTCGGGATGCACTGAAACTGGTTGGCATGGGAGCTGAAGTACTGGCGATGCCATGCAACACAGCTCATAGCTTTTATGAGCAGTTACAGGAAGCATTGCCGGTCCCGCTTTTGCATATGGTGAACGAGACAGCGAACGAAGCGAAGCGGGAAGGGGCAACCCGAACCGGTATATTAGCAACAGATGGCACATTGAAGACCCGGGTTTATCAGAAAGCGTGTGCAGAGGCAGGGCTTATGCCCATTGTTCCGCGCGCAGATATTCAAGAACTTGTTATGTCTGTCATTTATAAAAATGTAAAAGCAGGAGAACCGGTGAATGCCGAAAACTGGCAGAAGATTGATGCATATATGCGAGGAGCAGGTTGTGAAAAAGTGCTGCTTGGCTGTACTGAACTTTCAATCGTCTATAAGGAGCTTGCGCTCTCTGACCGGTATATCGATTCTTCTGTCGTACTGGCAGAACGGGCGATTGAAGCATGCGGCTATGAAGTGAAAAATAAAAGGCTGAGCTTGGATTACTAAGCTCAGCCTTTTTGTGATGAATTTTCATGATTCGGTGAGTGCCTGTCGGATATCATGACTAAACTCGGGAGTCAAAATTCCGTCGTTTTCAAGAGTCGTCACAACGCTGCCAATCAGATGCGTACGGGGATTTGGCTCTTTCAGTTCATCAGCGATGAATGACAGGAGCTGTCCGGTCTGCTGATCTTCTGACTTGTCTGCAAGCGTTCTGGCTCTTGCATGAATTTCCAGCAATGCATTTGGTTGCTCTGTCTGAAATTCCCGTAATGTAAAAGGAAGGAATGTATCATTTGTTTGAAGCTGATCCACGAGAGAAGCTTCCATTCGCCGCAACACAAAATCTGTAAGGCGCTCAGCGGACATTTCACTGGTTGCGTTAGCTGCATGCAGATGAATAAGGTGCTGAATGGTTCCGAGAACGAGAGCGGAATTTTCGAGAGCAAACGGTGCAGCCTGCTCGCCATACACATCTGTGATCCGGCCGGCAAGCCAGTAAATTTCACTGAAATGCAGCTGTTTAGCGAATGCTTTCAGCTCAGCATCTTCAGAATGAAAGATACTTTCAAAGAGCGGAAACAGTTTCCGCTCTTTGTTTATTCTGAGCCGAATTGCAATCTGTTCAGACAAGACAGCTGCATCATTTATCTGTTCTCCTGTTGCCGCCTGCCGTCGTTTTATTTCTGTTTCTTCTGCAATGGCTTCGAGAATGCCGCGGAGGCACTCGCCTTTTGACGTGAAGTAATTATAGAAAGTGCCTTTTGAAATTTTTGCCCGGTCCAATATATCCTGAATGGAAGTGGCCGCGTAACCTTTTTCGATGAACAAGGTATACGCTGCATCAACGATCTGTTTTTTCTTCATGTTCATAAATGCCACCTTTTATACTCATAGTATACTCTTATCATACAGTTGAAAACGCTTTACATCAACGTTTTAAGATTTTGTGATTCAAGTGATTGCTTTTATTGAACAATCGGTATAGAATAGCAAAGTGTACTGTTGGTATATAAATTAAACGATAGGTATAAATGGAGGAATAACCAGATGACAGAACAAAAAAAACCGCCGTATGGTATGATCGCAATCCTGTTCACCGGTGCGTTTGTGGCTATTTTCACGCAGACACTGCTGAATGTTGCACTGCCTTCTATCATGGTGGAATTTGAAGTGGACGCTTCCACGGTTCAGTGGCTTGTTACAGGTTTCATGCTTGTAAACGGGATTCTGATACCGGCAAGTGCGTTTTTTATCCAGCGTTTTACAAACCGGTCGATTTTTATAGCTGCGATGTCGCTGTTTGTGCTTGGTACACTAATCGCCGCCGTTGCGCCGGTATTCGCTGTCCTTCTCGCTGCGCGGATGATACAGGCAGCCGGAGCTGCGTTAATGATGCCACTTCTGATGAATGTCATGCTGGCGGCATTTCCGGTGGAACGCCGGGGATCAGCCATGGGTATTTTCGGCTTAGTGATGATTGTGGCACCGGCGATCGGCCCGACACTGTCAGGTTATATCATTGAACATTACTCATGGCGGACGCTATTCATGATCGTATTGCCGATGGCACTTGTGCCGCTATTGCTCGGTATCTTCAAGATGAAGAATATCATGATCCAAAACCGGGAACTCAAGATTGACAGCCTGTCACTGGTGCTTTCAAGTATCGGTTTCGGCGGGCTGTTATATGGATTCAGTTCAGCCGCTGATTACGGATGGTCTAATCCGCTCGTTTACGGAACAATCGCTGCCGGCGTAGCAGGGCTTGTGCTATTTATCACCCGCCAGCTGAAACTGGCCGTGCCCATGCTCGATTTCCAGGTATATAAATACCCTATGTTTGCTTTATCATCAGCCATTTCCATTGTGCTCTCCATTTCAATGTTTTCTGCAATGATTCTCATGCCGATCTATGTCCAGACCATTAAAGGGATCTCGCCGATGGATTCCGGCCTGCTCATGCTGCCGGGGGCATTGATGATGGGAATCATGTCACCGATTACAGGCCGTCTGTTTGATAAATTCGGCGCTCGTATACTCGCGATGACCGGGCTTGCTATTGTTGTGCTATCCACATATTTTTTCAGCCAGCTGAGTCTTGAAACAACATACCTGCAGATCATGGGCATGTATACGATTCGGATGTTTGGTATCTCGATGGTCATGATGCCGATTATGACAAATGGCTTGAACCAGCTGTCACCAATGCTGAACCCGCATGGAGCTGCGATGAATAACACCCTCCAGCAAGTATCAGGGGCAATTGGTTCAGCCCTGCTTATTACAGTGATGAATACGCGGGCAGAATCGGCTGGGGCTGATCTGCTTGCATCCGGCGCTGCACCTGAAACGATCATGAACCAGGCATTGCTGGAAGGTATCAATTACACATTCTTCGTCTCCACCTTCATCGCGATCGTTGCATTGGTTCTGACGTCATTCGTCAAACGGGCAAAACCGGCTGTGGATGAAGATAACCGGGTCTTTACAGCAGAACCGGTCAATGAACCTGTTACCGAAGCGTAATTACTGAAACGTCCCTTTCTGGGGGCGTTTTTTTCTTCTTTCAGCTGCAATATGATAAACTGAAGCTAGTGAAGAGAAGGTGGAATCGAAATGAACGTAATTGATAAATTAGCTATACAATGGCAGGAAAAATGGAAAAAGGCCGGTTTTGAACAGCCGCTTCCCGTACAAACTGAAATGATCCCGGAAATGCTGGCGGGCAATGATATCGTCGCCCAGTCACCGACAGGCTCAGGAAAAACATTGGCGTATGTGCTGCCTGTCTTGGAGCGGATCAATCCAGAGCGCCAGAACGTACAGGCAATGATTGTCGCGCCGTCCCAGGAATTGGCGATGCAGATTGTCAACGTCGTCCGGGAGTGGACAGCAGAAACGGGAATAGACGTTGCCCAGCTGATCGGCGGCGCCAACGTGCAGCGCCAGATTGAAAAACTGAAGAAAAAACCGGCAATCGTCGTCGGTACACCCGGCCGGCTGAATGAACTGGTGAAAAGCAAGAAATTGAAATTGCATGAAATCCGAATGATTGTGCTTGATGAAGGAGATCAGCTGCTGAGCCGGGAACACCGGGAAGCGATGCGGAACCTTATTGAAAAAACGCAGCACGATCGCCAGCTCGTGCTTGTGTCTGCAACTGTTACGGAAGAGATCGAACTGGTTGCTGACCGGCTGATGAACCATCCGACAAGAATCCATATCACGCAGGAAGATCTGCCGGAGTTCGGAAAAGTTACACATTCTTTCGTCAAAATTGAAGAGCGGGATAAAACGGATATGCTGCGCCGTCTTGCTTATCTTAAAGGCATGAAAGGCTTGGCGTTTATCAATAATCTCGATCAGTTGCTGATGAAAGAAAATAAGCTTAATTACCGGGATGCAGGTGTTGTGGCACTTCATTCGGAAATGAAGAAGGAAGAGCGGAAGCAAGCGCTTGAAGCCTTCCATAGCGGTAAAGTGCCCATTCTGTTAGCAACGGACGTGGCGGCCCGGGGTCTCGATGTAGAAGGTGTGACCCATGTTATCCATGTGGATGTGCCGCAAACTCCTGAACAGTATTTGCACCGATCCGGCCGGACGGCAAGAGCGGGGGCGGACGGGGAAGCGTTGACGCTTCTGTCTTACGCTGATGAACGGCAATATAAGCGCATTTCAAAAGAGCTGCCGGCCCGACCGGTTCAGAAAGTCTGGGACCGAGGCAATCTGATTGAAGGTTCATCTAAAACCATTGCTAAAAAGGGGAGCCGGAAATGACATTTCAGGAAAAACTGGAACAATACGCAGAACTGACAGTCAAAGTAGGGATCAATGTACAGGAAGGGCAAATCCTGCTGGTCAGTGCAACGACTGATACACTGGATTTTACTCGTCTCGTTGTCAAAAAAGCATACGAAGCGGGAGCGAAACGCGTACAAGTTAATTACACAGATCCGGTGCAGACCCGAATGCATTTTGAGCTGGCGCCCGATGAAGCATTCCGGGAATACCCGGAATGGTCCGTAGCCCAGCGCGATGAAGTGATTGAGACGGGCGGCGCATTTCTGTGGATCGATGCCGAAGACCCGGATTTGCTGACAGGTATTTCGCCGAAGCGGCTCTCGGACGCACAGAAAGCGGCAGGGAACGCGCTTGAGCGCTATCGTTCTGCAATTGTTTCCGATAAAGTGGCGTGGTCGATTGTGGCTGTTCCATCGCCGGAATGGGCAAGTAAAGTGTTCACGGGCTCGTCGGATGAGAAAGCTGTTGAAAAGCTGTGGGAAGCGATCTTCAAAATAGTCCGGATCGGTGAAGGCGACGCAGTTGCGAAATGGAAGGACCATATTGCAACATTGGAGACAAAAGCGGCCGCACTGAACGATAAACGGTACAAGAAGCTGCATTACCGGGCACCAGGCACCGATTTGACAGTTGAGCTTCCAGATAAACATATTTGGACGACCGGTGCTGCAAAGACACCTGCAGGCATACCTTTCATTGCGAATATGCCGACAGAAGAAGTCTATACAGTACCGCTGAAGCATGGCGTGAACGGGCATGTCACCAATACTAAACCGCTCGTATATCAAGGAAATGAAATCGATGGATTCACGCTGACATTCGATGGCGGGAAAATCATCAAGGCAGAAGCCCGTAAAGGCCAGGAATTATTGGATGAGATGATCGTTTCGGATGAAGGCGCTGCCTATCTTGGAGAAGTGGCATTGGTGCCGCACCGATCACCGATTTCAGATTCCGGCATTATTTTCTACAATACATTATTTGATGAAAATGCATCGAATCACCTGGCAATCGGTGATTCCTATCCGACCTGTGTGGAAGGTGCACGCGGACTTGAACGCAGTGAGTTGCAGGGAATCGGGTTGAATACGTCGATTGTGCACGAAGATTTCATGATCGGCAGTGCAGAAATGGATATAGACGGGATTCTGGCAGACGGCACAGCAGAGCCGATATTCAGAAGTGGCAGCTGGGCGTTTTAAGGAGTGAGGAGTTTGAAAAAAGTTTTACCTGCAGCACTGGCGGCATTCATGCTCACATCAACCGGAGTGCCGGCTGGCGCAGAGACGACAGAACCTGCAGCATATGTGGCGATCGGTGATTCACTCGCAGCCGGTCAGACACCGGATCAGGCGATCGATGCCGGATATGCAGACCTGATCGCACAGGAGCTGATGCGTAATCAGCCAGTCGCATTTTATACGAAAGACTTAGCTTTTCCCGGCTTAGCGGCAGGTGATGTGCTGGAGCGGATAGAGTCGGATGAAGCGCAAGATGTATTAAGTAAAGCCAACCTGATTACAGTTTCAGCCGGTGCCAACGATTTATTGCGGCTCGTGCAGGCTGACCCGGCCACCGGTGCCATCACATTCGACCAACTGACGGCCAATTTCGTCTTAAATAACGCCCGTGAACAGATTGAACTGCTGCTGGCAGAACTCGCAGAACAGGCACCGCAGGCAGACATCTATGTCATGGGTTATTACTTCCCGTATCCACACGCCAATGACCTTCAAAAGCCGGGACTGGTAAAACAGCTTGAACTGTTGAATGTTATTCTTGAACAAGAAGCGATCGATGCCGGGGCAGTGTTCGTCCCGGTCGCCGAGGCGTTCGGCACAGAAGCGGTGACGGAAATTCCCAACCCGGCTGACGTGCATCCAACGGTTACCGGCTATCAGAAAATGGCGAATGCTTTCTTTGATCAGTATAAATCCGCCTGGCAAGTGGAAGCGGAAGAATTGCCACAGCCGGCACCGGTAACGTTTGAAGAGCTCCGGGAGCAGCGGGATCAACAGGAACAGCAGAAGTCTGCAGCGCAACCCACCGACCCTGTCAGAGAAGCAGAATTAGATACACTGGCTCTGTCAAAACCCCGGATATTTTTATGAAGATAAAGGCTGGCAAAATGGATTTTTCATTATCAGCATCCTGCCCAGCTGTTTTGACCAAAATTTGCTAAACACGATTATGGCCTATCCACACAGAAAAGCCGCACCGGTAAACTATAACCGGTGCGGCTTTTTGACGATTCAGTGACTTCTTGGATTTGCAGGACGAGGACGTGCCGCTGGGTCGGTTTTCCCTGACCGTTTTCGTTTGTTCAACGCCTTTTTCACAATTGGATATGCAATCGGACCGTATTTCATAGCTGTTTTCATTAATCGTTTTAGTTTCATAGAAGAATCTCTCCATTCATTTATGATCTTATTGGTATGTTTCCCGCGGAGAGATGTTGGCAAACATGCTTAGGACTCCAGTGCGTGAGCGACAAGAATATCCCTGTAATCTTCCACACTTGAAATTGAGACATACTCGGCGTTCCCATGCCAATCATCACCGGCTGGTCCGAATTCGATTGCTCCTTCACCGCCTTCGATGGCAGCTGCATAGTAACGGGTATCGGCAGCGCCATGCTGGCCGAAGAGAACGGGTTCGGTATCTGTCTCCTGACGAATAATCTCCTGAAGCCGTGCAATATATGGATGGGTGTTAGAAGTCACAAGAGCTGGTGTAGAGCCGCTCGCTGAGTATTCCATATCGAGGTTCAGCTGATCGCCCAAATCCCGCATCTGCCGCTCGATCTCTTGGGGATCCTGGGTTGGCAGAAACCGGATATCGTACGACATGTAACATAGTTCAGGAACTACGTTATACCGGTCTCCTGCGTTGATTTTTGCCAGATTCACTGATGGCTTATCGTAGTACTCAGAAGATTCCTTAGTGAAAGGCAAGTCCTGTAAGGCGGTATGGTACTTCATAGCCGCTTCGATGGCATTTATGCCTTCCCATGGCCGGCTTCCGTGTGCCGGTTTTCCTTTAAAAGTCATGTCCATGTGGATGATCCCTTTTGATTGCAGGCCGATCTTCAAACGGGTCGGTTCACCTGCGATGATAAAATCACCGGTGTAGCCCTGAGAAACGAGCCATTCAGATGTATGGTGTCCGCCGATCTCTTCGTCGGTCACAATGTGCAGCTGGACGATGCGTTCAAGTTTCGTCTCATCGAGATCGATAAACGCCTGCATCATTGCTGCAACACCAGCTTTCATATCGGCAGCTCCGCGTCCATACATCCGGTCCCCCTCCACCAACGGTGCAAACTGCTCTTTGTGCCCTGGCACGACATCAACATGGCCATTCCAGATAATGGTCTCACTTCCTTTGCCTTTCGAGGCTGTCAGCATGAGATATCCCAGATTATCATGGAGTTGAACATCCGCACCGCGTTCCTCGAGCCAACTGGCGCAATAACGCAATGCATCGTTAGCGCCTTCTTTCGTATCACTTTTGAACTTAATCAATTCCTTCAACAATTCAATCATTTCAATAGTCTCCTTTCTGATCGCTTCTATTCTATTCCTTTACCCATGATGCACGACAGGAAACTGCGTTGCAACCGATGGGGGAGTCGTGTACAATATATAATGTAATTGAATAATAGTGCACCACAAGGGGAGCATTTTGCTGAGAGTGAACATTTTGTTCTGACCCTTTGAACCTGTAAGTTAATGCTTGCGCAGGGATGTGGACGGAAATGAGACCTTTACCGGTGTCAGGCTCTGTCCTGACGCCGTTTTTGTATTTCCAGTTCTGGCGGCCTTTTGTTGGTGCAAAAGGAGGAGTTTGTTGTGAGGAATAAAAAGACATTAGTGTTGATGGAAATCGCCATTTTTGGGGCGCTTGCCTTTGTGCTCGATTTCATTGCATTCAAGATGCCGCAGGGCGGATCGGTGAGTCTGGTGATGATTCCGCTTGTGCTAATGACATTCAGACGGGGGATCGGCGCTGGAATTGCGACCGGTTTGCTGGTCGGGCTGCTGCAAATACTGGCAGGACCGTCTGTAGCGCCATTGACATTCGGATTCGTCGTCATGCAGGTCATCCTGGATTATCTGCTTGCTTATGCAGTGGTCGGATTCGCCGGTGTCATGCGCGGGATGTATCTGAAGGGCCTGAAAGCGGAGAAAAAAGGGAAGATGGTGGCGGCTGTTGTTATCGGCACGCTGATCGCATCGATTCTTCGCTACCTGGTGCATGTCACCACGGGTTATCTGTTTTTCGGCATGTACGCGGAAGGCAATCCGCTCGTTTACTCAATTGTCTATAATGCAACCTACATGATCCCGCTCTTTTTGCTCACGGCTGCTGTCTGTTCTGTTCTGTTCATCACGGCTCCGCGCCTGACAAACCCGGAACTCTGACCCGCGGATTCTCTTATGGTATAGTAAATAGAGAATTTTGCTGAAAGAAGGGTATTAGATGATTGCAAAAACAGAACAGGAAATTGAAAGTCTGAAAAAAGCAGGACAATTGGTGGCGAAAATCAGGGAAGAAATGAAGGCAGCCACCAAACCAGGTATCACAACGAAAGAATTGGATGAGCTCGGCGGCCGGCTGTTTGAAGAACTTGGCGGTGTATCGGGCCCGAAAGATCAGTATGATTTTCCCGGTTACACATGCATCAGTGTCAATGAAGAAGTGGCACACGGCATTCCAGGGAAACGGGTGATTCAGGAAGGGGATATCGTCAATATCGATGTTTCCGGTTCTCTTGATGGTTATTTTTCTGACACGGGCATTTCATTTGTTGTTGGAGAAGGTCACGAGGATAAGCAAAAGCTGATTGACGCAGCCGCGCGGGCGTTCGAGCGGGCGATGTCGAAGGTGAAACCGGGTTCCAAGTTGAACCAGATCGGTAAAGCCGTAGAACGGGAGGCGAAGGACCAGGGATTGTTTGTCATCAAGAACCTGACCGGGCACGGCATCGGCAAATCGCTTCATGAAGAACCGCAGCACATTTTAAATTATTACGATGCCTGGGAAAAAACCTTGCTCAAAGAGGGCATGGTGCTGGCGGTTGAACCGTTTATTTCCCAGAAAGCGGAACACATTATCGAGTCAGGCGATGGATGGACATTCATCACCCCGGATCAGTCGCTCGTTGCACAGATTGAACATACCGTGCTGGTTACAAAGGAAGGACCGGTACTGCTGACAGAGCTGGAGGAATAATAGTCTTCCGGTCAGTATCGACTATCGGTTAATTGCACATTTCGACGGACACCCGCTCAAGTGAAGCGGGTGTTTTTTTAATGCTGAAAAGTCGTTTTGAATGTTGCCTTATTAAGTGATATGCGATATATTGCTTTCATGAATAAAAAACTAATTAAACCGATAAAAAGACTGTCGCTTAGAGATGAAGTTTACCAAACCTTGAAGAAATCCATCATCAATATGGAATTGGAGCCGAATGAGCGCTTAAATGACAAGGAGCTGGCGCAGCAATTCGGAATCAGCCGCACTCCTGTCAGGGAAGCGCTAAAGCGACTGGAAGACGAAGGGCTCATTGAATCGCTCCCGGGATCTTCAACTCGAGTAGCGCCATTGAAACCGGAAGAGGCAAAGCATGCATTTGTTGTCATTGCAGCGTTGCATGCCTTGGCGACGCAGCTTGCCGGTTCCTTGATAACGGAAAGGCATATTGACGAGCTGGAACGGAGCAATCATGAGTTAAAGCTGGCTATTGATGAAGGGGACATTGCGGGAGCGATCGCAGCGGATGAAGCTTTTCACAAGGTTTTTTTGAATCTGGCAGGCAATCCGGAAATTTCTCTTGCATTGGAACGGATCTCACCTAAAATTCAGCGACTGGAAATGGCTCAATTTACTGCAGTGAGAGGGAGGGGTTCTACAGAGCGGCACCAGGAAATAATTTGTGCCTTCAAAGAAGGGAATCACGAACGTGCAGCCCGGCTTGTTGAAGAAAATTGGCTCAGTCTTGGTGAACTGCTGACGGAGGAGTAAGGGGAAGGAGGATGAAATTTGAAACCGATTTTGATTGGTATTTGTGCCGCCTTCTTTTTTGCTGTTACCTTTGTTTTAAATGCATCTATGGAGTTAGCCGGGGGCAGTTGGATCTGGAGTGCCTCCCTCCGGTATATATTCATGGTTCCGTTTCTTGTCCTTATTGTTGCACTGCGCAAAAATCTGAAGCCGCTTCTGCGTGAAATGAGAAAACAGCCGGGGCAGTGGATGCTTTGGGGGTTCGTCGGTTTCGGGCTCTTTTATGCGCCACTTTGTTTCGCGGCTGCCTATTCACCTGGCTGGCTGATTGCAGGGTCTTGGCAAATCACAATTGTATCCGGAGCGTTACTGGCACCGCTATTCCTTGAGACGCGACTTACAGCAGCGGGACCACTCCGAGCGAGAGGGGAAATCCCGGTTAAAGGGCTTGTTATGTCACTGATCATTTTAGCTGGAATCATACTCATGCAGGCTGAATATGCCACGCATTTATCTTTTGATCATATGCTGTTAGGTGTGGTTCCGGTCTTGCTCGCATCGTTTGCTTACCCGTTGGGAAACCGTAAAATGATGGATGTATGCAAGGGGCGGTTGGATGCTTACCAGCGGGTGCTTGGGATGACGATCGCAAGTCTGCCGTTCTGGTTCCTGCTTGCTGCTTACGGCTTTATGACAATTGGAATGCCGAGCGGCGGCCAAATGTTTCAGACGTTTCTGGTTGCGCTTTTTTCAGGGGTCGTTGCGACTGTCCTCTTTTTTATGGCGACCGATATGGTAAGAGGGAATATGCAAAAATTGGCTGCTGTTGAGGCAACTCAGTCAATGGAGGTCCTGTTTGCGCTGGCAGGAGAGTTGCTTCTGCTCTCAATCCCGTATCCTTCTCCATTGGCATGGACAGGTATTCTTGTCGTGATTCTGGGTATGGTTCTCCACAGTCTGGTATCAAACAGCAAATCAGAAATTCCTGCGATAAATGGGGCAGTGGATATGGCCGGAAAATAAACCGATAACAACAGTATGCGCCAACCCTGTTAATTTTCTTAATATAAGGCTCTGTTAAAGAACAGTATTGGTTTTTTCACTGCAAAAAATGTGGAGCTGTTTTGCGGAATATCAACAGAGATGTTTAACATAACTTAATATAAAAATACGGCACAGGATAAATGCTGTGCCGCTTCTGCTGTTAATCGGATTCAATTATGCGGCGCTTACGGATGAATAAAATTCCCGCCAGGATGACACCGCTTAAGAACAAGGAGGCCGTAGAAACAAGAAGTTCTGTAAGCGCATTCTCGACAGCAATGCCGATGAACGCCCAGATGAAGACAGACGGGTACCAGATATCATCGTAATGATAGCGGATGTGGAGTGCCAGTGCTGTGGCAGCTGTCAGCATGACCACGGTCCATAGTCCATCGCTGATTCCCCAGCCGCCCCAGTTGAAGAATGCCAGTACATAAGCGATATTAGCGATCAATGCAACAGTAACCCAACCCATATTCACAGAAATCGGAATCCGAAGCCTATTACGGGGTTCGTATTGAAAATAGAGACCCAGCAATGCAAAAAGGTATCCTGTCATGATAACGACCGATAGTAGAAAGAACTCGTAATGCCAGGAGAGCAGCCAGCTGATGTTCAGCACAGCGCTCAGCATAAAAAAGGTTGTCACTTTATAAGAAGGTGGAAAACCGCCCTTAAACTGTTTCCAATAAGCTGCTGCCCACACAGCCAGTAACAGATAAATGACTGGCCAAATTGAAAAAACATAACCTGCGGGTGTAAACAGGACAGATAGCCGATCCGATATTTCACCGGTAGTCTGGCCATTCAGCGGCAGTACATTCGCTGTGATGTTCAAAGCAATGACAGCTGCCAGCGAAAGTGTAATGAGCAGCATTCGAACCAAATCAATCCCTCCTTTACCTTTATCCAGTATACATCAGGAAATCGGCCAACAAATGACAGGAAATCGAATTTTTTGGGTAAACAGACAGTGAGAAAGGGGCGATTCCGATGAAACCGCTGAATGAACTGACCATGAAGGAACACGAAGCCGGTAAAGAGGCGTATAAAAAAGAGCTGAAGCAGCTGCAAAAGAAAATGCTGAACCTGCAGCAGAATCTGCTCAGGCGGAAAGTCGGTCTTATACTGGCGTTTGAAGGAATGGATGCGGCCGGAAAAGGAGGCGCCATTAAACGGCTGACGGCGGAAATGGATCCCCGTGGCTATGTTGTTCATCCGATTACTGCTCCGCAGCCGCATGAGCTCCGTTATCATTACCTGCACAGGTTCTGGCGCAAATTGCCTCAGCACGGCCAAACCGCAATATTTGACCGTTCCTGGTACGGCCGAGTGCTCGTTGAGCGGGTGGAAGGGTATGCCGAGCAGCAAGAATGGCAGCGTGCCTACGGGGAAATCGCTGAATTTGAACGAACGCTTGTTGACGAGCAATACATCATGATAAAGTTTTGGCTGCATATCACACCGGATGAACAGCTGGAGCGATTTGAGGACCGGATGAAGGATCCGTATAAACGCTGGAAAATCACAGAAGAAGACTGGCGGAACCGCGATAAATGGGAGCAGTATGAACAGGCGGCAGAAGATATGCTGCAAAAAACAGACTCAGAGCTGGCACCATGGGAAATCATTGGTGCAAATGACAAAAAACATGCGAGGTTGGAAGTGATGCGAAGAACGACCAGCCATATTGAAGAAGAGCTGAAACGGCGCGGATTTGAAATCCTGAAGCCGGACGAGCTGTATCCGCTTTCTGTTTCACGGGATGAATAACCATGCTATACTAGAAGTGTTTTTTGGAAAATTAGAACGACCGGGAGGAAATGACTGATGACAGTGGGGTACAAAGAAGTATGGAATCTGGAAGAGATTTTCCCTGGGGGGAGCGATTCCAAAGAATTTCGCGTTTATCTGAACAATGCTAAAAATCACCTTGAGACAATTGAAGAGACAGCGAAATTGTTTAACGTTCCTGATTCAGCTGAAGCAGCAGAACAGATTACAGCACTTCTGGAACAAGTAAAGGAAACAGCGCTCCCGCTGAACCAAGGAATTTCTTTCATCGGCTGTCTTCAGGCACAGGACACAGAAGACAGAAAAGCGGGGCTTCTTCAGAGCGAATTAGTGGCTCTTGATGCCCGTTTTATATCCGCTATGCAAATCGTACAGAAGAAACTGGCTGCCACTGGATTTGCTGTCTGGACAGCACTTATGGAAAATGAAGCACTGGTGCCGTTCCGCTTTATATTGAACGAATGGCGGGAAGAGGCGAAATTGCAGCTTTCCGAGCAGGAAGAACGGCTGATAAATGCCCTCTCAACAGACGGCTATCATGGCTGGAGTCAATTATATGACAAACTGGTCGGCGATATCCGTGTCAATGTGGACGTGGATAACCAGGAAAAGGTTTTATCTGTCGGACAGGCGGAAAATCTGAGTTCCCATGACAGTGAACATGTCCGGAAAACCGCTCAGGAAAAACTGGAGGAAGCGTGGGCGGAAAAAGAGGAATACTTCGCCCAAACCCTCAATCACATTGCCGGTTTCCGTCTGGCGGTTTATGAACAGCGAGGCTGGGAGGTACTGCAGGAACCTCTTCAAATGAACCGGATGAGCCGCGGGACACTTGACGCCATGTGGAACGCCATCAGCCGCCATAAAGAGCCATTCAAGCAATACTTAACCAAGAAAAGCGAATTGCTGGGAAAAGATAAACTCGATTGGTATGACCTGGATGCCCCGGTTACTGAGACCACGGGCAAATTATCGTATTCAGAAGGTGCTGCGTTTATCCTGAAGCATTTCGGTAAGTTCGGTCCGGAGCTGGAGAAATTCAGCAGAATGGCGTTCGAAAAACAGTGGATTGAAGCGGAAGACCGACCGAATAAAATGCCGGGCGGTTTCTGCACAAGCCTTCCGGAATCTGATCAGTCCCGCATTTTTATGACCTATAGCGGCTCGATGTCCAATGTATCAACACTGGCTCATGAGCTTGGACATGCATTCCATACACATGCCCTCCAGCCGGTTCACTGGCTGAATCAGCAATACGCAATGAATGTGGCTGAAACGGCGTCCACATTTGCTGAAATGATTGTCGCGGATGCAGCGGTGCAGGAAGCGGGGTCAGATGAAGAAAAATTGGCGCTGCTCGAGGATAAGGTGCAGCGGAGTGTGGCTTTTTTCATGAATATCCACGCCCGCTTTCTGTTCGAGACCCGGTTCTATGAAGAGCGGAAAGAAGGGGTGGTGCCTGCATCCCGGCTGAATGAATTGATGGAGCAAGCGCAGAGAGAGGCATTTGCAGACAGCTTGAATACACTTCATCCGCATTTCTGGGCGTCTAAGCTGCATTTTTATATTACAGATGTGCCGTTTTATAATTTTCCATACACGTTCGGTTATTTGTTCTCCTTAAGCGTATATGCTAAAGCGCTTGAGGAAGGGGCAGGATTTGAAGAGAAATATGTGGCGATGCTGCAGGATACAGCCGTCATGACAGCCGAGGATTTAGCGATGAAGCACCTGGGTGAAGATATTACACAAGAAGCGTTTTGGGAAAAAGGAATAAGTTTATGCATCAACGATGTTGAAGCGTTTCTTGAATTGGCGTCTGCGAGGGGATAATCATGAAATTGCTGTTTAATGGCCGAAAATGCTACATCCGGGCCATGACGCCGGACGATGCAGAAGAAATGGTCCAGCTCCTTGTCAGGAACCGGGATTACTGGTCGGTTTATGAACCGCGTCATCAAGACAGCTACTTTACTGTTGCCGTTCAGCGGCAGAAAATTCGAGAGTCTCAATACCAGATGAGAGAGAACCGGGAGTATAGCTTCGGCATTTATGACCTTGGGACAGACCGACTCATCGGGCATATCTCGCTTTACAGTATTAAGCGGCTGCCATTTCTGAATGCCTTGGCCGGCTATTCAGTCGATGAGGCCTATGCCGGAAAAGGCATTGCAACAGAAGCGCTACAGCTGGTGCTGGATTTCGGATTCGATCATCTGAGCCTGCATCGGATAGAAGCATATGTTTCACCGGAAAATACAGGCTCCATCCGCGTCCTGGAAAAAGCCGGGCTCCAGCGGGAAGGATTGCTCCGCGAATTTTTGTTTATCAATGGCAAATGGCGGGACCATTACCATTATGCTATGCTGGAAGGCGACTTTTGAAAGGGTAAGGCCGCCTGGCGTATTTGGCGGAAAGAAATCAGGCGCTTTTTCACCGAATAACAGACAGAAAAAACCGCTGAGCATTTTTATGCTCAGCGGTTTTTGTATCCTTCATCCACCAGATCCAGTTTGCCGGTCTTCGGATCGATGACCAGTCCATGAACGGGAACGGTTTTGTCCATGAACGGGTGCTGTCTGACCATCTGCACACTGTGCCGGACACTGTCTTCCACATTTTCAAAGCCTTCGAGCCAGCGATCAACGTCGATTCCGGAAGCCCGGACGGTGTTAAGCGTCTCTTCTGTAAGACCGCGCTCCTTCATCTTCGTCAGAATCGGCGCCGGCTGCAGGGCGGACATGCCGCAGTCGTGGTGGCCGATAATCAGTACTTCCTGAGCGTTCAGCTCATAGACTGCGACGAGCAGGCTGCGCATGATACTGCCGAAAGGGTGATTCACAATCGCACCGGCACTTTTCAGCATCTTTACGTCCCCGTTTCGCAGGTTTAATGCCTTTGGCAGGAGCTCCACGAGTCGGGTATCCATGCAAGTCAGGATGACAACTTTCTTATTCGGGAACTTGTCCGTTACAAACTCTTCGTACTTCTTATCCGATACAAACTGTTCATTGAATTGCAGCATTTCATTTAACAGAACCATGCCTCTCACCTCATATGATTATTGGATTGTGTATCGAAAAACCGGGCCTGAGAAACAGGTCCGGTCTTCAGCAGTCAGTATTTTACCGTCGGTTTCGAGTCCACTCTTTCCGCTGAATGCATGTCCATGTTCTTCGCAATAAAGAACATATTTGCACCAATTACGGTAAAGATGAAAATCGTAAAACCGATCACTGTAGTCAGAAATAAAAGCATCGGAGCCAGCTCCTTTCATAAGGAAGTTTGTTTACTGATAGTATACCTTATTTTACCCGAAAACTTAAGTGGTGAAAACAGAAACTCAGAATGCCCAGTTGCCGCCGCGGAATACTGCTTCACGTGAACCATCTTCAAGGATACCGTCGATGTCCATATCAGCAGAACCGATCATGAAATCCACATGGGTAATGCTCTGATTCAGGCCATGTTCTTTCAATTCATCCGGGGACATTGTCTTCCCGCCTTCAATACAGAACGCATAAGCTGAACCGATTGCAAAATGATTCGATGCATTCTCATCAAAGAGCGTGTTGAAAAACAGAATGCCAGTGTCGGAAATGGGGGATTGATGCGGCACAAGTGCCACTTCACCCAAATAATGTGAACCTTCATCCGTTTCAATAAGTTCTTTCAGTACTTCTTCGCCTGCTTTTGCTGCTGCGTCTGTGATGCGTCCATCTTTGAACGTCAATTTGAATTCCTCGATTACGTTTCCGCTGTAGCTGAGCGGCTTAGTGCTTGATACATAACCATTAACACGAGTTTTTTCCGGTACGGAAAACACTTCTTCCGTCGGCATATTCGCCATGAAGGCATCGCCTTTTTCATTCACAGATCCGGCTCCGACCCACACATGTCCCTTCGGAAGACCAACTGTTAAATCTGTGCCGGGAGCTTTGTAATGCAGTGCGGTGTATCTCTTGCCATTTAAGTACTCCACTTTCTCGTGCAATTTAGCGTCATGCTGCTTCCAGGCTTCCACCGGCGACTCGGCATCTGCACGGACAGCCTTGAAGATCGCTTCCCATAATGCATTTGCCTGTTCCTCCTCTGGAAGGTCCGGAAATACTTTCGCGGCCCAGTCCTCAGAAGCTGCCGCGATGACTGTCCAGCTGATTTTATCTGACTGAACATACTGCCGGTATTTATCCAGCGCTTGGCCGGCAGCTTTCTGATAAGTGGCAATCCGTTTGGAATCAATCCCTTTCAGCAGATCCGGGCTTTGAGACACAATGCTCATAAACGCTGCACCTTTGTCGGCAAGCTGTTCCCGCTGCTGTACGAGCCAATCCGGAAATTCCGAAAAGGAATCTTCCGATGCCAGCTCATAGCGGATCCGGGTAAGTTCATCATCTTTCCAATCCACATGCACAACTTCTGCACCTGCTTCATATGCTTTGCGTGTAATAAGGCGAACGAACGGTGCCGCCTCAAGTGATGCTGCTATGTACAATGGCTGGCCAGGCTGAATGTTTACGCCGACTTTCACAGCCAATTCAGCATAGCGGTCCAATTTCTGTTTAAATGATGTCAAATGAATCTCCCCCTTTTTCCTTTTAATAGTAGCAATATTTCACAAAGTCCTGCAACTGTGGAACCAAAATTCACCCTGATTGTCTATTGAATGATTAATGAAAAAAGTTTAACATTAAAACAAAAGTTTAAGCGGAGGTGTACTGTGTGGGAAGGAAAGAAGATGAAGTATTGGAACTGATCCGGCGGAATCCCTATATGTCCCAACAGGAAATGGCGGAACGGCTTAAGATATCCCGGCCTTCTCTGGCAAATATGATTTCTTCTTTAATTCGGGAAGGAAAAGTACTTGGCCGGGCGTACATGCTGCCGGAGAAAGGAACCGTTATCTGTATCGGCGGTGCAAACGTTGACCGGAAGTTTTTGCTGTCTGAACCGCTGCAGATGGGAACATCCAATCCGGTAAGCGCCACAAAAAGTGCCGGCGGTGTAGCGCGGAATATAGCTGAAAATCTGGGCCGGCTCGGTCACGAAGTAAAGCTGCTGTCTGTAGTGGGACGCGATAACGACTGGCAGACGATTGAAGAAGGATCTGCTGCTTTTATGAGCCTGGAACTTACAGAAACGCTGCGTGAACTGCCAACCGGATCCTATACGGCTGTACTGGATACAGACGGGGAAATGATGTTTGCGATGGCCGACATGGAGATCTGTGATTTACTGACACCTGAACACTTGAGCCGGTACGAAAGCGTATTGCTGTCGGCAGCACTCATCGTCATTGACTTGAACTGTCCGGCTGAGACGGTCAGTTTCGTTCAGCAGCTTGCAGAATCCCGGGAAATCCCGCTTGCGGTGATTGCGGTTTCCGCGCCGAAAATGGATAGACTCGGTGCAACGTTAAGAGGCATTACATGGTTCGTCTGCAATATGGATGAGGCAGAATCCTATATTGGCGAGCCGATTAAAACTGACGAGCAGTGGCGGCATGCAGTATGGGAATTCGTAGACCTTGGCGCCCGCAATGTGGCAATCACTGCGGGCGAGCGGGGAGTGATGGCAGGAAACATTCAGAGCGTCCAGCATTTCCCTGCCTTGCCGATCGAGGAAATGACGGATGTGACCGGGGCGGGAGATGCCTTTTCATCCGCCTTGCTACATGGCTACCTCAATACCTTTGCTTTTCCCGATGTAGTAAAAGCCGGTCTCACGAATGCGATTAAGACGCTCGAATCCCCGCTTACAGTCCGGACAGAACTGACTGCTGCCGGACTTAAAAATGAGATGGAGGAATTGCAATGAAAGAAGCATTATCCTGTTCACTGGAAGTATCCGGTGCAATGGCGAACGGTCAGGCAGTTGTCGCCTTGGAATCAACAATCATTTCACATAGAATACCTTATCCGCAGAATGGATAGGCAGCTCGTGAACTTGAACAGATCGTTTGGGATGAAGGAGCGATTCCGGAAACATCGCATTGATGGATGGCAAGACCAAAATCGGCTTATCCATCTAAAGTGGACGCTCGGTTTGAAGGCGGTGCTGTCATCGCAAATCCGGTCCCTGAAAAAAGATGCACTGAGTAAAGAATACATCGATGCCGTCATTGCACAGGCACTTCAGGAAGCAGCGCAACAGATTAAAGGTAAAGGCATTACGCCGTTTCTGTTCGGGAAAATTAAAGATCTGACCGACGGGAAAAGTCTGGAGATAAATAGTGCATCGGTTAAACATAATGCGCACATCAGTGCACAGCTTGCCGTTTTATACGCTCAACAGTAGGAAGTCCGATTTCGGGCTTCTTTTTTATTTGCCGGTTTACTAAGAAATTCAAGATAGCGGGAGACATGCATTTCACGAACGCAGGTTTCCATAACCGGGGCGGAAGGGTACAGAACAGGAAGGAGTGGATGGCATGAAAACGGAAGTCTTTATCAGCGGCGGAGGTATCGGTGGACTCACACTCGCACTGAAGTTGGCGAAACGGGGCATCGACGTCGTAGTGGCCGAAAAACTCCCAGGCGAAACCCCGGTCTATAAGGGAGAACTTTTACAGCCGAAGAGTATGCAAGTGTTTGAAGGACTCGGACTTGATAGTGAAATCCGTTCATTCGCAAATGAAATCCGCGTGCTGGATTTACTGGAACTGTCTTCTTCACTGCAAGTGAAGGACCGGTCCTTCATGGACTACAGTGTCCTGCCCGGAAAGTTCAACCGGGCATTTATGATCCGACATGAACAACTGAAATCCATCATCCGGAATGCCGCTCTTCAATATCCGCATTTCCATTATTTTAGCGGTACAGCCTGTAAGGAATTGACAGAATCCAAAGCGGTCCTGCAGTTGGGGAAAGATAAAACAGAAGTGGAAGCCCGTTACTTTTTCGGTGCAGAAGGCAGAGCTTCAGTCACGCGGAAAGCGATGGGAATAAGCGTAAAAGCTGCAGAGTACAATCATCATTTTTTGACCGTCACATTTCCCCGTCGGCCGGATTTCACCGATGGCCGAATCATTTCAACATACAATCGTTTTCTCGGGCTTTTTCCGCTTCCGGATAATGAAGTCAGAAGTGTATACCTGATTTCTCCCGGAGAATACAAGCAGCTGAAGGAAAAACCGGTAGAGTATTTTCATAAGATGTATACAGATTTGGCTCCGTCAGTTAATGGCTATGTTCAACAAATTACCAGTTGGAAAAAAATCCAGCTCATGATTCCGATCCAGTACCATGCCTCCAGCTATGTTAAAGGAAACAAAGCCATCATTGGCGATGCTGCCCACGCGGTTCATCCAATGGCTGGAGAAGGAATGAACATGGCTATCCAGGATGCGGATATATTGGGGGAATTGGCTGCTGATATGATCACTTCCGGGCATACAGATCCTGAAAATTTGCACTGGTACGAAAAGGTGCGCTACAGCCGGGCTGCTTATGTCCTTGGGTTAAGCCACTTATCAGCACTGGCATATTCATTCCCGTACAAGCCCGTCAGCTATCTGAGGCGGCGGACTTTTGAGCGGATGGAAGAAGATCAGTTTTTGCATTATAAACAGATGCTGAATATTTCGGGCATGGGCATATGGAAGGAAAATGCAAGAGACCGCCTGATTCAAAGCGGTGTCCTGCCAAGAAGAAAAAGGGGACCGACCCTCGATATGAAAGAACGAAATCTATTTGCGAAAGAAGATGATTACCCGTGGAAAGAAGAGGGACTTACATGATGGATATCATGAAAATGTTGCGGGCCAGAAAATACATGAAACGAAATGAGCCCTTTCTGGCCAGCTGGCATGCGTATATCGGTTATGAAATGGGTTTATTCACCGCATTCGAACGCCCTTTTACAGTCGAGGACGTGGCTGACGCCTATGGAATCGATGAAGTACTGCTGGAGCAGTGGGTGAAAGTCGGATTGTCTATCGGCCATTTAAAAGAAGCAGGGCGCAATCGTTACCGGCTTAAAAACAGATGGAAATTGCCGAAACCGAAAGGCCAGAATTCATCAGGTATAATTTTAAAAGAAATGATGGAATTACATATTCCGGCACTGCTGAGCTATCCTGATATCATGCGCGGAGGCGAACGGAATCATTTTGATGAACGCCGGCATGCAGACATGGTGGCTGAAACAAGCAGATTACTGGAAGTTGCAGCAATCGGAAAAGTTGCCAGACAGCTGCGGGATTTGAAGACCGGTACAGTGCTTGATCTTGGCTGTGGAGAAGGCGGCTATATCAAAATGCTGGCAAAGCGGTTTCCACAAATCCAGTTCATTGGGGTGGAAGTGAGTGATTCTGTCGCTGCAACAGCCCGGGAAGTAAACGCAGAACAGCCGAATGTTGAAATTGTCTGCAGTGACTTATGGGACTTTGAACCGGATGGTGATGCGGATGTGATTCTCATGAACAATGTCCTGCATTACATTCCGTTGGATCAGCGGGCAAAACTGTTTGGCCGTCTGTCTGACTGGCTGAATGATAACGGCGTCCTGGCAATCGTGACACCGATCGCCGGCCATGCGGACAGCCCGCCTTTCGCACATGCATTTAACAGCTTCTTCCTGTCATTTGATAATCTATACCGCCTGCCGGCAGAAGATGAACTTAAACGATGGGGAGTGGAAGCGGGGTTCGACTTCTTGGGGTTCCAGACAGTCGTCAAAGAAGGCAGCTGGTATATCGCCCAATACCGCAAGGAATTCAAGTCTGCATAGGAAAAGGAGATCCGCATCGGCGGATCTCCTTTTATTTGCGCAATGAACCAAGTTCAGCAGCAATGGCCTGCATTTCATTAGGGCTGAATGAATTACGGCTTTCTACCATATCATAAAGGTAGCGCAAGTCCTCGTAGCGTGCCATGTCAAAATGTTCAGGTTTAACTGCATCTGCATTGACCATACGAAGTTTTTCTTTAATCGCGCTGATCATGTATGTAATATTTTCATCTGTCGGTTTAGACAAATCCATGATAAATTCCTGCCTTTCATTGTATGGTGTTATTACTCACCAGTCTTAGTTTCCAGTATACCCTCTTCTTGATAGAGTGAAAAGGGCAGATGAATGGCGGTAAGTGTTTTTTTGTTTCATATGCCCTACGGCTCGCAAGTATGCGGTAAACAAAAACCCCGCTTTACATTCTTTATATCGAATGCGAAGCGGGGAAAGTCCATTATGTTATCGTTCCGGAACAGTATCAACTTTTCCGGTAGCAGCTTTTTCTTCACGAAGTTTGTCCGTAATAACTTTTGCTTCGACCGCAATGACGCCGGAAAGACCGAGAAGACCGATCAAGTTCGGAATGGCCATCATTGCATTCATCACATCCGCGAAAAGCCATACAATACCGAGTGGAACAGTAGCGCCGATAAAGACGACAGCGACATAGACGATGCGGTAAACAGTCAGTGCTGCTGCGCTGTGGAACAAATACTGAAAACATTTTTCCCCGTAATAAGCCCAGCCGATAATCGTAGAGGCTGCAAAAAACAGAAGGCCGATGGTGACAAGAATCGGACCGAAGTCACCCAGGAAAAATTCAAATGCCTGATTCGTGAGAATTCCGCCTTCAAAAGAGGCGTTTTCGCCGTACAACCCAGCCATTACAATGGTGAGGCCGGTGATGGAGCAGATGATGAGTGTGTCGAATAGCACCTGGGTCATGGAAACAAGTGCCTGACGGCCGGGAAGGTCCGTTTTTGCAGCGGCAGCTGCAATTGGAGCAGATCCGAGACCAGCTTCGTTTGAGAACACCCCGCGTGCAACACCGGCGCGGATAGCGGCACCGATTGCACCGCCGACCGCAGCTTCGCCGGTAAATGCGCTGGAAAATACGACAGCAATTGCTTCAGGCACCAATCCAAAGTTTGTAATCATGATAAAAAGTCCGGCAAGAATATAAAAGAGTGCCATGAATGGTACAAAATAAGAAGTCACTTTTCCGATTGTTTTAATCCCGCCAAGAATGACAAGGCCTGCAAAAATTGCCAGCACAATACCGGTGAGCCATTGTGAAATCCCGAATGTATTATTCATTGTCGTAGCGATCGCATTCGACTGAACACCATTCCCGATCCCGAATGCTGCAATGGAACCGAAGATGGCAAACAATACGCCGAGCCATTTCTGTTTCAGTCCACGTTCCAGGTAATACATCGGACCGCCGGACATTTCACCTTTTTCATCCTGTACACGGTATCTGACAGCCAGTGCAGCTTCTCCGAATTTTGTCGCCATCCCGAGGAAACCGGACAGCCACATCCAGAATAAGGCACCTGGTCCCCCGATGAGAATCGCCCCAGCGACCCCAACAATATTACCAGTACCGACGGTAGCAGCCATCGCTGTCGATAATGCTGCAAAGTGGGAGATATCTCCTTCTGATTCTTTGTCTTGCTTCGAAAAGACCAGTTTCAGGGCGGCCGGCAACAGGCGAACTTGAAGTAAACCAAGCTTGAATGTAAGGTAAAGCCCTGTCCCGACAATCCCGATCAGCAGCGGAAGCCCCCACAGGAATGCCGATATTTCTCCTAATACTCCTTCGAACCATGCCATTTCTTGTCCCCCTCTTAAAGCTGTTATGTATCGTGCTTCAGTTAAATATTTCAAAAATTCAGTGCCTAGTCAAGGTTTTTCGAAAAATAAACACATTGTAGTTTACATTAATGCAAAACAGGGAAAAATTCACTAAGTACAGAATAGTGATTAGACTAGGAGGAATTTGGAATGGCTAAAAACAAATTGATGACAGGTATAATGCTGGGTGCTCTCGCAGGAGCTGTGGTTTCACTGCTCGATAAAGGCACACGGCAGGATGTAATGAACAAATCAAAGAAAGTTGGTAATAACGCATCTTATTATGCGACGAACCCAAACGAACTGAAATCATCTGTTCAAGGGCAAGTGAGCCGTGCCCAGGCACTGTATCAGCACGTGCAGGATGATGTGCAGAATGTCACTGAAAAGGTGAATGAACTGAAAGAACTGACGCCTCAGGTCAAAGACATGGCCCAGGAAACGAAAGAAGCGTTTACTGACACAAAAGACGCTGTTGTAGATGCTAAAGAAGACGTTGTGGAAGTTCTCCATGAAGACCCGGAGAAATTGAAGCAGGAAATTTCTTCTAATTCATCGAACGGCGGTTCGTCCAGTAATAATTCATCGAACTCTAACAGCTCATCCCAAAACAAAACACAATGAACATTCATACATAAAAAGCAGGAAGGCAAAAACCTTCCTGCTTTTTATAATGGCTTATTTTCCATCAGGAAGAGAAGACCGGCCCTTGAACTCCTGAAGCTTCGTATCCATGTCGTCCACCATTGAGATCAGGCGGTCGATATCTTCTAAGTCTGTATGTTCCGGTTCAATGGAATCCAGCACTTCCAAAAACATGTTCAGACGCTGTCTCATATACTGAACTTGCTGCTGCTGGTTTGTTACTGATTTACCCAATTTGCTGCACCTCGCTTTATACTCGCCCCCTATCGTAGCGTATTTATCAGGCACAATCAATCATCAGCTGTCCCGTTTTTCAAGCGGACAGGAGAGAGGCGGACGAATACATTTCAGCTTTTTTCGTACAGAACCTTTTGATGTTCCAGGCTTTAGATATCTACTCTGAATTTATTGTTTTCATTGTATTCTAAATGTTTACACGATTGATGGGTTGTGCTAAAGTGAAGTTAATAAAAAGTAAGGGAGGGCTGATGAGGTTGATTAAATCTTTCATCATTATTAAATGAAGGAGGGGATCCGACCGCTTCGGCCGTTCAAGAGCCGAAAAGGAATTATGACTATAAAATTAGAAAAGCAACCATGAAGGTTCAGCCACGATCTGTAAAACAGACGCGGACTGAACCTTTTTATGGTAAACTGAATGCCGGATGCATCCGGGCATAAAAGGATATATGCTCATGCAAGGAGGTCATCATGGCAGATTTTTCACCAAAAGAACGCCGGCGATTTTGGATACTGGTCATTATTGTTGGAATCTCAGGATTTTCACAAGGAATGCTGTTACCGTTGATCGCAATAATTTTTGAGCAGGATGGCGTATCGTCATCGCTCAATGGCCTGACAGCTACAGGCCTCTACATAGGAATTTTGGCAATATCACCGTTCATGGAGCCGCAGCTTCGGCGATTCGGCTATAAACCGATTATTCTGGCAGGTGGCGGACTCGTCATCTTGTCGCTTTTTTTATTTCCGTTATGGAAAAGTGTGCTGTTCTGGTTCTTGCTTCGGATATTGATCGGTATTGGTGATAATATGCTCCATTTCTCGACGCAGACATGGATTACCAGCTTTTCACCACAGCAGAGCCTTGGGCGGAATATTGCGGTTTACGGCTTAGCGTTTGGTGTCGGTTTTGGTGTAGGACCGCTGTTCGTACCGCTTGTCGAAATATTTGAGGGCTTGCCATTTATCATCTCAGGCCTCTTGTGCCTGGCTGCCTGGTCGTTCGTGTTCATGCTGGGCAATGATTTTCCGGAAAGCTCTTCGGAAGAAATCACAGTGCTTGGCATCTTTAAGCGTTCAAAAGCTGCCTTGGCTGTCGCCTGGGTCGCTTTTTTGCCGCCGCTCGGTTATGGATTTCTGGAGGCATCCTTGAATGCCAGTTATCCGGTTTATGCCCTCCGGCAGTCACTTGATGTGTCGTTCGTCTCAATTCTGCTGTTTACATTTTCGGCGGGTGCCATTATCACCCAATTGCCGCTCGGCACATTGAGTGACCGAATCGGACGAAAACGGGTGCTATTGCTTGCGCTTGGCGGAGGGACCCTGTTCTTCAGTGCGGCAGGGTTTGCGGAACAGCAACCTTGGCTGCTGCTCGTCTTGTTTGCAATTGCCGGTATGTTTGTCGGTTCGACATTCTCACTCGGTATTTCGTATATGAGCGATTTGACACCCAAGAAGCTGTTGCCGACCGGCAATTTACTGTGCGGTGTGGCTTTCAGTGTCGGGAGCTTGCTTGGTCCGTTCATTGGCGGCCTGTTTATCCAGTATGCAGAAGGAGTCAGCTTCCTATTAATGATTGCCGGCATGCTTGCCGTGATTTTTCTGCTTGTCTTATCTACAGACACCCAGCGTGCGGAATTGCCGGCATCGGAGTAAGGACATGTGGAGATATCCGGATGCAACGCTCGGTAGAAGTCCGTTTCTTGCTCGTGCTGATTTTATGCAGAAAAAGAAATACCCGAACCTTTCCAGCAATCAATTTGCGGAAACGTACGGGTTTTTCTTTGTGAATCGATCAATTTTCCAGGTTACTTTAAAACCAGCTTCACAACTGCTTCCACTTGCGCAGTCTGCGGAAACATATCGACGGGCTGGATATACTCGACTTTATACAGTTTCGTCAGCTGCTGCAGATCTTTAGCTAAAGTCGACGGATTGCAGGAAGTATAAACAAAGCGCTTAGGTTTTACTTTAAGAATAGTTTTCAGCAGCGAGTCGGCAAGGCCGGTACGCGGAGGATCAACTGTAAGTACATCCGGCACATACCCTTCCTTGCTCCATTTTTCTAGCCATTCTTCTGCGGTCCCTGTCACGTAAGTCGTTTTGTTTTTATAGCCATGGGTCCAAGCGTTCCGTTTCGCATCTTTAATGCTCTCCGGCACAATATCCATTCCCCGGATTTCTTTTGCTCCATCAGCGAGCCACAATCCGATTGTCCCGACGCCGCAATAGGCGTCCACGATGGATTCCTTGCCTGTAAGGGCAGCGGCGAGTCTGACTTCACGATAAAGTTTGACGGTCTGTACTGGATTCAATTGAAAGAACGCCCGTGCAGATAAATCGAATGCCAGATCGCCGAGTTCTTCATGAATCGTCTCTTTTCCATACAAGGTGACAGACTGGTCACCGAAAATCAGGGAGGTCTGCTCTTTATTGATGTTCTGAACAATTGAGACGATAGCCGGATCAATCGTTTTCAACCGCTCCAGCAATTCCTTTTTTTGGGGCAGTTCGGATCGGGTCGTGACCAGTACTAATTGAATTTCACCGGTCTCAAGACCAGTCCGGACAACGATTGTCCGCACGAGTCCTTTCATTGACTTACCGTTGTAGATCGGGATATGCAAATCTTCCAGAATTTGTTTCGCTGCGTTTGTAACCCGGGTCGTGGCCGGGTGCTGGACAATGCATTGCTCAATATCCAGCAATTGATGAGATCCTTCCGCAAAAAGGCCGGCCATCACGTTGCCGTCTTTCTCCCGGACCTGAAACTGACTTTTGTTTCGGTAATACCAAGGGTCATCCATGCCAATCGTTTCTTTTACATCTATGTCTGCACCTTTTAAATACCGTTCAAGTGCCTGCACGACAAGATCCCGTTTTTCCACGAGCTGCTGGGGATATGCAAGATGCTGCAGCTGGCATCCGCCGCAGGCTGTATAAATCGGGCAGGGCGGCTCTTGCCGGTGCGGGGAAGATTTACGGATTTTCAGTATGCGCGCTTCCACAAAATTCCGCTTTACCTTTATGACTTGTGCCGTCACTTCTTCACCAGGCAGTGCACCGGAGACAAAAACGACGTTGCGTTTGAAAAAACCAACGCCTTCCCCGTTAATGCCGAGTCGGCGGATGGTCAGCGGGAATTTCTGTCCTTCTTCTATTACCGGTTTCGAGTTCATGTAAATTGTCACACCTTCCAGATTGCATCCCTCTATTATACAGCCAGTGTCTTTACGAGTAAATGTCGCGGAGTGCGACAGGCAGATCCGGGAACCGGAATTCAAATCCGTTCCGCAAAAGCACATCGGGGATGACTCGCTGTCCTTCCAGCACAAGCCGGCTTTTGTCTCCAAGTGCCAGCTTTAAGGCGATAGCCGGAACCGGGAACCAATGCGGACGACCGAGCGCTCTGCCCAGTTCCCGGCCAAATTCAGTCATCCGTCTCGGGCTGGGGGCTGTCACATTGAACGGGCCGCGCACTTGCCCGTTATCAATTGCAAAAATAACGGCGCGGGCAGCGTCGTGCAAGTGAATCCAGGACAGCCATTGTCGGCCGGATCCGACCTTGCCGCCGGTGAACAGTCGGTAAGGAAGGGCCATCAGCGGTAAGGCTCCGCCATCTTTGCCGAGCATGACCCCAAAGCGTGCCATCGCGGCCCGGGTTCCGGACTGTTTCGCTTTAGCGGCGAGTTGTTCCCAGTCACGGACAGTCTCGGCAAGGAAGTCACTCGCTGTCGCTGTGGATGCTTCTGTGTATGTAGCCGTCTCAGATGCAGGATAGATTCCGACAGCACTGGCATTCACAAGAACGCGGGGAGCTTCAGGGAGCGAACGAATAATCCGCAATACTTCCTGTGTTGCATCCATCCGGCTTTTGTAAATTTCACGCTGCTGCTTTTTGCTCCAGCGTCCGTCGTTGATCGAAGCGCCTGCCAGGTTGATAAAAGCATCCGTTCCGATGAGCTGCCCCTCCGGAACCGATCCGGTTTGCAGCCATTCTACATCATTCGGTCCTTTCGGATGCCGGGTCAGAATTCGCACTTCGTCGCCGCGCTCACGGAGCAGCAATGCCAATTCTTGTCCAAGGAAACCTGTTCCGCCTGTTATCGCTACTTTCATGTTTCATCCCCTCCATTATGGCTATCATACCCCAATCCGAGCGCAACCATGCGGATGCGTTGTATAATAATAAAGGAAGAGAGGTGCCGTTTATGCCGATCATCACGAAAATTACCCAACAAAAGAACAACCAGGAACGTTATAATGTTTTTCTTGATGAAAAATTCGCATTTGGTGTTGAGGAAGGAATCCTCGTCCGCTACCAGCTGACCAAAGGCAAGGAACTCGACCAATGGACAATCGAAGAAATGGTGTTTGATGACCAAGTCTCGAAAGCCTTCAATAAAGCCTTGACATACCTGAGTTTCCGTATGCGTTCAGAGGGGGAAGTCCGAAAAAAATTGAGGGACGCCGAGTATGGGGAAGCGGTCATTGATGAAGCAGTAAAAAAACTGTACAAGCTGAATTTTCTGGATGACCGGGCCTTCTCTGAAGCGCTCTTGAATACACAAGTAAAGACATCCAAAAAAGGCCCCCGTGCCATCCGGCAGGATCTTCAGCGCAAGGGAATCGATAAAGAAGTACAGCAGGAAGTGCTGGATGAGTATTCAGAAGAAGTGCAATTCGACACAGCTAAAGTTCTGGCAGACAAAATTGCCGATCGGGAATCCAGGAAGACACCGGTTCAGATCAAACAGAAAATAAATGACGCACTTCTCCGGAAAGGCTTTTCGTATACAGTCATTTCACAAGTGGTCGATACACTGGATCTGGAAAAAGACGAAGAGCAATGGGAAGATATGGTGGCGGTCCAAGGAGATAAATTATGGGATAAACATAGCCGGAAGCTGTCTGGCGGGGAGCTGAAAATGAAAGTGAAGCAAGGGTTGTATCAGAAAGGGTTTCCGGCTGATGTGATCAGCCAGTACGTGGAACAGAAGGAGCGCAATGATGAGTGAACAAAATAAAAATTACAGAGACATGAATGAAAATGAACTTCGCACGGAAATTGCACGGTTAAAAGAAAAAGCACGGAAAGCAGAACAGCTGGGAATTATCAATGAATTTGCCGTTTATGAACGGAAAGCCATTTTAGCGTCATCGTTTTTGGTTGACCCGGCTGACATTAAGCGGGGAGAGATTTACCGGATAGAGGGAGACCCTGATGTGTATTTCCAGGTCGATTATCTGAAAGGGCGGTTTGCCTGGGGCTACCGGCTCGGCGGAAAGCGCCATACAGAAGCACTTCCGATTTCCATGCTCCGCCCGCTGAAGGAAGGGAAGTGATCAAAATGCAGAGAAAAATCAATGAACTGACGCAGGAATTGCTCAGGGAAAATCCGGAACTAACAGAAGAAAAGGCCCGGACGTGGATTGAACTGCTTGTCTCCGATTTTGAATCATCCTATGCAAAAGCGGGTTACGACTACCGGGGATTCGGCGCAGCAGAGAAAATCGTGCGGCAGTGGATTGCAAGCTATGGGAGCCGCCTTCATGAATTTGCGACAAGCAATCCAAAGTATGCCCATCTGCTGAATGACCGGCTCCATTAAGAAAACGCACACCGTTGCGGTGTGCGTTTTTTAATCTGGGAGGAAATCCAGCTTTTTCTGCAGTTTATCTTCACTGAAAATCCAGCCGGTGTAAGAACTGATGACTTCATATTCATCATTGAGCGTCGCAACTGCAACGAACGGATAATAATCATTGCTTCGGTAGCGGAGGTCGATCAGTCTCATTTCGTAAAGATCATCAACTTTTCTGATTTCCCATCGGTAAATGGGGGAGAAAGACAAGAACGCAGCCATATTATGATCCTCCAGTGCTGCTTCAACAAGCGGCGACTGCGGAATCGGCTTTTTATGGAATTTATCATAAAGCGTAATGGAGCGGCCGTATGCCCGGCCTACGTAATAATGGTTTTTTGATACAGCGGCAATCCGCCATTGCAGAAAGCGGAGTGTCGGTGCGACGATGATTTCCTCTGCATCGGGGATCGTGCTTTTCACCGCTCGCTTTACCGCATACTGTACGGCGAATCGCAGCACGTAATAGAAAACCGCTATGATATACAGAATGCTTATCGTCCAAACAGGGTCAGCTCCGAAAAACCAGATCAGAAGGGCGATTACATGCATCCCGAATAAAATCGGATCAAATGTATTAATTACGCCGAGCGCGACCCATTTCTCGGAAAATGGCCTGAGCGCCTGCGTGCCATATGAATTGAATATATCAACAAACACATGAACAAAGACAGCCAGAAACGTCCAGAGCCATAAATGCAGTAAATCCGCTTCCGGTTCAAAAAGGAAAATCACGCCCGCTATTAAGAGAGGCCAGAGCAGGACTGCCGGAATTGAATGGGTAGCCCCTCGGTGATGGCGAATATAAATTGCATTATTTCTCAGTTTCAGAACCGTATCGATGTCGGGCGCCTGAGAGCCGATAATTGTTCCGGCCATCACGGCTGTCGCTGTGGCGGGATGGGACGCAACGGCAGGATCAACCAGAGCAAGCCCGCCAAGTGCAATGCCCATCACGATATGTGTTCCTGTATCCATAGCTTCAGCCCCTTCAATTGGTGTAGTCATCATTATAGTATATACCCTCAGTCGGGGCCAAATAATCGGCAAGTCAGGAGGAAACAAGTATCAAATTGAACATCCAGCAATTTCAACATGATCTTATTACTTGGTTCAAGGAAGAAAAACGGGATTTACCATGGCGGCAGACAGCTGATCCGTACCGGATTTGGGTATCGGAAATCATGCTCCAGCAAACACGTGTGGATACGGTCATCCCGTTTTATAACCGGTTTTTAGAAAAATTCCCGACACTCGAAGCGCTGGCGGGAGCAGAAGAACAGGAGATTCTGAAAGCGTGGGAAGGGCTCGGCTATTATTCCCGTGTCCGTAACCTCCAGGCGGGTGTGCGGGAAGTGTCAGAACAGTATGGGGGGACTGTTCCCGATACACGAAAAGACATTTCTGCGCTTAAAGGAGTCGGACCTTACACAGCCGGCGCGGTTCTCAGTATTGCCTATGGTGTGCCGGAGCATGCGGTTGACGGTAATGTCATGCGTGTTTTGTCGCGAATTTTGCTGATTGAAGAAGATATTGCGAAACCGAAGACGCGCAAGCGGTTTGAAGAAGCAGTCATGCAATTGATCAGCCATGAAGATCCTTCTTCTTTCAATCAGGGGCTGATGGAACTGGGCGCGCTGATTTGCACGCCAACGACCCCGAAATGTCTGCTGTGCCCGGTACGGGAACATTGTGCGGCATTCCATGAAGGGCGGCAGAATGAATTGCCGGTAAAAACGAAAGCGAAAAAGAATAAATCCGTTTCATTCCTGATGGCTGCCATCCGGCAAGAAGATAAATTCCTTGTTGAACAGCGGCCGGCACAAGGGCTGCTGGCCGGCATGTGGCAGTTCCCGCTGCTGGAGGCGAAAGCGGATCTACTGCCGGCTGAAGCGGAAGAGATCCTTACTGCTGTTTTAAAAGGAGACGTGGATCAGGCTGAAAAAGTTATTTCTTTCAAACACATATTTTCTCATATAACATGGGAAGTGGAAGGGTTCATTGCCGGTGGAAAAAACATGGAGGCACCGAACGGGATGCGATGGGTCACCGTCCGGGAAATGCATGAACTTCCAATGGCAAACCCGATGAAGAAAATGATTGAGGCGTTAAAAGTGAGAGGGGTATTGGAATGACAGAACAAAAGACAGCACTTGTCACCGGCAGCAGCCGGGGACTCGGGAAGGCACTCGCCATCGCACTGGCGCGGGAAGGTTACGATGTAGCGGTCAATTACGCGCGCAGCAAAACAGCTGCGCTTGAAACGGTAAAAGAAATTGAAGCGCTCGGCCGTAAAGCGGTGCTTGTCCGGGCGAACGTCGGCGATGTGGAAAAACTGCGGTCGATGTTTGAAACGGTACGGGAAGAATTCGGCCGGCTGGACGTCTTCGTCTCCAATGCAGCCTCAGGGGTATTGCGTCCTGTCATGGAACTTGAGGAATCGCACTGGGACTGGACGATGAACATTAATGCAAAAGCGATGCTGTTCGGCGCACAGGAAGCGGCCAAACTGATGGACCAAGGCGGGAAGATCATCGGCATTTCTTCGCTCGGTTCCATCCGTTATCTTGAAAACTATACGACAATCGGGGTGTCAAAAGCTGCAGTGGAGTCACTTACCCGCTATCTGGCAGTTGAACTGGCTCCGAAGGGCATTGCCGTCAATACGGTATCAGGTGGTGCGCTCGATACGGACGCGCTGAAACATTTCCCAAACCGTGAAGACTTGCTGGAAGATGCCCGAAAACATACGCCGGCCGGCCGGATGGTGGAAATCGAAGACATGGTCAACGCAGCATTATTTCTACTGTCTGATAAGGCGGATATGATTCGGGGACAGACAATTATTGTGGATGGCGGCCGTTCTGTCCTGATGTAAGGTCGTTGCAGGGACAGGTTGAACTGTGATAAGTTGGGGTATGAGTATACTGAGTAAATTAACCGAATCCCCATACGAAAAACAGGGAAATCAACAGTGTGCGTGGACGAAAAGGTGGGTTGTCGTATGATAGAAGTTCCTGCAGAAGGAGAATCGATACAAATCCACAGCTACAAGCACAATGGCCGGATCCACCGCGTTTGGCAAGAGACGACTGTGTTGAAAGGAACCCGTAATATCGTGATCGGCGGAAATGAACGGACACTTGTCACTGAATCAGATGGCAGGACATGGCTGACCCGTGAACCTTCGATCGTCTATTTTCACGCAGAGCATTGGTTCAATATTATCTGCATGCTCCGGGAAGATGGAGTGTATTACTATTGCAATATCAGTTCCCCTTTCGTATACAGTAATGAGGTATTGAAGTACATTGATTATGATCTGGATGTGAAAGTATTCCCGGATATGTCTTACACGCTGCTCGATGAAGACGAGTTTGAAGAACATAAGCGGCAAATGGGCTATCCTGACGTGATCGATCAGATTCTATACCGCAATGTCGACAAGCTGATCGGCTGGATTCAGCAAAGAAAAGGGCCATTTGCGCCGGATTTTATCGAAGTTTGGACGAATCGCTACCAATTCCATAAAAGGTACCGAATTCGTGAATGACGAAAAGCCTGTTGCCAGTCAACAGGTTTTTCGTTTTGTACGGAAAGGAGCGGTAGACAGATGAATGTGATGAAACGCTATATGCGTTTTGTCAGACCGTATTATGGGCAGATCGGCCTGACGCTGGCTGTCGGAATCCTGAAATTCGCGATTCCGCTGTTTATTCCGCTGCTGATTAAAATCGTTATCGACGATATCATTGGAGCAGAGACGCTGACAGACCAGGAAAAATTGAAACAGCTGTATTGGTGGCTGGGCGGCACAGCTGTTGTGTTTTTTATATTCCGGCCTCCAATTGAATATTTTCGGCAGTACTATGCCCAGTATGTAAGTAATAAAATTCTCTACGATATCCGGCAGGAGACATACGGCCATCTTCAGCAGCTCAGTCTCAAGTATTATTCAAATACACGTGCCGGTGAAGTGATTTCCCGTGTGATCAATGATGTGGAACAGACGAAGAATTTTGTCATGACCGGGCTCATGAATCTCTGGCTTGATCTGGCCACAATCTTAATTGCAATCGGTATTATGCTGACGCTGGATGTATCTCTGACCATTGTGACATTGCTTGTGTTTCCATTCTATGCATTCAGTGTAAAGTACTTTTTCGGCCGGCTTCGGAATCTTACCCGCCAGCGCTCTGAAGCATTGGCGGGAGTTCAAAGTTACCTGCATGAACGGGTCCAGGGAATGAGCATCATCAAAAGTTTCGCATTGGAAGACACAGAGCAGACGATTTTTGATAAGACCAACAATACATTCCTGGAAAAAGCGATCGATCATACAAAATGGAATGCCAAGGCATTCGCAGTGGTGAATACAATAACTGATGTAGCGCCGCTGCTGGTTATTGGCTATGCAGGTTATCAAGTGATCACCGGCGGCTTGTCAGTCGGTACCATGGTGGCATTCGTCGCCTATATTGAGCGGGTGTACAGTCCGCTGCGCCGCCTCGTCAATTCATCAACCACGCTCGTGCAGTCCATTGCATCGATGGATAGGGTGTTTGAACTGCTGGATGAACCATATGATGTAAAAGATCGGCCGGGCGCAAAAGACATCCGGACAACAAAAGGCAATTTGGAGTTCCGTGACGTGGCATTCAGCTACGAGGAAAAAGGCACTGAAGTGCTGCGTGATTTGAATTTTGCTGTGAAGCCGGGACAGACAGTGGCATTTGTCGGTATGAGCGGCGGCGGAAAGTCAACGATCATCAGTCTGATTCCAAGGTTTTATGATGTAACGGAAGGACAGATTCTCCTGGACGGCCAGGACATCCGGGGCATCACGACAACAACACTGAGGGATCAGATCGGCATTGTGCTGCAGGATTCCATTCTGTTCAGTGACTCGGTGAAGTCCAATATTTTAATGGGGAAACCGGAGGCGACAGATGAAGAAGTAATCGCTGCAGCGAAAGCGGCCAATGCACATGATTTTATCGAAGAACTTCCGGAAGGGTATGACACATTGGTCGGTGAACGCGGTGTTAAATTATCCGGCGGCCAAAAGCAGCGGGTGGCGATTGCCCGTGTGTTCCTGAAGAATCCGCCAATCCTGATTCTCGATGAAGCGACTTCCGCATTGGACCTTGAAAGCGAATCATTAATCCAAGATTCGCTTGACCGGCTGGCACGCGACCGAACAACATTGATTGTGGCACACCGGTTATCAACAATTACGCATGCAGATCAAATCTTGGTAGTGAACAGAGGACGTGTGGTAGAACAAGGGTCGCATGCAGAACTCATGAAAAAAGAGGGTGCATACTATAATTTATTTCAGGTGCAGCAATTAAGTCTGGACTGAAAAAGACCTTCCGGCAGCGGGGGTCTTTTTTTCTGTCTTTTTGAAAACAAATGGGTATTTCGGTAAAAGCTATTGAATCAATACTAATTCGCTGTATAATAAGAATCATATGAAAATTTCAGATAATAGAAAGTGAAAAGGGGGAAACGGCATGGCTGAACGCCAGAAAGTGCTGGATGTGAAAGGACTCAGAACTACCTTTTTCACAGATGACGGGGAAATCCCGGCTGTTAACGACATCGACTTCCACGTGCGCGAAGGCGAAGTGCTTGGAATTGTCGGAGAATCAGGCTGTGGAAAAAGCGTGACGTCCTTATCGGTGATGGGGCTCGTGCCAAGTCCGCCAGGAAAAATCACAGGCGGCGAAATTCTATTTCAAAATACGGATTTGACAAAAGCAAGCGAAAAAGAAATGCGGGGAATCCGCGGAAATGATATTGCAATGATTTTTCAGGAACCGATGACTTCGCTGAATCCGCTCTTTAAAATTGGGAATCAGCTGAAGGAAGCAATTCTGGTTCATCGGAAAGACTGGTCGAAAAGGCAGGCTCATGCAAGAGCAATTGAAATGATGCAGCTGGTCGGGCTTCCGCGGGCAGAAGAATTGATGGGTGAATATCCTCATCAATTGTCAGGCGGAATGCGGCAGCGGGTGATGATCGCAATGGCACTTCTTTGTGAGCCGAAACTGCTGATTGCGGATGAGCCGACAACAGCACTTGATGTAACGATTCAAGCCCAAATTCTTAAATTGATGAGCGAGTTGAATGAACGGCTCGGAACCGCTGTTATTCTGATTACACACGATTTGGGCGTAGTAGCAGAAACTTGTCAGCGGGTTGTTGTCATGTATTCCGGCCGGGTTGTTGAAGAAGGACCGGTCGACACGATATTTAAAGATCCGCAGCATCCATACACCCGCGGGCTGCTTGCTTCTGTACCGGATACCCGTTTCAAGAAAGACCGCTTGTATTCGATTCCCGGAAATGTGCCAAAGCCCGGATCCATCAAGACGGGCTGTCCGTTCGCTCCCCGCTGTGAACATGCTTGGGATCGCTGCGTAACTGAAACGCCGCCGCTGTATGATACTGCCTCGGATCATCGGTCACGCTGTTTCTTATATGATCCGAAGGAGGTAGACGCAAATGACAGAACCCCTGTTAAAAGTTGAGGGATTAAAGAAGTACTTCCCGATCCATTCGGGCGTCTTCGGCCGTGTCCATAATTATGTGAAAGCCGTTGACGATGTTTCATTTTATGTGAATGAAGGGGAGACCCTTGGCATTGTAGGTGAATCGGGCTGCGGTAAGTCCACGACAGGCCGTTTGCTCATGCGGCTGCTTGAGCCGACTGAAGGCAATGTATATTTTAATGGCCAGGAACTGACAGCCATATCCAAAGAAGAGATGCGAAAGATGCGACGGGATATCCAAATGGTCTTCCAGGACCCTTACGCTTCTCTGAATCCGCGGCATACTGTTGAAAAGATTCTGATGGAGCCGCTGAATGTCCATAATATCGGCAATCCGAAGGACCGGAAAGCAAAAGTATATGAACTGCTGGAAACCGTCGGACTCAGCAGTTATCATGCGAAACGCTACCCGCATCAATTCTCGGGCGGTCAGCGTCAGCGCATCGGCATCGCCCGGGCACTGATGACAAATCCAAAGCTCATCATTGCGGATGAACCGGTATCAGCACTCGACGTTTCCATTCAGGCGCAAGTGCTTAATTTAATGCAGGAACTGCAGCAGAAACTGAAACTGACCTATATATTCATCGCCCACGATCTTGGTGTGGTCCGCCATATCAGTGACCGAGTGGGCGTCATGTATCTTGGAAATATGGCGGAAATGGCGTCGAGTGAAAAATTGTATGAAAAGCCGCTGCATCCGTACACGCAGGCACTTTTATCTGCTGTTCCAGTTCCGGATCCTGATTTTGTGCGGGAGCAGATTGTGGTTGAAGGGGATATCCCAAGCCCGGCGAATCCGCCGTCCGGCTGCCGGTTCCATACACGCTGTCCATTTAAGATGGATATTTGTGAAAAAGTTATCCCGAAGTTCGCGGAAGTTGAAGAAGGTCATTATGCAGCCTGCCACCTTTATGAGGCATCAAGGCCGCAATGATAATAAAGCAAAAAGAAAATGGAGGGGTCAAATTGAGTGGGAAAAAGCTATGGTCTTTAGTACTGATGATGCTGTTCGCTCTAACAACAATTCTTGCAGCCTGTTCCTCAGGTGAAGAAGATGTTGCAGAAGGCGACGAAGGCGAAGCAGTGGAAGAAGAAGTCCAAGATACATTGATCTTCGGTCGTGGGGGCGATTCTGTAACGCTCGACCCGATTGGCGCGACAGACGGAGAATCGTTCAAAGTAACAAAGAACATTTTTGAAACACTCGTTAATTTTGGCGAGCAGGACACAGACGTAGTGCCAGAGAACAACGGACTTGCTGAGTCTTGGGAAATTTCTGAGGATGGCCTGACGTATACATTTGATCTTCGTGAAGGCGTCTTATTCCATGATGGAACAGAATTTGATGCGAATGCAGTTGTTGCGAACTTCGAGCGTTGGGCAGCAGGAGACGCAGACAGCGCTCCGTACTACTCATCAATGTTTGGAGGCTATGCAGGTGAACCGGGCCATATCATCGAATCGGTTACTGCGGTAGAAGACCATGTAGTCGAATTTAAACTCACACGACCTTCTGCACCATTCCTGAAAAATTTGGCGATGAGCCCATTCGGTATCGCTTCACCAACTGCATTTGAAGAATTGGGTGAAGAGTTCGGCAACAATCCTGTTGGGACAGGCCCATTCCAATTTGTTGAATGGCAGCGGAATGATACAGTGACTGTAGAACGTTTTGAAGATTATTGGCAGGAAGGTCTCCCGAATCTGGAACGCATTATTTTCCGGGCAATTCCGGATAACTCAGCTAGACTGAATTCCCTTCTCTCTGGAGAAATCGATTTGGCAGACGGCATTAACCCGGCTGACGCAGCAACAATTGCAGATGAACCAGAACTTCAGCTCTGGGAGCGTCCATCTATGAACATTGGCTACCTTGGGTTCACGACTACACGTGAACCGTTCGATGATCCGCTTGTTCGTCAGGCGTTGAGCTATGCGATTGATAAACAGGCGATTGTAGATGCATTCTTTGAAGGGTATGCTGAAACAGCAAAGAATCCACTGCCACCGGTCATCAGCGGATATAATGATGAAATTGAAGATTACACGTACAACCCTGAAAAAGCGAAAGAATTGTTGGCTGCGGCTGGATATCCGGACGGATTTGAAATGGAATTATGGGCAATGCCTGTACCACGTCCATATATGCCGGATGGTCAGAAGGTAGCAGAAGCAATTCAGGCTAACCTGGCTGACGTTGGTGTTACAGCTGAAATTGTTTCATTTGAATGGGCAACGTATTTGGAAAAAGCTAAAAATGGTGAAGCAGATGCATTCCTTCTCGGCTGGACTGGGGATAATGGAGATGCTGATAACTTCTTGTATGTGCTTTTGGATCAGGACAATATCGGTTCCAACAACTACACTCGCTATGAAAATCAGGAATTGCACGATATCCTGATTGAAGCGCAGACAGAGACGGATGAAGAAGCGCGGGCTGAGCTGTACAGACAGGCGCAGGAAATCATCCATGAAGATGCACCAATGGTACCACTTGCACATTCTACACCGCTCATTGCTGGAGATGCGGATATCACAGGATACACGCCGCATCCGACAGGTTCAGACAAACTGGACAATGTAGCATTTGAGTGATTTTCCCGGGGGAGAAGTCAGTGCGATTTCTCTCCCTTTTCTTTTGGTTTTTACATTACATAATGCATGAGATTGAGAGGTGAGAGCGATGCTGAATTATGCAGGAAGACGTCTTATGCAGCTGATTCCGGTTTTGCTCGGTATGACGTTTGTCGTATTTATGATTATTCGGGCGATTCCCGGAGATCCCGCCCAAGTTATTTTAGGACAGCAGGCGACAGAAGAAGCAGTCCGATCACTTCGGGCGCAATTGGGATTGGATGATCCATGGTATATTCAGTATTTCGAATACTTAGTAGGACTGGTAACCGGTGATTTGGGGAATTCCCTTCGAACTCAGGTACCGGTAGTAGAAGAAATTTGGCCGTACTTGGCAGCGACTATTGAATTGTCGATGTTCGCTATTATCATTGCTGTTATTCTAGGTGTGAATGCAGGGATCATCTCAGCATGGTTCCAGAATTCCTGGTTCGATTACACAGCGATGGTGTTGGCATTGGTCGGTGTTTCTATGCCGATTTTCTGGCTTGGCCTGATGAACCAGTGGATTTTCTCTATCGAACTCGGCGTACTGCCGACCACTGGCCGTGAGAATGTCAGGGATCCCGTTGAAGCGATTACGCATTTTTATATAATCGATACGATTATTACTGGCCGTTTTGATCAATTGACTGTTGTTTTCCGGCACTTAATCCTTCCGGGAACAGCGCTTGCAACAATTCCGATGGCCATCATTGCACGGATGACCCGATCAAGCATGCTTGAAGTCATGCGGGCGGACTATATCCGGACAGCACGTGCAAAGGGCATGAAGATGTTCTTGGTCGTTTATAAACATGCTTTGAAAAATGCGATCATTCCGGTTCTGACGATTATCGGCCTTCAGATGGGGCTGCTGCTCGGCGGAGCGATTTTGACTGAAACAATCTTTGGATGGCCAGGAATTGGCCGCTACATCTATGAAGCCATCGGATTCCGGGACTATCCGGTAATCCAGTCAGGTATCTTGGTCGTAGCGTTTATCTTCGTTATGATTAACCTGTTTGTCGACTTACTTTACAGTGCGGTGGATCCGCGCATTAAATACGATTAAGAAGGAGGGGAAGACGTTGACTGAAGCACCTGTTAATGAAAAAGTACAATCAGAGAAAGTGCCGGGTCCATGGGTGGAAGCATGGCGAGGGTTCCGCAAAAGTAAAATTGCGCTTGTCGGAATGGGAATCGTGCTGTTCTTCGTCGCCTTGGCGATCGTAGGTCCGCTCTTTGTGCCTGAGGGCATCAATGAACAAAAACTTGGAGAACGGCTCCTGCCTCCTTCTGCTGAACATTGGTTTGGAACAGATGATTTCGGCCGGGATATTCTATCCCGCATTGTCTATGGAGCACGAATTTCCCTGACTGTCGGGTTCCTGGCAGTTGTCGCTTCATCGATTATCGGCAGTATCCTTGGAATTCTCGCCGGTTATTACGGACGGTGGGTAGATACCATCATTTCCCGTATTTTTGATATTATGCTGGCTTTTCCGAGTATCCTGCTCGCAATTGCAGTTGTTGCAGTTCTTGGGCCTTCTTTGCGCAATGCTTTGATCGCCATTGCCATCATCAACGTGCCGAATTTTGGCCGTCTCATCCGTTCAAAAGTCCTTAGTATCAAGGAAGATGAATACATCACAGCAGCAAGAGCCATCGGTATGAAAGATGCCCGAATTCTGATTTCGCATATTCTGCCGAATTCGATGGCGCCGGTAATCGTGCAAGGCACATTGGCGGTCGCAACAGCAATCATTGAAGCTGCTGCTCTTGGATTCCTTGGTTTAGGTGCTCAAGCTCCGGCACCGGAATGGGGTAAGATGCTTGCGGATGCCCGGACATTTTTGACTACTGCTCCATGGACCATGATTTTCCCGGGACTTGCTATTATGCTGACAGTGCTCGGTTTTAACTTGATGGGAGATGGACTCCGGGATGCACTTGACCCGCGGATGAAATCATGATCTCAAGAAATGGGGCTGTTCCATTAACCTTGAAATCCAAACGGGCAGAGAAAAATCATTGATTTTTCTCTGCCCGTTTTTATTGCTGTGAGGAGTCACGTCACACCTGCTGCATCATTCATAAAAGACGGCGTTCTGTGTGATGCTCCTGCCTTTCAGGTGGATTTGAATGAATTCTTCGGGAAATGAAATACCATATATTATAAAAAGGCTGTTCCAAAGTCATTTTTCGTGACCTTCTGGAACAGCCTCTTTTCATTAATTTAAATAATACTCGCTAATCCGTTTTCAATTTCTTCACTGTGATAACTCTGGTATGCCAGGATGAGTAAATCAAGATGTTCCAGTTGCTCCTCATAGTCCAGGAGAGCCGATAAGACATGAAGCAGATGATAGGAGGAGAATTGTTCTTCTTCAGTTTGTGCAATGCTGATTTCTTTAACGAACACATCCATGACTTCCTGCCGTTTCAAATGTGCATCCTTATCGGATAAATCGCCAGTTTCTGGCCTAATTTTGCCGACGTATTTCATATGCAGGCGCTCTTCAAACGCCGCCAGCCGTTCCAGCCGATCTTCAATCATCATATGGAAATGCTCCGGCAGCTGCATCAATTCATTTTCATAATAATGCAGCCGTTTCAATACTTCATGGCTTTTCTTGGCCGTAGCAATCATCTGCCGGTACAGAACCAATTTCCGGGCCTTGATGTATTGCTGTTTTTTCGTATAGCTTCGTTCATCTTTGTAAAATGAATACCACTGATCCACTTTAATCAGCTGATCGGATAGCCTGTCGATGTCTTCTTTCAGCGCAGTATGGGTGGATGTATGCTGGATGGAAATGCGCACCCAGCGGATAATATCCTGACTCACTTCATTAATGGACTTAAACAGTTTCGTCTCATACTTCGGCGGCAAGAAAATGAGATTCACGATAAAGGCAGAAAGAACACCGACTAATACGGTCGCAAGGCGAAGTGCTGCAAACGTCAGGAAATCTTCCTGCTGCGCCTCCATGACCGCGATGATCGTGACCAGTACCAATGGAATCGTTTTATCAATCTTAAGCCGCAGCATGATCAGAATGGTCAGTACGATGGCAAATCCTACAGAAATATGATGAGCACCGAGTGTCAGCACAAACAGAACGGCAATCACAGCTCCTATTATATTTGAATACACTTGCTCAATCACCGTCTGAAATGAACGGTAGATGGATGGCTGCAGTGCAAAGATGGCTGTGATTCCTGCAAAGAATGAAGCGGGAAGACCGAGCAGTTCGGCTACATATAAAGCGAGTGAGACTGCTATGCCGGTCTTCAGAACACGTGCCCCCAATTTCATCGGTTGTGTGCCTCCTTTCCGTGACTCATTCGCCCAGCTGCCGGAAAGCCTGCCGCACAGCTTCAAGTGTGACAGATATATCTTTTTCCGTATGGGCGGTCGTCAGAAACCAAGCCTCGTACTTGGAAGGAGCCAAATTGATTCCCTGTTCAAGCATAAGACGGAAAAAGCGGGCGAACAATTCCCCATCAGTCGCTTCCGCCTGTTCGTAGTTTTCAACCTTGACATTCGTAAAGTAAACGGTCAGGGCGCCCTTCAGCCGGTTTATGGTAATAGGAATACCTGCTTGGGCTGCAGCTTTCAATATACCATCTTCGAGCAAACCGCCGAGTCGGTCAAGTTCCTCATAAACGCCTGGCTGCTTCAGTACTTCCAAACAAGCGATGCCGGCCCGGATCGAAGCCGGATTACCTGCCATGGTCCCCGCCTGGTAAGCGGGTCCAAGCGGTGCAACCGTATCCATGATTTCTTTTTTGCCGCCGTATGCGCCGATCGGCAATCCGCCACCAATAATTTTGCCCAGCGCTGTAAGGTCGGGCGTAAAGCCAAGGAGGTTCTGCGCTCCGCCGTAATGAAAACGGAAAGCGGTAATGACTTCATCATAGATAGTCAATGTTCCGTATTTTTCCGCTTCAGCATGCACAGTTTCCAGAAACCCTTCATTCGGTTCCACAATGCCGAAATTGCCGACGATCGGTTCAATGAGTATGCAAGCGAGATCTTCCCCCCATTTATCCATTGCTTCCTTATAAGCTGCCGGATCATTGAATGGGATTGTGATGACTTCCTGTGCGATGGACGGCGGAACGCCAGCAGAATCGGGTGTTCCGAGTGTAGCCGGTCCAGATCCCGCTGCAACGAGCACAAGATCAGAATGTCCATGATAACAGCCGGCAAACTTCATGATTTTCGACCGGCCGGTATAGGCGCGGGCTACACGGATCGTCGTCATAACCGCTTCTGTGCCGGAATTGACAAAACGGACTTTATCCATTCCTGGAATGGCTTCCTTCAGCATTTTGGCGAACGTTACTTCGTGGGTTGTCGGTGTGCCATACAATACACCATCAGCCGCTGCCTGTGAAATGGCCTTGGTGATATGCGGATGGGCATGCCCGGTAATGATCGGTCCATATGCGGCCAAATAGTCGATATACCGATTGCCGTCGACATCATAAAAGTAAGCGCCTTCCGCACGTTCCATCGCAACAGGCGTCCCGCCGCCCACAGCTTTATATGATCGGGACGGACTGTTAACCCCGCCGACGATATGTTCAAGTGCTTCCTGATGCAGTTGTTCTGATTTCGTGTGATTCACTGGATGTCCTCCTTCTGGATGCCTGTAACAGATCAATTCATTATTGGTTCTCCATTATCTATTCTAGACAAAATCAGTGCCATACGCCAAAGAAATTGAAAGAAAGCAAAGTGTCCGGTACGATAAGAAGCAAGAGAGGGAGTGAAGATTTTGACAAATTTAGAAAAGCAGCAAGCGCCGGATTTTAACCTGGCAAATGAAAAAGGGGAACAAATTTCACTGAAAGACTTTGCCGGAGAGAAGTATGTGGTCTTGTACTTTTATCCAAAAGATATGACGCCGGGGTGTACAACGGAAGCCTGCGATTTCCGGGATGCAGCAGAGGACTTCTCGCAATTGGATGCCGTCATACTCGGCGTTAGTCCGGATGAAGCGGAGGATCACACCCGATTCATTGAGAAGCATGGGCTGCCTTTTTCACTTTTGGTTGATTCCAATCACCGTGTATCTGAAGACTATGGCGTATGGGTGGAAAAGAACCGGGACGGGCAGAAGTACATGGGCATTGAGCGTTCGACCTTTCTGATTGATCTGCAAGGTACCATAATCCGGGAATGGCGGAAAGTAAACGTGGAGAATCACATCCGTGAAGTATTGGAAACACTGCGGACTGTTCAAGAGCAATGACAAAAGAACGATCAACAATCGTCCTGTTCACGTTTGTGCCCAAAGAACAGCAGCAGCGGCGGCTGCTGGATGAATTCCCGGATGTAACCTTTCTTTTTACATATCATGATAAAAGCCGCCTGGAAGAAGCGGAAATCATCGTTACCTATGGAGAAGATTTAGCAGAGAAAGACATTGATCGCGCCAAGAAACTGAAGTGGATCATGGTGGCGAGTGCAGGTATTGAAAAAATGCCGGCCAGTACTATTCAAAAGAAGGGTATCACCGTTTCAAATGTCCGTGGAATCCATAAAACACCGATGAGTGAATCTGTTCTTGCGCATCTCCTGGCATTGAAACGCTCTTTACCTTTCATTTATGAACAGCAACGGAAAGGAGAATGGAACCGGAAGAGCGGAGCTACAGAGCTGGCAGGCAGCACGGCGCTCATTCTTGGACCGGGCGCCATCGGCAGTGAAATCGGCCGCTTGCTGCAGGCATTCGGTGTGCGGACAATCGGCTGCAACCGCTCGGGTAATAATGCGAATTTCATGGAAAAAACGGTGCCCTATCCGGAATTAATGGCAGTTCTTCCGGAGGCTGACGTAGTTATCTCAGTGTTGCCAAGCACTCCGGAAACCCGTCATTTACTGACAGAAGCCCATTTTTATGCGATGAAAGATAATGCGGTTTTCATGAACTTCGGGCGGGGGGATCTCGTGTCTGACCAGGTACTGATCCATGCGCTTGAAGAAAAGCTGATCAGCTGGGCAGTATTGGATGTATTTGAAACAGAGCCGCTTCCGAAAGATCACCCGTTTTGGACAATGGATAACGTGATTGTGTCTCCCCATGTTTCAAGCCATTCCACTAAATATGTGGAGCGGTCACTCGATATTTTCATTCCGAACTTGAAAAAATGGCTGAAAGGCAAACGCGATTTCACCAATATCGTGAATCTGGAAAGGGGATATTGACATGAAAATCTATACAAAGACCGGCGATAAAGGCACGACTTCGCTTATATACGGGTCACGTGTTGCGAAAAACGATGTCCTGGTCGAAGCGTATGGTACATGTGATGAAGCAAACTCAGCAATCGGTTTGGCAATTTCTCATTTACACAATGAAACGTTCAATGAAAAAGAAGAGTTGGAGCGGATATTTCATGAAATACAAACCATGTTATTTCATGTCGGAGCTGAATTGGCAACTCCTCCTGGAAAAGAAGTTAAATGGAAATTAACGGAAAAAGACATCGATAATCTTGAAAAATGGATTGATCATTATGACAGCCAATTGGAACCGCTGAAAAACTTTGTGCTGCCAGGCGGCCATCCGGCAGGTGCCGGCCTTCATGTGGCTCGTACTATAGTGCGGAGAGCGGAGCGGGCGGCGATTTCAACAGGCGAACATATCCGGCCAAATGTACTGGCTTACTTGAACCGGTTGTCTGATTTTTTGTTTGTTGCAGCCAGATTTATAAATATGAGGCTACAGCAGACAGAACAAGGCCTGCATAGCTAATCCATCATCTGTTAATTTCTTGACACTATGCACTTTTCTCCGCTACACTTATTATAACAATTATAAAGTAGAGAACCTTTCGAAATGAGGTGCAGGGCGGTGTCTGAAGTGCAATTGAGAAATGCGCTGGATACGTTAAAATCGACAGGCGTAAGGATCACTCCCCAACGTCATGCGATTTTGGAATATATGATTCATACAATGACGCATCCAACAGCTGATGAAATTTATCGTGCGCTTGAAAAAACGTTTCCAAATATGAGTGTAGCCACTGTTTATAATAACCTGCGGGTCTTCCGTGAAGCCGGATTGGTAAAAGAGCTGACGTATGGTGATTCTTCCAGCCGCTTTGACTTTGTTACACATGATCATTACCATATCATCTGTAATGATTGCGGAAAGATTGTCGACTTCCACTACCCAGGTCTCAATGAAGTGGAACAATTGGCTTCGCATGTCACAGGTTTTCAAGTTAATTCACACAGAATGGAAGTATACGGTGTGTGTTCCGATTGTATGGAAAATAATACAGAACAAAAACGAGCGTGAATCCACGCTCGTTTTTTTATGTTCTTTATGAAGTGAACAGTGTTTCGTACAAGTCATTGCTGACATTTTTTGCTTTATTGCTGAATGGGTGTACTGTCGAGTCCGTCATCCAGGATAATCTGCTTTTGACCATTGCTGTCCGCCGCCAATTTACGGTTCAGACCCCAGAAGAACGCGATAATGATGACAGCTGTAATCACTGTACCGCCAATGTAAGCAATATCAAGCGGCAGACCAAAACCGATTTGTGCATTTAATATATATGTGAACGTAGCCATTGTAATGAACGTGGCAGGAACGGCTGCAATCCAGAAGTTTTTCTTTTGAATTGCCAAGTACATAGCTCCCACCCAAAGGGCGATCATCGCAGTCGACTGATTAGCCCATGAAAAGTAACGCCATAATAAATTGAAATCGACTTGTGTCAGCACAAGGGAAATTGCGAACATCGGAACAGCGATCCAGAGGCGGCTGCTGATTTTTCGCTGTGCGACATTCAGGTAATCCGCGACAATCATTCGAGCGCTTCGGAAAGCGGTGTCTCCTGAAGTGATCGGGAGGACAATAACACCGAGAACTGCAAGTGTACCGCCAATTGCACCGAGTGTTGTCATAGAGACTTCCCGGACGACGCCTGCAGGACCGCCGGCCGCCAGCAGTTCATTGAGCGACGCGCCATCGAAAATCGACATGGCAGCAGCGGCCCAAATCATTGCGATAATACCTTCTGCGATCATCATGCCATAAAAAATTTGGCGTCCCTGCCCTTCTTTTTGGGTAGTTCGGGAAATGATCGGTGATTGCGTGGCATGGAATCCGGACAATGCTCCACACGAAATCGTCAAAAAGAGAAGAGGGAAAATCGGCAGACCTTCGGGATGCAAATTTGTAAGAGTCAACTCAGGAATAGGATGACCTTGAATCAGCAGGGTGCTGCCAATGCCGATAGCGCTGATCACCAGCAAAGCGCCAAAGTATGGATAGAGACGGCCAATAATTTTATCCACCGGAAGGACAGTAGCGAAAATATAATAAATAAAAATAACCGCAATCCAGAGGCCGATTGACATCCAGCCAGGTGTCAGATCAGCCAGCAGTGCAGCTGGAGAGGTGACAAAAACCGTCCCGACAAGAATCAGCAGAAGCAATGAAAAAGCATTAACTACATGACGAAATGCTTTTCCAAGAAACTTTTCCGCCAGCTCCGGCAGGTGAGCGCCACGATTCCGGAGTGAAATCATCCCCGTAAGGTAGTCATGGACAGCGCCGGCGAAAATTGCACCGAGGACAATCCAGATAAAAGCGACAGGGCCGTAGAGCGCTCCCAGAATCGGGCCGAAGATTGGACCGACACCAGCAATATTCAGCAGCTGAATCAGCGAATTCTTTTTTTCGTTCATCGGTACGTAATCCACGCCATCGGACAGCGTATAGGCCGGCGTATTTCGTTCCGCTTTAACGCCAAAAACCTTTTCAACATATTTTCCGTAAGTAAGATACCCGATAATCAGCAAGGCAATAGAGACAAGAAACGTAATCAACTTATTTTCCTCCTAAAATAAAATCACAACAAAAGTTATTATAAGCGAAGCGCTTACAAAATAAACGATTTTTTTATGGAATCAAAAAAATTTTTATCAGAAGCCTTTGTTATGACGGACTGGAAAGAGGAATT